>JBIQKQ010000095.1:0-13579 GCA_044506365.1 Hyphomicrobiales bacterium
TGGCTGGTGAAGCACGATTTCGAGCCGGCGCCGATGCTGCTCGGCTTCGTGCTTGGCCCGCTGATGGAAGAAAATCTCCGCCGCGCCATGCTGATCGCCCGCGGTGATGCCACCGTGTTCATCACACGGCCGATCTCCGCGACGCTGCTCGCGCTTTCGGCGCTACTGCTGATCATTGCGGTGCTGCCCACCATCCGCAAGAAGCGCGACGAGGTTTTCGTCGAGGAAGGCTAGCGAACATTCAGCCGAATTGGGGACTTGATTTCGGGCGGCGTTTTCTATGAAACGCCGCCCGATGTCTTTTCGCCCCGCTCGATCCTGCCCGGGGTTTGCATAATTCAGGCAGAATCGAGGGAACGCTGACGGAGGAGTTTCAGCATGCGTATCATCAATCGTCTGGCGGGCGCGCTCGCCGGGCTTGTGGCCCTCGCGGGCTTCGCTGCGCCGGCTGCGGCGCAGGCCTATCCGGCCCGCCCGATCACCATGATCGTGCCGTTCGCGGCCGGCGGTCCGACCGATATCATCGCGCGGATCGTCGCCGATCACATGTCGAAGACGCTCGGCCAGCAGATCGTGATTGAAAACGTGGTCGGCGCCGGCGGCACCACCGGCGCCACGCGCGCGATGCGCGCCAATCCGGACGGCTACACGATCATCATGGGCCATATGGGCACGCATGCGGCTGCGGTCGCGCTCTATCCGAAACTCGCCTACCACCCGGTGAACAATTTCGAGCCGATCGGCCTCGCCGCCGGCACGCCGGTGCTGATCGTTGCGAGGAAGGACTTTCCGGCCAAGGACCTGAAGGAATTCGCCGCTTATGTGAAAGCCAATGCCGACAAGGTGAATGCCGCCCATGCCGGCGTCGGCTCGGTATCGTTCACGAGCTGCCTGCTGCTGAATTCGGTGCTGAACGTGAAGCCGACGGCGATTCCGTTCCAGGGCACAGGTCCCGCGCTGAACGCGCTGCTCGGCGGCCAGGTCGACTATATGTGCGACCAGATCGTCAATCTCGTACCGCAGATCAAAGCCGGCAACATCAAGGCCTACGCGATCGGCACGCCGGAGCGAAACCCGGCGCTGCCGGATGTCCCGACCACCAAGGAAGCGGGCATGCCGGACTTCCAGGTCTCGGCCTGGAACGCGCTGTTCGCGCCCAAGGGCACGCCGAAGGAAGCGCTGGACAAGCTCTCCGACGCGCTGTCGAAGGCCTTGGACGATGAAGGCGTCCGCAAGCGTCTGGCCGACCTTGGCAGCGACATTCCCGGCCCCGACCGGCGCGGGCAGGCCGCCCTGAACAAGCTGGTGGAGAGCGAGATCGCCCGCTGGACTCCGGTGATCAAGGCGTCGGGTATCACGCAGTAAGCGGTTCCGCGCAGCTTTGCGCACGAAGGGGCGGCCGGTCCGGCCGCCCTTTTTTATGTGCAGAATCGTCCCAATTTCAGGGATAGTCAGCGCTCAGATGCACCCCGCTCATTCCCGCGACAGCGGGAATCCAGCAAGCTGGTCCTCGGTTGCGCGGGGACGCGCAGACGACGAAATCGGCCGGAAGCGAACGATGAAGCAATATCTCGACCTGATGGACCATGTGCTGCGCGAGGGCGTGGAGAAGCGCGACCGCACCGGCACCGGAACGCTGTCGGTGTTCGGCCATCAGATGCGCTTCGATCTGGCCGACGGCTTCCCGCTCGTCACCACCAAGAAGCTGCACGTGAAGTCGATCGTGCATGAATTGCTCTGGTTCCTGCGCGGCGACACCAATATCGGCTACTTGCGCGACAACGGGGTCACGATCTGGGATGAATGGGCGGATAAAAACGGCGATCTCGGCCCGGTTTACGGGGCGCAATGGCGCTCATGGCCGGCGCGCGACGGGGGCACGATCGACCAGATCGCCGGCCTGATGCGCGATCTCGAGCGCAATCCTGATTCGCGGCGACTGATCGTGACCGCATGGAACCCGGCCGATATCGACAGGATGGCGCTGCCGCCATGCCACTGCCTGTTCCAGTTGTATGTCGCCGAAGGCCGGCTGTCCTGCCAGCTCTATCAGCGCTCGGCCGACATTTTCCTCGGCGTGCCGTTCAACATCGCGTCCTATGCGCTGTTCACGATGATGGTCGCGCAGGTCGCCGGCCTCAAGCCGGGCGAGTTCATCCATACCTTCGGCGACGCGCATCTGTATCTCAATCATGTCGAACAGGCGGAACTGCAATTGTCGCGGGCGCCGCGCGCATTGCCGAAAATGACCATCGATCCGTCGGTGCGCGATATCTTCGCATTCCGCTACGAGCATTTCGCGCTGACCGGCTACGACCCGCACCCGCATATCAGGGCGGAGGTCGCGGTGTGAGCGGTCGCGGCGCCGGCGCATCGGGCACGATCGCGGTCATCCTGGTCGTCGCGGCCGGCGAGAACGGCGTGATCGGATGCGACAATGCGCTTCCCTGGCGCATCAAGTCCGACATGAAATTCTTCAAATCCGTCACCATGAACAAGCCGGTGGTGATGGGTCGCAAGACTTACGCATCCATCGGCAAGGCGCTGCCGGGGCGCACCAATATCGTGATCACCCGGCAGCCCGATTTCGCCGCGCCCGGTGTCGTTGTGGCGCCCGGTATCGATCGGGCGCTGGCGGTGGCGCGCGGCGACGCGCTTCGCCGCGGCGCCGATGCCATTGCCGTGATCGGCGGCACCGAAATTTTCGAACAGACCATGGCGCGGGCCGACCGGATCATTTTGACGCTGGTCCATGCGGAACCGCGCGGGGATACCTATTTCCCGGCGGTTGATCCTGCGATCTGGCGCGAAGCCGAACGGCTGCCGCAGCCCAAGGGGCAGGACGACGAGTATGACTTTACTATCGTGCGCTATGAGCGTGCCGGCGCGGCATGAGCGCGCGTTGTAAGGGGCAGGGTGGTCCCCTATAACCGCCGCCGACAGAACCGCAGGTTCAGGCGGATTCCAGCTAAAGAGATGCCAGGCGCCGGCCGGGTTGGCCGCGCTCAAGGAGGATCAAGATGCCGTGGAGCAATCAGGGCGGTGGCGGTGGCGGCGGCCCCTGGGGTTCGGGGCCGAAGGGACCATGGGGGTCGGGTCCGCAACAAGGCGGCGGCGCGCAGCCGCCGGATCTTGAGGATCTGCTGCGGCGCAGCCAGGACAAGCTGAAGACCGTGCTGCCCGGCGGCAGCTTCGGCGGCAAGGTCGGGATCGCGATCGCGCTGGTCGTCGCGCTGTTCCTGTGGGGCATCTCCGGCTTCTTCGTCGTGCAGCCGGGCGAACTCGGCGTGGTCCAGCGCTTCGGCAAGTATGTCCGCGATGCACCGGCGGGCTGGGGCTATACCTGGCCGTATCCGGTCGGGGCGGTCACCAAGGTCAATATCGAGCGCATCAACCGGATCGATGTCGGCATGCGCATCGTCGACGATGCGCGGCGGGGCACCTCGACGCGTGACGTGCCGGAGGAAAGCCTGATGCTGACCGGCGACGAAAATATCGTCGACGTCGATTTCTCGGTGTTCTGGAAGATCAAGCCGGACCGTGGCGCCGGCCAGTTCCTGTTCAACATCCAGTATCCCGAGGGCACGGTGAAGGCGGTCGCCGAAAGCGCGATGCGCGAGGTGATCGGCCGCTCCAACATTTCCCAGATCCTGACCACCAACCGGCAGACCATCGAGAACGCCGTGCACGAACTGATGCAGAAGACCCTCGATGACTACGGTTCGGGCATCATGATCACCCAGGTGCAGCTGCAGAAGGTCGATCCGCCGGCGCAGGTCATCGACGCCTTCCGTGACGTGCAGGCGGAGCGCGCCGACCTCGAACGCGCGCAGAACGAGGCGCAAACCTACGCCAACCGGGTGGTGCCGGAAGCCCGCGGCCGGGCCGCGCAGATCCTGCAAAATGCGGAAGCCTATCGCGAGCAGACGGTCGCGGAAGCCACCGGTCAGACCGCCCGCTTCAGCCAGGTTCTTGAGGAATATGCCAAGGCGCCGCAGGTCACGCGCCAGCGGCTCTATCTCGAGACCATGGAGCGCCTGCTGAGCGGCACCGACAAGCTCATTCTCGACGCCGGGAACACGGGCGCCGGTGGTCAAGCCGTCATTCCATATCTGTCGCTCGATCAAAATCGCCCGCGGCCGGCGCAGCCGCAACAACAACAACAGCAACCACAAGCCCAGCAGCGCCGCTAAAGGAGACAGCCACCATGAAACTCGGTATCGCCGGCGGCGTGCTGCTGGTTCTCGTGCTGGTCGCCGCTTTCGTCGGCTACAGCTCGATCTTCACCGTGCCGGAGACGCGGCAGGCCATCGTGATCCGGCTCGGCAATCCGGTGAACGTGGTCACCGAGCCCGGCCTGCATTTCAAGGCTCCGTTCATCGACAGCGTCGTCTATGTCGACAAGCGCATCCTTGACCTCGAGAATCCGACCCAGGAAGTGATCGCGTCCGACCAGAAGCGGCTGGTGGTCGATGCCTTCGCGCGCTACCGGATCGTCAATCCGCTGCGCTTTTACCAGGCGATCGGCACAGTCCCGGCGGCGAACTCGCAACTGTCGACACTGCTCAACTCCGCGCTCCGCCGCGTGCTCGGCGAGTCATCGTTCCAGACCGTGGTGCGCGATGACCGCGACCAGTTGATGAAAAACATCCGCGAGCAACTCGACCGTGAGGCCGAGCGTTACGGCATCAACGTGGTGGACGTGCGAATCCGGCGGGCCGATCTGCCGGAACAGAACAGCCAGGCGGTCTATCAGCGGATGCAGACCGAGCGTCAGCGCGAGGCAGCCGAATTTCGCGCGCAGGGCGCCCAGCGAGCCCAGGAAATCCGCGCCCGCGCCGACCGCGACGTGACCGTGCTGGTGGCCGAGGCCAATGCCAAGGGCGAGCAGATCCGCGGTGAGGGCGACGCCACCCGCAACCGCATTTTCGCGGAAGCCTACGGCAAGGACCCCGACTTCTTCGCCTTCTACCGGTCGATGCAGGCTTATGAATCCGGGCTCGGCAATAACGACACGCGCCTGGTGCTGAAGCCGGATTCGGAATTCTTCCGCTTTTTCGTCGATCCGTCGGGTCGGATGCCGAACGCAACGCAGCCGCAGCAGCCGGGCACGCCCGGCTCACCGACCGCAGCCGCGAGGTGATCCGTCCCCACGCGCGATAGAAGCGGGCCATGTGGGACTTCGTCGTCGCGATCGGGCTCGTATTCGCGCTCGAGGGCTTGCTGTTTGCGGCGTTTCCGGGCGCCGCAAAACAGGCTATGGCCAACGTGCTCGAAATGCCGGACCAGGCTCTGCGTGTGGTCGGGATCGCGTCGGCACTCACCGGAATCCTCGTGATCTGGCTGGTTCGCGGCTAGCTAGTCCCCCGGCGCTTCCCGCCTTCGCGGCAGAGCCGTTGCAAGCGCGGGAAGCAAGCGCCGACCGTGCAATTCCGGTGCGGCCTGGATGAGAGATCGACCAGGCCATGCCGACAAATTTTTTGGAGGAATGTCGGCCTTGCGGCCCCGGCCGGTGTTCATACTGTTGCGGCTGGTCGCGGCACAATTTCCAACGGCGCGGCGTTGGAGCAGGGTGGAGTTCCGCCCCATTCACGTCCCCGTTTGACTGGCGGTATTGGTCTTGCTTCGGAAATGCGACGGGAGCAGTGTTAATGCACGTTTTGCAGGAGAATTCGCAGTCATGACGGCTTCTTTCGCCACGATAGCCGGCGCGTTTCGCCGCCCGGTTTTTGCCGCTTTCGCGGCTGCGGCGCTGCTGCTGCCCGCATTGCCGGGCGAGGTGCAGGCGCGCGGTCCCGAGCACATCGCCGACGTGGCTGAATCGGTGATCGACGCGGTGGTGAATATCTCCACCTCGCAACGGGTCGAAGCCCAGACGCGTCCCAACGGCCCCCGGCAGGGGGATCGGCGCGGCGACGACCAGGGATCGCCGCAGGTTCCGCCCGGATCCCCGTTCGAGGATTTCTTCAAAGACTTTTTCGAAAACCGGCGCGGTCCCGGAGGGCAGGGCGAGAACCGCGCGCCGCGCCGCACGTCCTCGCTCGGCTCCGGCTTCGTCATCGATCCGGCCGGGCTCGTGGTGACCAACAATCACGTCATCGCCGAAGCGGAAGAAATTACCGTGGTGTTCAACGACGGCTCGCGCCTCAAGGCGGAGGTGCTCGGCCGCGATCCGAAGACCGATATGGCGCTGCTTCAGATCAAGCCGGACAAGCCGCTGAAGGCGGTGAAGTTCGGCGACTCCGACAAGCTGAGGCTCGGCGATTGGGTGATCGCGATTGGCAATCCGTTCAGCCTCGGTGGCTCGGTGAGCGCGGGCATCGTCTCCGCGCGCAATCGCGATATCCAGTCCGGCCCGTATGACAACTACATCCAGACCGATGCCGCCATCAATCGAGGCAATTCGGGCGGGCCGTTGTTCAATCTCGACGGCGAGGTGATCGGCGTCAACACGGCGATCATCTCGCCTTCGGGCGGGTCGATCGGGATCGGCTTCGCCATTCCCTCGAAGGTGGCGATGGGCGTCATCGAGCAGCTGCGCGAATTCAAGGAAGTGCGGCGCGGCTGGCTCGGCGTGCGGATCCAGCAGGTCACCGATGACATTGCCGAAAGCCTCGGCCTCAAGCAGGCGCGTGGCGCGCTGATCGCCGGCGTCGACGACAAGGGCCCGGCCAAGCCCGCCGGCATCGAGGCCGGCGACATCATCGTCAAGTTCGACAGCCGCGACATCAGGGAGATGCGCGACCTGCCGCGTATCGTCGCCGACACGCCGGTCGGGAAGGAAGTGGAAGTCGTGGTCCTCCGCAAGGGCAAGGAGGAAACGAAGACGGTGAAACTCGGCCGGCTGGAGGATGCCGAAAAGGCGCGTCCGGCCTCGGTGCAGAGCGACGCCAAGCCGGACGACAAGACGGTCGTGAAGAAGGCGCTCGGTCTCGACCTCGCCAACATCTCGCCGGAGTTGCGCAAGCGCTACAAGATCAAGGACAGCGTCAAGGGCGTGGTGATCACCGGCATCGACCAGAATTCCTCCGCCGCGGAGAAGCGGCTCCATGCGGGCGATACCATCGTCGAAGTAGCGCAGGAGGCGGTCGGCACGACCGACGATTTCCAGAAGAAGGTCGACAAGTTGAAGAAGGAAGGCCGCAAGCTTGCGCTGCTGCTGGTGTCCAATCCGGAAGGCGAATTGCGTTTCGTGACGCTCGGCCTGCAATAGTCACGTACTTCGTTCGTCCCGCGCAAGCGGGGACCCAGCCTCGCGTGACTCTGGGTCCCTGTTTTCGGGGCGACGAACGGGTTATTGTTCGTGACTTTCCGCAAACTCCTCCCGCCGATAGCCCTGCAGATACAGCAGCGCCGTCAGATCGCCGTGGTCGATCCGCACATGCGCGGCCGCGGCAACCGCGGGTTTCGCATGATAGGCGACGCCGAGGCCGGCGCGGCCGATCATGGCCAGATCGTTGGCGCCGTCGCCCACCGCCATGGTTTGTGCGAGCGGCAATTGCAGATAGCGCGCGACTTCGAGCAGCGTATCGAGCTTGGCCTCCTTGCCGAGGATCGGCTCGTCGACAAAGCCGGTGAACGTGCCGTTCTCGACCAGCAGCGTGTTGGCGTGATTTTCGTCGAAACCGATCATTTCCGCGATCTCGCGCGTGAACAGTGAGAACCCGCCCGACACGAGAACGGTGTGGGCGCCATGCGCGCGCATGGTGCCGATCAGCGCGCGGGCGCCCGGTGTTGGCGTGATGCGGGTGGCGATCACGTCGGAGACGACGGAGGCAGGCAGGCCCTTGAGCAGCGCGACGCGCTCGCGCAGCGCCGGCTCGAACGCGATCTCGCCGCGCATGGCGCGCTCGGTAATCGCCGACACATGCGCCTTGAGTCCGACAAGGTCGGCCAGTTCGTCAATGCATTCCTGGCCGATCATGGTGGAATCCATATCGGCCACCAGAAGCTTCTTGCGGCGATCGGCGAGCGGCTGGATCGCGATATCGACCGGGGCTGCGGCAAGCGCCGCGCGCAGGTGATCGGTCAACTGTTGCCGGTCAGCCGGCTCGCGCGGGATAAAGCCAATGTCGGCCGCCACCCCGCTGGCCAGCCATTGTATATCGGTGGCCTGCGGGAGCGCCGCGCGGGCGCGGGCGATCAGGTCGTCGGTGAGGCGGGTACCTTTGGCGGCGATGAGGGTGGCGACGTAGGTCATCGGTTGAACAGTCTTCTCTCGTCGGAAAATCCGTCGCCCGCTCCGGTCAGGCTGCGCCAAGGCGCGAAACAAGCAGCTTTCTGTGTGCCGACTGTTAGGGATGATTTCAAGCGCCGGCTGTGACGGGCGACGGAGCGGCTATAGGCTGGCCTTGAGCCCTCACGCCTGAGTTGCTGTTTGCGCGGCCGGGGCCTCGTCAATGGAGAGGTGCTGCTTGCTGGCCAACATCGTGTCACCGGCGATGAGTCGTTTGGCCGTCCCGGCGGCAATCGTCATTCTGCCGCTCATTGGATTCGCGGGGGATCGCGTCTCGGGGGAACATGTCGTCGGCATCACCGGGCCGACATTGTACGCGCTCTACGTTCTCGGCCTGATGGCCTATGCGACGATCTCCTATGCGCGCTCGCCCATCTTGCTGACTGTTTCCGCCGGCGTGCTCGGGATTGGCGCGGCTGCATCAGCAGCGGTCGCCTTGCTTGGGTCCGTCGGGTCTTTGATCATTGCCTTCCTTGCTGTCCTTTCACTGCGGCTCGCGCTCCTGTTCCTCGCGACGATCGCAATCGCAATCGCGCTCTCTCCATGGGCGACCGCATGGGCGCTCGCGAAGGTTTCGTTGTCGGCCATGCGTTCATGCGCCGTGAGCGCGTCCGCTCCCGTTCGATGGAGCGGCGCTGCGGCCGGAGCCTGCCTTGCCATTGCCGCCATGGTGCTTGTGGCCAGGTTGGATGCAGGATGGCTTGCCGCGCGCAAACAAGCTTTTGAAAGCGATGATGCGCTTAAATGGGAGCATTCACTCAGAGATATCAAGGCGAATCCGCTCTGCGGTCACCGGCGGTGCCTCATGCCAGTCTGCAATCAGCTCACACGGCGTTTCGGTGTGGGGACAGGAGAGTGCGGCCCATTCGCATGTCCGTTCGGTTTCGGACTTGATGCGCCCGATGTCCCGTCCGATTTGGACAGGCCGTTCAAGAATGTCTATGGCTATTCGGTGAAGCAGGTCTGCGCGACGGGCGATTAATGGTCGCGTGAAGGTCGCAGTCCTGCCGGTTCCTCTAAGGTAGCGCGCTCCGGTTGAGATCGTTGCACGCCTTCAAATTTCGCCATGAAACCCGACGTCATCCTGATCGCCGGGCCGACCGCAAGCGGCAAGTCGGCGCTGGCGCTTAAGCTCGCCGAACGCCATGGCGGCGTCGTCATCAATGCGGATTCGATGCAGGTCTATCGCGACCTGCGCGTGCTGACGGCGCGGCCGACCATCGGGGAGGAGGCCCGCGTTGCGCATCATCTGTTCGGGCATGTCGATGCCGCGGTGAATTATTCGGCCGGAGCCTATGTCGCCGACGCGGCGCGCGTCCTCGGCGGGCTGCCGGCCGGCCGCCTGCCGATCTTTGCCGGCGGGACGGGTCTTTATTTCAAGGCGCTAACCAGCGGGCTTGCCGCGATACCGCCGATCGACCCGGCGATCCGCGAAAGCCTGCGCGCGCGCCTCGCGCGGGACGGCGTCGAAATGCTGCATGCCGAACTCGCAGCGCGCGATCCTTCCGCCGCTTCGCGTATCATGGTGCGGGACCGATCCCGCATTTTGCGCGCGCTCGAAGTGCTGGAGGCGACCGGGCGTCCGATCGCGGACTGGCACCGTGAGGGCATGCCGCCGGTGATCGATCCGGACAGGACGATCCGGATTTTCCTCAATCCTGCGCGCGAGGACCTGATCGCCCGGATCGGGGCGCGGTTCGCGACCATGCTGCGCGATGGTGCGCTGGAAGAAGTACGCACGCTTGCTGCGCGCCAATTGCCGGACACCTTGCCGGCGATGAAGGCGCATGGCGTGCCGTGGCTGTGCCGTCACTTGCGCGGCGAAATCTCGCTGGACGAGGCTGCAGCCGGGTCGATCATGGATACGCGCCGCTATGCCAAGCGGCAGGTCACCTGGTTTCGCAATCAGATGCCCGGCTGGACCTGGGTGGCCCCGGAGCACGGGATGGTGGCGGCCGACACTTTGATGCAGACTTGAACCCGACGGTCCGGTCGGCCGACCAATCCTCCAGTGCGCAATGCCTGCCGCCAGCGCCGAGGGTCAAAATGCTTCGAACCGTTGCCGCATGCGCGCCCGCGCCGGCATGTCCGTCCTTGTCCGCAGCACAGGGCGATTGCGCTCCTTTCCAGCAACGAAACAAGAGGACGCCATGATCAATCGCATTCTGCTTCGATTGGGCTGTGCCGCTTTGTGCGCCGGCCTGCTGAACGCACAGCCGGCGCTCGCGCAGGACAACAAGGTCGCCCTCGTTATCGGCAATTCCGAATACAAGAACGTGGTGTCGCTGAAAAATCCGGTCAACGACGCCGCCGACATGAGCGCGGCGCTGAAGCGGATGGGCTTCCAGGTGACCGCGCTGAGCAACGCGCCGGTCGCCGACATGCGAAGCACGCTGAAGGCATTCGGCGACAAGGCCAAGCTCGCGGAGATCGCCGTCGTGTTCTATTCCGGCCATGCGCTGCAATCGGACGGCGTTGCGTGGCTGCTGGCGAGCGACGGTGAGGCGCGCACGTTGTCCGACATCACCAAGGGATCGCTCAGCCTGCCGGAAATCCTCGAACAGCTCGATGGCGTCGAGAAGGCCGGCATGGTGTTCATCGATGCCGCGCGCAACGATCCGTTCAACGAGGCGCAGAAGCGGCAATTGCCGTCCGGGCTCAAGCGGCAGGTCGAGGAACCGAAGAACGTGATGATCAGCTTCGCGACCGGCGCCGGCCGCAAGGTTGCGGACGGCGAGGGGCGCAACAGCCCGTTCACCACGGCGCTGCTCAAGCATATCGAAGAACCCGGGATCGAGCTGATCGCCCTGATGAAGACGGTCCGCGACGAGGTGGTCCGCGCCACAGCGGGCGAACAGGTGCCGTCGTTCTATATCTCGGCCTCGGACGAGGCCTATTTTGTCGCCGCGCTGCCGAAGCCGGAGCCCGCGTCCGAGCGGCAGCCCGCGCCGGCGCCGCAGGTCATCACTCCGCCAGCACCCGAAACCGCTCCGGCCCCGCAGGCGCGCGCGCCGCAGCCTCCGCTCGTCTCGGACAGCCAGCCGCTCCAGGCCGTCACCCCGCCGGCACCGGACACGGCACCCGCTGCACCCGCGGAACGCCCGGCGGAAGCGCCGCAGGCAACACCCGTTCCGGGGCCCGCGGCCACGGCTCCGGCCGAGGCGGTGAAGCCGGCGGACGCGCCCACGGCCCCGGCGAGTTCGGACCTAAGTGAAAGGGTGGGCTCGGACTCGACCGACAAGCCGAATGAATGATCGCGCGCTTTCTCGCCTCGGGGCCTGCGCGCGGGCAAGTGATAAGATCCCGGCAACACAGGCGTTCGTCCTTCGCTGCTCGCGGGGCGATTGCTGCCCGAGACGATGAGTCATGCGCTTGGGGAGGAGCGTTCCACGCGGCCGGCCCGCTCGCCGGCCACGTAGCGAAAATCGTGATTTCGCCTCGGTCGCCTCCGGGCGTAAGGTTATGGCCTCAAGACCGCACCCATATCGAGTGTGTCTTGGGCGCTCGCTTGACGGTGGACCATTTAGACCTTATACCCCGCGCAACGTTCGTACTGGACAGGGCTATGTCGCGCAATTTTCTTTCGTCGCTGGTAATCGTAGGCAGGCGCATCGCCGGGGGTGGCTGAGTCCATCCTTGCCGGGGCGATGCGCCGTACCGAAGGGCCCGCGAGGCCCTTTTTTCATTCTCGATCGAAGGATGCGGGCCGAGGGCGAAAGAATTCAGGTGGAGTAGAAATCATGAGCAAGGAAATGACCGGCGCCGAAATGGTGATCGAGGCGCTCGCCGATCAGGGGATCAAGCACGTTTTCGGCTATCCCGGCGGAGCGGTGCTGCCGATCTACGACGCGCTGTTCCAGCAGGACCGGGTCAGGCACGTGCTGGTGCGCCACGAGCAGGGCGCGGTTCACATGGCGGAAGGTTATGCGCGTTCGACCGGCAAGGTCGGCTGCGTGCTCGTCACCTCGGGGCCGGGCGCGACCAACGCCGTGACCGGGCTCGCCGACGCGCTGATGGATTCGATCCCGATCGTCTGTATCACCGGACAGGTGCCCACCCATCTGATCGGCAACGATGCATTCCAGGAATGCGATACGGTCGGCATCACGCGGCCGTGCACCAAGCACAATTATCTGGTGAAGCGGATCGAGGATCTGCCCCGCGTGCTGCATGAAGCCTTCTACGTTGCCGGGAGCGGCCGACCCGGTCCGGTGGTGGTGGACATTCCGAAGGACGTGCAGTTCGCGAAGGGCACTTACTCCGGCCCGCAGAATATCAAGCACAAGACCTATACGCCGAAGCTGAAAGGCGATCTCGACCGCATCAAGCAGGCGGTCGAGATGATGGCGCAGGCAAAGCGCCCGCTATTTTATACCGGCGGTGGCGTCATCAATTCCGGCAAGGAGGCGAGCCACCTGCTGCGCGAGCTGGTGAAGCTGACCGGATTCCCGATCACCTCGACGCTGATGGGGCTCGGCGCCTATCCGGCAGCCGATCCGCAATGGCTCGGCATGCTCGGCATGCACGGCACCTACGAAGCCAACATGGCGATGCACGATTGCGACCTGATGATCTGCATCGGCGCGCGTTTCGACGACCGCATCACCGGGCGGATCGACGCCTTCTCGCCGGATTCGCGCAAGATCCATGTCGACATCGATCCGAGCTCGATCTCCAAGAACGTCGTCGTCGACCTGCCGATAGTGGGTGACAGCGGCTTCGTCCTCGACGAGATGGTGCGGATCTGGCGCAGCAAGACGAACGAGCCGCGCAGCGATGCCCTGGCGCCGTGGTGGAGCCAGATCGGCGAGTGGCGTGCGCGCAACTCGCTGGGCTTCCAGAATTCCTCGACGCTCATCAAGCCGCAGCACGCCATAAAGCGGCTCTACGAGATGACCAAGGGACGCGACGTCTACGTGACGACCGAGGTCGGCCAGCACCAGATGTGGGCGGCCCAGCATTTCCCCTTCGAGCTGCCCAATCGCTGGATGACGTCCGGTGGCCTCGGCACCATGGGTTACGGCCTGCCGGCGGCGGTCGGCGTGCAGGTGGCGCATCCGGATGCGCTTGTCATCGACATCGCCGGCGAGGCGTCCGTGCAGATGACCATGCAGGAGATGTCGACGGCGGTGCAGTACGACCTGCCGATCAAGGTCTTCATTCTCAACAACGAGCGCATGGGCATGGTGCGCCAGTGGCAGGAACTGCTGCATGGCGGGCGCTACTCGCAGTCCTATTCGGAGAGCCTGCCCGACTTCGTGAAGCTCGCCGCGGCCTATGGCGGGGTGGGGATACGTTGCGACGACCCAGCCCAGCTTGACGACGCAATTGCCGAAATGATCA
>JBIQKQ010000220.1:0-2049 GCA_044506365.1 Hyphomicrobiales bacterium
TCGAGGCTTTCGAGCAGCGCCGTCTCCTCGCCGCAGATATAGGCGCCGGCGCCGTGATGGACATAGACGTCGAAATCGTAGCCGTGGATGTTGTTCTTGCCGATCAGCTTTGCGTCGTAGGCCTGATCGATTGCGGCCTGCAGGCGCTCGCGCTCGCGGATGAACTCGCCGCGGATATAGATGTATGCCGCGACCGCACCCATTGCGAAGCCGGCGATCAGGCATCCCTCGACCAGCAGATGCGGATCGTGCCGCATGATCTCGCGATCCTTGCAGGTGCCGGGCTCGGACTCGTCGGCATTGACCACGAGATAGCTCGGGCGGCCGTCCTTTGATTCCTTGGGCATGAACGACCATTTCATGCCGGTCGGAAAGCCGGCCCCGCCGCGCCCGCGCAGACCCGAGGCCTTCATTTCATTGATGATGCCATCGCGGCCGCGCTCGAGGATCTGCTTGGTGCCGTCCCAGGCGCCGCGCGCGCGTGCACCCTTCAGGCCCCAATCGTGCTGGCCATAAAGATTCTTGAAGATGCGGTCCTTGTCGGCGAGCATCACTTCTTCCTCTTGTCGGAGGAGTCGGCAACCGGCGGCTTCGGCACCGCGGCCTCGCGCACCTTGGCGGCAGCGCCCGGCTTCTTCGCTTCGGTGTCGGTGAGCGGGGGGCCCGCGGTCCTGGGCGCGCTGGCGCCGACCAATTCCGGCTCCAGCAGCGTCGTCGGTCCGCCGACCGGCGCGGAGAATTGCCGGTCGATCTGCGGGCCGGGCGCCACCGCCTTGCCGGCGGCGAGATCGTCGAGAATGCGCGTCAGGATTTCCGGCGTCAGGTCCTCGTAATAATCGTAATTGATCTGCGCCATCGGCGCATTCACGCAGGCGCCGAGACACTCGACCTCGACCCAGGACAAGGCGCCATCCGGCGTCACTTCGAACTGGTGTCCGATGCGCTTTTCGCAGACATGGATCAGGTCTTCCGCGCCGCGGAGCCGGCATGGCGTCGTGCCGCAAAGCTGCACATGGAAGCGGCCGACCGGAGCCAGATTGAACATCGTGTAGAAGGTCGCGACCTCCATGACGCGGATATGCGCCATGTCGAGAAAATCGGCGACGTAACGGATGGCGGCTTCCGGCACCCAGCCGCCGGACTGCTCCTGCGCCTTCCACAGCAGCGGGATCACCGCCGAGGCCTGCCGGCCGTCGGGATATTTCGTCAGCTGCTGCTTCGCCCATTCGAGATTTTCGGGCGTGAAGGCGAATTCCTTCGGCTGCAGCTCTTTCGGAGCGAGACGACGCACGGCCATTATCGATCGACCTCCCCGAACACGATATCGAGCGAGCCGAGAATCGCCGACACGTCGGCCAGCATGTGGCCCTTGCAGAGGAAATCCATCGCCTGCAGATGCGCAAAGCCAGGAGCGCGGATCTTGCACTTGTACGGCTTGTTGGTGCCGTCCGCGACGAGATAGACTCCGAACTCGCCCTTCGGCGCCTCCACCGCGGCATAGACCTCGCCGGCAGGTACATGGAAGCCTTCGGTGTAAAGCTTGAAGTGATGGATCAGCGCTTCCATTGAGCGCTTCATCTCAGCGCGCTTCGGCGGCACCACCTTCTGGTCATCGACCGAGATGCGACCCTTGCCCTCCGGCGCGTTCAGAAGCGCAATGCATTGCTTCATGATGCGGACCGACTGGCGCATCTCTTCCATCCGGATCAGATAGCGGTCGTAGCAGTCGCCGTTCTTGCCGATGGGAATGTCGAAATCCAACTCGGCATAACATTCATAAGGCTGGTTCTTGCGCAGGTCCCAGGCCGCGCCCGAGCCGCGCACCATCACGCCCGAGAAGCCCCATTTCCAGGCATCCTCCAGCGACACTACGCCGATATCGACATTGCGCTGCTTGAAGATGCGGTTGTCGGTGAGCAGGACACCAATGTCGTCCACCGTCTTCAGGAACGGATCGCACCAGGCCTCGATGTCGTCGATCAGTTTCTGCGGCAGGTCCTGGTGCACGCCGCCGACGCGGAAATAGGCCGCGTGCATGCGCGAGCCGGA
>JBIQKQ010000096.1:0-13325 GCA_044506365.1 Hyphomicrobiales bacterium
ATGTCAGCCCCGCTCGCGCGATTGTTCGTGAATCGCCGCGGCCCGACCTGCAAGGTTCTTTTCCCCTTTGGCAGGGGAGGCGGGCGACACCAGTTCGGAAAGCTTCACCCGGTCGAACTCGGCCCAGACATTGCCGAGCCAGTGCCGGACATAGCCACGCAACACGAAGGAGTAATTGGCCGGCGCATCCTGCGGACCCTTGTTGGCGATGAAGGTGACAAACGGCACCGAGGCGAGCTCGACCTGCTCATAGGCCATTTCATTCAGCTTCGGGATCGTGATGTCGACGGCGTCCTTGATCTTCTTGAAATAGGAATCGTAGGTCGACTGGTCCCAGTCGAAGAACGTGGTCTCGTTGATGAAGTTCTTCACCAGATAATATTTGCCGTCGGTCACGAACGGCGCGATGTCGGCGATCTCGTTCAGCGAGGCGACCGACGAACCCAGAATATGGGCGACCCCGAGCGAGATCTGGCCACGCTTGACCGTGTCCAGGAAGCCGATGTCGCGGAGCGCCGCGAGGGTGGTCGAAAGCAGGCCGGCCCGCACGTCAATCAGCGTCACTTTGGCGTCCGACAGGGTGTCGAAAACCTTCATCTGGTCGGGCACCTGGGTAATGTCCACGACCTCGGTGATGTCCGGGTGGAAGCGCTTCAGGGTGCCCTTCGGGGATTCGGTGTCGAAGGCGCGAATCGGCACGTTCCGGGAGGTAAAATAGTCGAGAATCGTCCGCGAGACCGTGGTCTTGCCCACGCCGCCCTTGTCGGCACCCACGATGATGACGGTCGGCTTGGCCATGGATGTCTTCTACCCCCACACCGGCGTCCAACAGGCCCCCAAAACACCTGCCGGTCCGTCACCATGACGAACCGGCCCCTCTATTTCAATGGTTTGCGGCAGCTATTTGGTGGTCCATTTCAGCGGCTTCCTTGACCGCTTCTGGCTCGGCCGATAGGTAAACCGCGCAGTCAAACCCCTCGGATTTCGCCCGAAATGTCCGTCTCCGACACAGCCTCGGCCTCGGAGCCCACGCGCTCCTTTCAGGGCCTCATTCTGGCCCTGCAGCGCTACTGGGCCGACTATGGCTGCGTGATCCTGCAGCCCTATGACATGGAGGTCGGCGCGGGCACCTTCCATCCGGCCACCACGCTGCGGGCGCTTGGTCCGAAGCCCTGGAATGCGGCCTATGTGCAGCCGTCCCGCCGTCCGAAGGACGGCCGCTACGGCGAGAATCCAAACCGGCTGCAGCATTATTACCAGTTCCAGGTCATCCTGAAGCCGTCGCCCCTTGATCTGCAGGACCTCTACCTGAAGTCTCTCTACGCCATCGGCATCGATCCGAAGCTCCATGACATCCGCTTCGTCGAGGACGACTGGGAGAGCCCGACGCTGGGCGCCTGGGGGCTTGGCTGGGAATGCTGGTGCGACGGCATGGAGGTGAGCCAGTTCACGTACTTCCAGCAGGTTGCGGGGTTCGAATGCGCGCCGGTCTCGGGCGAACTGACCTACGGCCTCGAGCGGCTCGCGATGTATGTGCAAGGGGTCGAGCGCGTCTACGATCTTGATTTCAACGGCCAGCCTGGCGACCGCAAAGTCACCTATGGCGACGTATTCCTGCAGGCCGAACAGGAATATTCCCGGCACAATTTCGAATATGCTGATACCGAGATGCTGGTCGCGCAGTTTGCTATGGCAGAAAACGCCTGCAGGAAATATCTCGATGCCGGCTGGCAGGGAAAGGGAGACACCAAGAACGCGCGTCATCTGATGGCGCTGCCCGCCTACGATCAGTGCATCAAGGCGAGCCACGTCTTCAATCTGCTCGATGCGCGCGGCGTAATCTCGGTGACGGAGCGGCAGAACTACATTTTGCGGGTGCGTGAACTCGCCAAGGCCTGCGGCGCGGCCTGGCTCGCCACCGAAGCAGGCGGGGCGGCGTGAGATGCCCGATCTTCTTCTTGAATTCTTCTCCGAGGAAATCCCGGCGCGGATGCAGCCGCGCGCGATGGAGGACCTGAAGAAACTCGTCACCGACCGGCTGGTCGAGGAAGGCCTTGTCTACGAGGGCGCCAAGGCGTTCGCGACGCCGCGGCGCATTGCGCTCGCCGTGCATGGGGTGCCGGTGCGGCAAAAGGATGTGCGCGAGAAAAAAAAGGGGCCACGGGTTGGTGCGCCCGACGCTGCGGTCGCCGGGTTTCTGAAAAGCGCGGGATTGACCTCTATCGACCAGGCCAGAATCGAGAAGGATCCCAAGAAGGGCGAGTTCTATGTCGCGGTGATTGAGAAGCCCGGCCGCGATGCGATCGCGGTTCTGAGCGACATGCTGCCCGACATCGCACGCAAATTCCCCTGGCCAAAAGCGATGCGCTGGGGTCCGGAATCGGCGCATCCCGGTGCGCTGTCCTGGGTGCGGCCGCTGCACGCGATCGTTGCGACCTTTGGGCCCGAGACCGAAGATCCGCAGGTCGTTCCGTTCGAGATCGGCGGGCTTAAATCCGGCAACATAACCTACGGTCATCGCTTTCTCGCGCCGGGCGCGATCGAAGTACGCCGGCAGGACGACTGGATGGCCAAGCTTGAAAAGGCCAAGGTCATCGTCGATCCGGCGCGCCGCCGCGAAATCATCCTGACCGAGGCGAAGAACCTCGCCTTCGCGCAAGGCTATGAACTGATCGAGGACGAGGGCCTGCTCGGCGAAACCGCGGGGCTGGTGGAGTGGCCGGTGGTGCTGATGGGATCGTTCGACGAGAGCTTTCTGGCGATCCCGCCGGAGGTGATCCGCACCACCATCCGCAACAATCAAAAGTGCTTTGTTGTAAAGACCCGAGATGGCGCGCTGGCGCCGCGCTTCCTCCTCGTGTCCAATATAGAGGCCACCGATGGCGGGAAGGCGATTATTGCAGGCAACGAACGCGTCATCCGCGCGCGGCTGTCAGATGCGAAATTCTTCTACGAGAGCGACCTGAAGACGCGGCTCGAAGACCGGCTGCCGAAATTCGCGCAGATCGTGTTTCATCAGAAACTTGGGACACAGGCCGAGCGGATCGCCCGAATCGAGCGGCTGGCGGGCCTGTTGGCGCCGCTGGTCGGCGCCGATGAAGCGAAAGCCTCCCGAGCGGCAAAGCTCGCCAAGGCCGATCTGCTGACCGATGTGGTGGGCGAATTCCCCGAACTGCAAGGCTTGATGGGCAAATACTACGCCTTGGCGCAGGGTGAGGACCCTGCCGTCGCGGTTGCCTGCGAGGATCATTACAAGCCGGTTGGTCCGAGCGATGCTGTGCCGGCCGAGCCGGTCGCGGTTGCGGTGGCGCTTGCCGACAAGATCGACACCCTGGTCGGCTTCTGGGCGATCGGCGAGAAGCCGACTGGATCCAAAGACCCTTACGCGCTGCGAAGAGCTGCGCTCGGCGTGATCCGTATCATCCTGTCGAACAATCTCCGGCTCAACCTAGCGGAATTGTTTGCGCTCGCGACCGAGGGCTATCTCGAACAGGGCAAGACCTTCATGCAGGAATTCGTCGGCGAAGCGGGTGCGGGAGCAGACGCGTTGTCGGGCCTGCGGATGAGCTACGATGCAATGACCGGGTCGGACCTGCGCGAATTTTTCGCCGATCGCCTGAAGGTGCAGTTGCGCGAGCAAGGCGTCCGGCACGATCTCGCCGATGCCGTGCTTGCGGTCGGGGATCAGAACGATCTCGTCACCATCGTGCGACGGGTCGATGCGCTTGCCAAATTCCTCGATACGGATGACGGGAAGAACCTGCTGGCCGGGTACAAGCGCGCCGCCAACATCCTGCGCATCGAGGAGAAGAAGGACGGGAAAGTCTACGGCGGCGACCCCGATCCGTCTTTGCTGAAGGAACCTGAGGAGATGGCGCTTGCACAGGCCATGGTCTCGATCGCTCCGCAAGCGAGCGAGGCCTATGCGGCCGAGGATTTCGCCGGCGCGATGGCGGCAATGGCTAAGCTGCGGCCCGTGGTCGATGCTTTCTTCGACAAGGTCACGGTGAATGTGGATGATCCGGCGCTGCGGGAAAACCGGCTGGTTCTGCTCAACCGGATCCGCGAAGCCACCCGCACCGTCGCGGACTTTTCGAGGATCGAAGGATAACCCGGCGCGCGGCTACATTCCTCTCATGATGACCCCGAGCGCGAGTACCACATAAGCAAGAATGGCCAGCCAGAACGCATATTGGGTGACGACAGGAACGGTGACAAGAGCGCCCAGCAGCGAAACGACCGCGATCGCGAGCGAGATCAGAAAGGTCATGCGTGAAGGTGCGTTCAGGTTTGGCATGGTGTCTCCCGCGATTGGTGCCAAGGCGGATATTGAAGCCGTGCTAGTGTCAAGGCGTGCCCGCGAAACCCGCCCCCGCCGGTATGTGCAGAATTGCGATCTTCTCTCTGACAGTTCAACTCAACGGAGCCTGACATGACGATCACTATCGGACACCTGCAGCCGATCATCGCGCTGATTGCAGGCATCTTGATCCTGGTCATGCCGCGTCTCCTGAATTTCATCGTGGCGATCTATCTGATTGCGGTCGGCCTGCTCGGCCTTGGCCTGTTCCGTTAGGCGGCTGGCTGCGGCGTTGCGCGGCGCCGTTGGTCGCGGTTGAATTGCATGCGGAAACCGGCCAAGAACCGCTCCTGACATGGGCCGGCCGGTTCGGGCCTATCTCTTTCGGGACGTCGATGATGGCGAAATGGGTTTACGGTTTCGGTGGCGGCAAGGCCGAAGGCAAGGCCGACATGAAGAACCTGCTGGGCGGTAAGGGTGCGAACCTTGCCGAGATGGCCAATCTCGGGCTGCCGGTGCCGCCGGGCTTTACCATCACGACCGAGGTCTGCACCTATTTTTACGCTCATGACGAGAGCTATCCGGCGGAATTGGCCGACGAGGTTGATGCCGCACTGGAACGGATCGGTGCGCTTGCCGACAAGCGCTTCGGCGACCGCACAAATCCCCTGCTGGTTTCCGTAAGGTCCGGCGCCCGCGCCTCGATGCCCGGCATGATGGACACCGTGCTCAACCTCGGACTGAACGACGAGACCGTGGAGGCGCTGGCGTCCAAATCGGGCGACCCGAGATTCGCCTACGATTCCTATCGGCGTTTCATCACCATGTATTCGAATGTGGTGCTTGGCATCGAGCATCATCTGTTTGAGGACATCCTGGCCGAGCACAAGGATGCGAACGGCTACAGCCTCGACACCGAACTGACCGCTGGTGACTGGCAGACGCTGGTGACGCTTTACAAGCAGAAGGTTGAGGAGGAGAGCGGCAAGCCATTCCCGCAAAATCCCAAGGAGCAGCTCTGGGGCGCGATCGGGGCAGTCTTCGGCTCCTGGATGAACGCACGCGCCAAGACCTATCGCCGCCTTCACAATATCCCGGAGAGTTGGGGCACGGCGGTCAACGTGCAGGCCATGGTGTTCGGCAATATGGGCGACGATTCCGCAACCGGCGTCGCCTTCACGCGCAATCCCTCCACCGGCGAGAAGAGGCTCTATGGCGAGTTTCTGATCAACGCTCAGGGCGAGGATGTCGTCGCCGGCATCCGCACGCCGCAGGAAATCACCGAGGCGGCCCGCAAGGAAGCCGGCTCCGACAAGCCCTCGCTCGAAAGCGCGATGCCGGAAGCCTTCGCGGAACTGACGCGCATCTACGAAACGCTCGAAAAGCATTACCGCGACATGCAGGACCTCGAATTCACCATCGAGCAGGGCAAGCTCTGGATGCTGCAGACGCGGTCTGGCAAACGCACCGCGAGGGCCGCGCTGAAGATCGCCGTCGAACTCGCAAGTGAAGGGCTGATCACGCAAGAGGAAGCCGTCACCCGCATCGATCCGGGTTCGCTGGATCAGCTTCTGCACCCGACTATCGATCCGAAGGCCGAGCGCAAGATCGTCGCGACTGGGCTGCCCGCCTCGCCGGGCGCGGCTTCGGGCGAGATTGTCTTCTCGTCCGAGGAAGCCGAAGAGCTGAAGGGCAAGGGCCGCAAGGTGATTCTGGTCCGCGTCGAGACCTCGCCGGAAGACATCCATGGGATGCATGCGGCCGAAGGCATTCTGACGACGCGCGGCGGCATGACCTCGCATGCCGCGGTCGTGGCGCGCGGCATGGGCAAGCCCTGCGTCTCGGGTGCGGGTTCGATCCGCATCGATTATAACGCGAAGTCCATGAGCGTCGCCGGCAATATGCTCAATCAGGGCGACATCGTCACCATCGACGGCTCGACCGGACAGGTGCTGCTGGGACAGGTCCGCATGATCGAGCCGGAACTGTCCGGTGAATTCGGGACCCTGATGTCCTGGGCCGACAAGGTCCGCACGCTCGGCGTACGCGCCAATGCCGATACGCCCGCGGATGCGCGCACCGCTTTGAAATTCGGCGCCGAGGGGATCGGGCTCTGCCGCACCGAGCACATGTTCTTCGAGGCCGATCGCATCCTCGCCGTACGCGAGATGATTCTTGCGGACTCTGAAAAGGCACGGCGCGGCGCGCTCGCGAAAATCCTGCCGATGCAGCGGAGCGACTTCGCCGAGCTGTTCGAAATCATGAAGGGCTTGCCGGTCACGATCCGGCTGCTCGATCCGCCGCTGCATGAGTTCCTGCCGCATGGGGAGGCGGAGAGCGCGGAAGTCGCAAAGGCGCTGAATACCGATCCGCAAAAGATCAAACACCGCGCCGCCGAGCTTGCGGAGTTCAACCCGATGCTCGGCTTCCGCGGGTGCCGCATCGCGATCGCCTATCCGGAGATCGCCGAAATGCAGGCGCGCGCCATTTTCGAGGCCGCCGCCGAGGCCGGCACGAAGACCGGCAAGCCGGTGGTGCCGGAGATCATGGTGCCGCTGATCGCGACCCGGGTCGAATTCGACATCGTCAAGGCCCGCATCGACGCGATGGCGGAGGCGGTCGCCCAAGAGAAGGGTGTCAAACTCGAATACCAGGTCGGAACCATGATCGAATTGCCGCGCGCCTCGCTGATGGCGGACAGGATCGCGGAAGGAGACGGCGGAGCGGAGTTCTTTTCCTTCGGGACCAACGACCTGACCCAGACCTGCTTTGGTATCAGTCGCGATGATGCCGCGAGCTTCCTTGCGACCTATACCGCGCGCGGCATCCTGGCGGTCGATCCGTTCGTGTCGATCGACCGCGACGGTGTCGGCGAACTGATCCGCATCGGCGTGGAGCGCGGGCGCAAGGCGCGGCCCGATCTCAAGGTCGGGATTTGCGGCGAACATGGCGGCGATCCGGCCTCGGTCGCCTTCTGCCACGAGGTGAAGCTTGATTACGTGTCCTGCTCGCCGTTCCGAGCGCCGATCGCGCGGCTGGCCGCGGCGCAGGCCGCGCTGGGCAAGGAAATCGCGAGCCAAGCGTGATCGCCGTTCACTTTTGGCGGGTGCATGACGGAGAGTTCGCCCAGCCGCCCAAAGATATGTTGGCTGCGGTCTTCGCAGATCATCGATGCGAAGGTCGCGCCGGGATGAGCGGTCAAGTCAAAGCAACGAAACACATATCACCACTCGGTTCTAAGAAATTATGTGCTCCAGCACAGGCTTCACTATTCGATGTCTTACAGACTTAGCCTCGCTACCGTGCCAACGGGAAGATCGGCGGAGGTCCGCAAGCCGGAGCTTTTGAGCTCTTGAAGAAGTCGTTTGAGATCCCTCGAGGAGATCGGGGCGATCGCATCCAGTTAAATTCGCCAAGCGCTGAGCAAATCACACCGGTTGCTTGGGTCAGTTGCAAAGGGCGCTCACTTGAAGTCATTTTGTTTGTGCGGGATGATCAAGGTCGGACACGCGGGATAAGGATGCGTCACGTCAGGGAGAGTGGTTTGAAGAGCAAGTTTATTGCATGGGCGCAGATGGTTTCCGCCAAGGGTGAGCAGCCACCGGGAAACTCCATTGAAGCGATCAGCTATGCCTACGAACTGGGGTTTTCAGGCGTTGAGATGGATCTCCGCCTAACAGGGGATGGCGTCCCGGTGCTCATGCACGATGACACGCTTGATAGGACGACGACTGGCTCTGGTCCTGTTGTCTCGTTGAGCTTCGCAGAGCTTCAGCAGTTCGAGATAAAGCAGCGTTGGAAGGGCGAACCCGTTAGAATCGCGTCTCTTGAACAAGCGTTGAGGGTCAACGGCGACAAAGGGACGTTCCTTTGCGACATGCGGATCAATGCGAAAGCAATAGACGCTATCCGTCGAGCCATTGTTGCATCAGGATTTGATGAGAAGCTCCTTCAGATCAGTGCCTATTCGGATCGTGAGGGGATACTTTTTAAAGAGGCGTTTCCTAAGGCTTCCGTGTTTTCCAAGCGATATGGCCAGCCCGAAACCATCCCATTTACATGGCTTTCCAGAATCGATCAGCGGTTGGATGGTGTGATGATTGAGATGCCGAACGAGGCAGGCAGCATTGGCGATATCGTCGATTTCGTGCACTCTAAGGGCAAGCAGGTCGTTACTTTCGTGCATTATCATTGGCGCGATCTTGCAGCACTTCAAGGGTTAATCGATGACGGGGTGGATTACATCCTCACTCAACATCACGCGATGATTCCACTGGTCGGTCCCGCCGCTTTTTCGGGTGCTGCAGAACGATCAACAGCGCAGGCTGATACGCGATTGCAGTGATTGTTGGCGTAGTGAGCTTGCGCGGGATTCGCCCGCTGTTCAGTAAGAGCTCAAACTACCTCGCTCGTTTCGTTCCCGATTCGGGTAGCTCGTTTATTGTAATGAGCCCACTCTAGGCTACAAAAGCTTCGCCTCCTTTTGGAGGCCCTCATGACCTGATTCTTGCAGTCAGAACCAGATTGCGGTCGGCTTGTTGTTTTTGTCAAAACTCCCGGCGCGGGCTTGCGCCTTTGCCTCGATGTATATTTCGACGTCGTGATTGGGTGCGGCTTGCCTCGACACTTCGCGCCAGGCCTGCAATTCAGACATGGCCGATCGCGAACGCGGCGTTCGCTGCGCTCCAAGGCGGGGACGGTAGATATCCGTGGGCTTGAGCGGCGGCCGACCGCCGCTGCATTCGGACTGTGTCATTCAGACTGCGACTTTCTTCAGGAAATGGTCGACTTCGTCGCGCATGTTCGCGACCGCCTGCTCCACCTCGCCGCAGGTGCGCAGCACCGTTTCTGCCGTCGCGCGGGTGTCGGTCGCCGCCCGCGCAACCTGATCGAGCACCACCACGATTTCCTGCGTGCCGTTCGCCGCGCTCGATACATTGTGCGAAATCTCGCCTGTCACCGCGTTCTGCTGTTCGACAGCAGCCGCGACCGCGGACGTGAAGCGCTCGATCTCCAGCATTCGATCGGTGATACGTGCGATCGCTTCTACCGCGCTGCCGGTCGAGCCCTGCACGGACATGATCTGCTGGGAAATCTCTTCCGTCGCCTTGGCGGTCTGCACCGCGAGCGACTTCACTTCCGATGCGACGACCGCGAAGCCGCGACCGGATTCGCCCGCGCGGGCGGCTTCGATCGTCGCGTTGAGCGCAAGCAGGTTGGTCTGGCCTGCGATGGTGCGGATCAGTTCGACCACATCGCCGATCTTCTGGGCGGCGTCGGCGAGCCCCTTGATGTCGTGGTTCGTCGATTGCGCTTCGCTCACCGCGAGGTGGACCGCGTCGGTGGTCCGCACCAGCTGACGGCTGATTTCGCCGATCGAGGAGGCCATTTCGTCGGCCGCGGTTGCCGCGGTCGCAACATTGGTCGAGGCTTCGTTGGAGGCCTGTACCGCGCCTTCGGCCCGCTGCGAAGTCTGGCCGGAAGCCGCGAACAGCGAACTCGCGGTCAGCTTCATCGAGACTGCGCTGTCGTTCACCGTGCGCAGAACGCTGTCCATGCGCTGCCGGAACGCCGTGATGGCGCCCTCGATCACCGCGCGGCGCTTTTCCTCGATGGCATGTGCGGCGCGCTCTTTCTCGATAGAATGCTGCACCGTAACGTCGTGATGGGTCGCAACCAGGCTGCCGTCCGGAAGCGGCTGCTCGGCGATCTCAATCACGCGCCCGTCGGTGGCGGTGAAGGTATGCGAACGGGGTTTTTGCGCCGCGATCCGTTGCCGGACGCCCGTCACCCATGCATCAATATCGCCGCTGAAATTTCCGATCGCGGCACGATGCTCGACGATCTCTCGCAGAGTCGCGCCCGGCTTCACGATCCTCGGCGACATGCCGTACATGTTGACGTAGCGTTCGTTGCACAGGAGCAGGCGGCCGTTCGGGTCCCACATGCACAGGCCCTGCGGGGTATTGTCGAGGGCGAGCCGCAGGCGCGCATTTTGCCGCCGCAGCCGCAGGCCGGCGGCCGCAACAATGAACAGCATGGCGACGAGGCCAAACAGAACAAGACCCAAGGCCGGTGTGATCGGTCCCCATAAGCCGTCTGGCATCGCGGTCCTCGCTGTACGAAGGGTGGGAGAAAGTGATACCGCCGTCCGCTTTCAACATGGTTAACCGGGCCTTGGGCGCTACCTGCGGCCCGTAGTCCGGCTATGGCGCTCCGCCATCGACGTGCTAGCGTCCGTCCCGGGCGGGCGCCTCGCGAACCGGCAGGGGAGCGGAGCGGATTTGATAAAAAGATATCGGGGGGAGGATGGCCGAGGAACCGAAGCCGGATTCCGGGCAAGACGCGATCGAATCCGAGCGGCTGCGCAAGGCTGAAGAGTTCATTGAGCAGGAGGAAGGGGCGGCCAACCGTCTGTCCGGCTGGGCGGGGACCATTGTCACCGCCATCGCGGTGGCGATGTCGCTGTTCCACCTCTACGCCGCCTATGAAATCGTTCCCACCCAGGAACTGCGCTACACCCACGTCGCCTTCGTTCTGCTGCTGGCCTTTCTCCTGTTTCCGGCTGCGAGGCGTTTCCGAGACCAGATCCGCTGGTTCGACGTCATTGCCGGTCTGACCTGCGTCGGCATCCTGATCTATGCGATCGTTGGCGGCGAGGAATTCACCGATCGCGCCACAACGCCGAACCATACCGACGTCATCCTCGGCGTCATCTTCATCATGCTCCTGGTTGAGGCGACGCGCCGCACCATCGGTCCGATCGTGCCGGTCGTTGCGCTTTTGTTTATCGCCTATGCGCTGGCCGGGCCGTACCTGCCGGCACCCTGGAATCACCGCGGATACGGCTTTGATGCGCTGGTGGGGCATCTCTTCATCACGCTGGAAGGCATTTTCGGCGTGCCGGTTGATGTATCCGCCACGCTGATCGTGCTGTTCACGATTTTCGGCGCGTTCCTGCAGCAATCGGGCGCCGGCAAGTTCTTCATCGATTTTTCGATGACGCTGATGGGCAGGAGCCCGAATGCGGCCGGCCGTACCGTCGTGCTGTCATCGTTCCTGCTCGGTGGGCCGTCCGGTTCAGGGGTCGCGACCACCGTCACGATCGGCGCGGTCGCCTATCCGATGATGAAGAAGGCCGGCTTCGAGAAGAATGCAGCCGGCGGTCTTCTCGCCGCGGGCGGACTGGGTGCCATCATCTCGCCGCCGGTGCTCGGCGCCGCTGCCTTCCTCATCGCCGAGTTTCTCAAGATCAGTTATCTCGACGTGATCTGGATGGCGACGATACCGACCATCCTTTACTACCTGTCGCTGTTCTTCATGGTCGAACTCGACGGCAAGCGCTATGGCGTGCGCGGCGAGCCTTATGTACCGGAGCATTCGCTCGGCCAACTCAGCCGCCGGTACTGGTTCCACTTTATCTCGCTGGTTTCGATCGTCGTGTTCATGGTGTGGGGCTATTCGCCGACCACCTCGGTGCTCTACGCCACCGGCATGACCATGCTGATGAGCTATCTGACGCGCGAGACCGCATTGACGCCGAAGAAGCTCGTTCGCGCGCTGGCCGACGGTTCGCTGCAATCGCTCACCGCCGCCACCACCTGCGCGACGGCCGGCATCATCGTTGGCGTGGTCACGCTTACCGGCCTCGGACTGAAATTCTCGTCGATCGTCATCGATTATGCCGGCGGGTCGCTGCTTCTTACCGCGATCTATACCGCACTGATCGTCTGGATCATCGGCCTCGCCGTGCCGGTCACCGCGTCCTACATCATCTGCGCGGTGATCGCGGCGCCGGCGATGATCAAGCTCGGTGTCCCTGCGGTCGCCGCGCACATGTTCATCTTCTATTACGCGGTGCTGTCGGAAGTCTCGCCGCCGACTGCGCTGTCGCCGTTTGCGGCGGCCGCGATCACCGGCGGCGATCCCTACAAGACCACGCTGCAGGCGTGGAAATACACCATTCCGGCTTTCCTCGTGCCGTTCGTCTTCGTGCTCGATCCGCAGGGCATGGGGCTCCTGTTGCAACTGCCAAAAGGCGGAACCTGGGTTGATATCGTGCTCATCACCGTCAAGGCCGCATTGGGACTCGCGGCGCTTGCCTGTGCCGCGCAGGGCTGGGCGCTCCGACGTGCCACCGCGCTCGAGCGGACTGCATTGGCGCTTGCGGGCCTGCTCCTCATTTTCCCGAGCCTGCTTGAGGCGCTGATCGAAGCGATCACGGCCCGGCACATCAGCTACACGGCTGCAATTGGCATCGCGCTGTTCGCCATAGTATTGTTGAAGCAGCGGTTGCAGCCGGAGCCGCAGGTTCAGGCGACCGGCCAATAAACAGATATCGAAGTTGATAGGGAGGAAGTCGGAATGTCCAAACGAACAGGCCTTTTGCTTGCGGCCATCGCTGTCGGGGCCATGCTCGGCGGAGCCGCGGTTGCGCAGCAGAATATCGCGATCGCGACCGGCGGCACCGGCGGCGTCTATTACCCGATGGGCGGCGGCATGGCGAATGTGCTGTCCAAGCATCTGCCGGGAATTCAGGCCACGGCGCGTGTGACCGGCGGATCGGTCGACAATCTCAAACTGGTCGGGACCGGCCAGAGCGAAATCGCCTTCACGATGGTCGATGCCGCGCGGGATGCGCTCAAGGGCCAGGACAAGTTCAAGGGCAATCCGGTCGAGTTGCGGACGCTGATGGTGCTCTATCCGAACCGCATGCATGTGGTGTCGGTCGAAGGCAAGGGCATCGAAAAATTGTCGGACCTGAAGGGCAAGCGCGTCTCCACCGGCTCGCCCGGCAGCGCCACCGAGGTGATGGCGTTCCGCGTGATCGAGGCCGCCGGCCTCGACCGTGACAAGGACATGAAGCGCGAGCGGCTGGGCGTTGCCGAATCCACCAATGCGCTGAAGGACGGCAAGATCGACGCCTACTTCTGGGTCGGCGGCCTGCCGACCGCGGCGGTGACCGATCTGGGCGCCACCCCCGGCGTGAAGATCAAGCTGATCGATCATTCCGATGTCGTGGCAA
>JBIQKQ010000097.1:0-12067 GCA_044506365.1 Hyphomicrobiales bacterium
ACCGGCGTGCAGACGGTGATGTCCGGCAGATGCGTGCCGCCATTATAGGGCGCGTTGATCGCATAGACGTCGCCGGGCCGGATATTCCCCTTGTTCTCGCGGATGATGGTTTCGACAGCGCGGTCCATCGAGCCGAGATGCACGGGCATGTGCGGGGCGTTCGCGACCAGCGCGCCGTCGCCGGAGAACACCGCGCAGGAAAAGTCGAGCCGCTCCTTGATGTTCACCGAATAGGCGGTGTTCTGCAGCGCCACGCCCATCTGCTCGGCGATGGACATGAACAGATTGTTGAACACCTCGAGCATCACCGGATCGGACGTGGTGCCGACCGCCGCGGCGCGCTTGAGCTTCTTGATGCGCGTCAGCACAAGGTGGTTTTTCGGGGTCAGCGCCGCCTGCCAGCCGGGTTCAACCACGATGGTCTGATGCGGCTCGATGATAATGGCGGGGCCCTTCACCGTGTGTCCGGGCTTGAGCTGCTCGCGGGTATAGACCGCGGCATTGTGCCAGGCGCCCTGCGAGAAGAACTTCGTCCGGCGTGCGGGCGAGGGGAGCTTGGCCCGCGTGGTCTTGAGCGCGCGTTCGCGGAATTTGGCGCCGCCGCCGATCGCTTCGACGGAGACCGCTTCGAGCACGAGCTGCTTTGTCCGGTCAATGAATCCGAACTGCGCCTTGTGCGCCTTCTCGAAGGCGCGGGTCATCGCCTCCAGCGTCTTGCCTCCCCCTGAAAGGGGGAGGTCGACGCGCGAAGCGCGGCCGGTGGGGCTCTTCTTGCCGCGCTTGACTCCCACCTGGCTCGCCGCTGTGCGGCTCACCATCCTCCCCCTTTCAGGGGGAGGGATGACCCCCGCATCCACCACGAGCGCCGTATCGGTGCCGGCGTAGCGGATATGCGCGCGCACGATCACCTTTATGTCGCGGTCCGGAACGCCCTGTCCCGCGACCTCGTCTTTCACCGCCTTGCCGAGCGCCTTGCCGATCCTGTTCAGCGTCGTGAGTGCTTTTCCGCCGAGCGGCTCCTCGATCGCCTGCTGGCGCGTGGCGCGGATGTCTGCGAGCCCCATGCCATAGGCCGAGAGCAGCGATGAGAATGGATGGATCAGCACGTTCGTCATGCCGAGCGCATCGGCGACAAGGCAGGCATGCTGGCCGCCGGCGCCGCCGAATGAATTGAGGGCATAGCGCGTCACGTCATAGCCGCGCTGGACGGAAATCTTCTTGATGGCGTTCGCCATGTTCTCGACGGCGATCCGGATGAAGCCGTCGGCAATCTCTTCCGGCGTCTTGCCGCCGACCTCCCGCGCGAGCGCATCAAAAGCCGTACGCACGGCCTCGGCATCAAGCGGCTGATCCTGGGAGGGACCGAAAATCTTCGGGAAGAAATCGGGGATGAGCTTGCCGACCATCACATTGGCGTCGGTGACGGCGAGCGGGCCACCGCGCCGATAGCATGCGGGGCCTGGATTGGCGCCGGCGGAATCCGGTCCGACGCGAAAGCGCGCGCCGTCGAAATGCAGGATCGAACCGCCCCCCGCAGCAACGGTGTGAATGCGCATCATCGGTGCGCGCATTCGCACGCCCGCGACTTCCGTTTCGAACGCGCGCTCATACTCGCCGTCGTAGTGCGAGACGTCGGTCGAGGTGCCGCCCATGTCAAAGCCGATGACGCGGCCAAAGCCGGCTTCCCGCGCGGTCTGCGCCATCGAAACGACACCGCCCGCGGGGCCGGACAGGATCGCGTCCTTGCCCTGAAACAACTCGGCGGCGGTGAGCCCGCCAGACGACATCATGAACATGAGACGCGCTTCACCGCCGCTTGCTCCACTGCGCTCCCTCCCCCCATGCGAAGCATGGTGGGGAGGGTAGGGGTGGGGGGTGTCGGCGAGCAGTTCGTATGTTGCAGCGCCCTCCACCCCCCACCCCTCCCCACCGCTGCGCGGGGGGAGGCGAGAAGATGCCTGCGCGTCGAGTGCCGTGGCCACCTGCTCCACATATCTGCGCAAAATCGGCGACAGATATGCATCCACCACCGTGGTATCGCCGCGGCCGACCAGCTTGATCAGCGGCGAGATTTCGTGGCTCACCGAGACCTGCGGAAAGATCCGGCGCGCCAGCACCGCCACCTGCCGCTCGTGCTCCGGATAGCGATAGGCATGCATGAACACGATGGCGGCGGCGCGGATGCCGTCTTCGTATGCGCGCCGCAGGTCAGGTTCGATTGCAGCGAGGTCGGGCGCGTGCTCGACCGTACCGTCGGCGCGCACGCGCTCATCGACCTCGATCACGCGCTCGAACAGCATGTCCGGCTTGACGATCTCCCTTGCGAAGATCCTCGGCCGCGCCTGGTAGCCGATGCGCAGCGCGTCGCGGAAACCTCTGGTCGTGATGAGCAGCGTGCGCTCGCCCTTGCGCTCCAGCAGCGCGTTGGTCGCGACCGTGGTGCCCATCTTCACCGCGCCGATGCGGCCCGGCGGGATCGGCTCGCCGGGCGCAAGGCCGAGCAGTTCGCGGATGCCCTGCACCGCGGCGTCGCGATAGGCCTCCGGGTTTTCCGACAGCAGCTTGTGCGCGACCAGATGGCCATCCGGCTTGCGTCCGACGATATCGGTGAAGGTGCCCCCGCGGTCGATCCAGAAATCCCAGGTGTTGGGGGAGGACGTGTTTTTATCCGAGGGACGCTTTGTCATGAGTCTTGCATTGGCAGTGCGTTGCCCGTCATCATTGACGGATGCGGGGGTGAGTATGGTCCGATTGGTCCTCGACCGTCTTTATCTCTTTTCCGGCTATCTCGCCGGACTTTTCCTCATCGCCATCTTCGTCCTGATGATGCTGTTATCCGCCGGCCGGCCGGTCGGACTGAATATCCCGGCGGGTGACGATTTCGTGGCCTGGTGCATGGCGGCGACCGCGTTTCTCGGGCTTGCACACACCTTTCGCTATGGCGAGATGATCCGCGTCGGTCTTCTGATCGATCGGCTGCAGGGTCGCACGAAGCATCTCGTCGAGATCGTGGTCCTCCTGATCGGGACCGGCTTCTCCGGCTTCTTCGCCTGGCATGCGACGGTGATGACCTGGCAGTCGTACCTGTTCAACGACATGTCGCAAGGCGTGATTGCGGTGCCGTTATGGATTCCGCAACTCGGTTACAGTGGCGGGCTCGTCATCCTGTTGATCGCCTTCGTGGACGAACTGGTTCATGTGCTGCGCGGCTATCCGCCGCGCTACGAAAAGCCGAAGCCGCAGACCGCCGAGGAGGTGGTGCAGCAGGCGATCCAGAGCGGCGTGTGATGGCACATCCTTCCCGCGTGCTCTCTACCCTGTCCCCACTTGCTCTTTTCCTTCGCCTCTACCCGCTTGCGGGGAGAGGTCGGCCGACCAAGCGAAGCGAAGGAGGCCGGGTGAGGGGGAGTCTGCGCGCACTGTGCCTCTCGATAGCAGCCCCGCACCCGGCTCGCATCTGCGATGCTCGCCACCCTCTCCCCGCTGAGGCGGGGAGAGGAAAGAAGAGCGCGGTGTGACATGGACCTCCTCACTGCCGCGGCGATCCTGTTCGGGTTTCTCATTGTATTGCTCGCCGGCGGCGTCTGGATCGGCATTGCGCTGCTCGCGACCGGCTGGGCTGGCATGCAATTCGCCGGCAGCGCGATTCCGGCCGGTCCGGTGCTTGCCACCACGGTCTGGGGCAACAGCGCGTCGTGGTCGCTCGCTGCGCTGCCGCTGTTCATCTGGATGGGCGAAATCCTGTTCCGCACGCGGCTGTCCGAGGAGATGTTCCGCGGCTTCTCGCCCTGGCTGAACTGGCTGCCCGGCCGGCTGATGCACGTGAACGTGCTGGCCTGCGGGGTGTTCGGCTCTGTCTCCGGTTCATCCGCCGCGACTTGCGCGACCGTCGCCAAAATCGCGCTGCCGGAACTGCAGAAGCGCGGCTATGACGAGAAGCTCGCGCTCGGCTCGCTCGCCGGCGCCGGGACGCTCGGCATTCTCATTCCGCCGTCGATCACCATGGTGGTCTACGCGGTGCAGGCCAATGTTTCGATCATCCAGGTGTTTCTCGCCGGCTTCCTGCCGGGTCTCCTCGTGATGGTGCTTTATTCCGGATACATTGCCGGCTGGTCGATCTTCAATCGGCACCGCATGCCGCCGGCCGAGCCGCCGATGGCCTTCCGGCGCAGGCTTGCGGAATCCGCCAACCTGATTCCCGTGCTGCTGCTGATTGCGTTCGTATTCCTGTCCATCCTCATGGGCTGGGCGACCGCGACCGAATGCGCGGCCTGGGGCGTGCTCGGCTCGCTTGCGATCGCGTGGTGGCAGGGCTCCCTGTCATGGCAGTCGTTCTGGGCGAGCGTGATGGGCGCAACCCGCGTCAACTGCATGATCATGCTGATTCTGGCCGGGGCGTCCTACATGGGCACCTCGATGGCCTATACCGGAATCCCACAGGCGCTTGCGGCGTGGGTCGAGAGCCTGCAACTCTCGGCCTATGCGCTGATCGCCGCGCTGACGGTCATGTATATCCTGCTCGGCACCGCGCTCGACGGCATCTCCATGATCGTGCTCACCACCGCGATCGTCATCCCGATGATCAAACAGGCGGGGTTCGATCCGGTCTGGTTCGGGATCTTTCTTGTGCTTGTGGTCGAGATGGCGGAGGTGTCGCCGCCGGTCGGCTTCAACCTGTTCGTGCTGCAAACGATGAGCGGACGGGATTCCAATTTCGTCGCACTCGCGGCGCTGCCGTTTTTCTTCCTGCTGGTCGTTGCCGTTGCACTCATCACGGTGTTTCCTGATATTGTGATGGTGCTGCCGCGAATGGCGTTTCCCGGTTAATTCGAGGGAGTTGTTCCATGGATACGATGATGTTTCGATCGATGTCGATGGCAGGTGCGATCGCGCTTGCGCTGTCTCTGACGACACCCGCGGCGGCTCAGACCAAGTGGAACCTCCCCGCGGCCTATCCGACCGACAATCCGCATACCGTCAATCTGCAGGCTTTCGCCAAGGATGTCGCCGACGCGACCGGCGGCAAGCTGCAGATCACCGTTCATCCCGGTGCATCGCTGTTCAAGGCGCCGGAGATCAAGCGCGCGGTGATGACTGGACAGGCGCAGGCCGGCGAGGTGCTGATCTCGATCCACGAGAACGAGGATCCAATGTTCGGCATCGACGTGATCCCGTTCCTCGCGACCAGCTATCCGCAGGCCTACAAACTCTGGCAGGCGTCGAAGCCTGCGATTGAGAAGAAACTCGCCTCGCAGGGTCTGATGTTGCTGTTCGCGGTGCCGTGGGGCCCGCAGGGCATCTACGCAAAAAAGGACATCAACAGCGTCGAGGACATGAAAGGCCTGAAATGGCGGGCCTATAACGTCGGCACCTCGCGGATCGCCGACCTGGTCGGCGCCCAGCCGGTGACGGTGCAGGCCGCTGAATTGCCGCAGGCGCTTGCGACCGGTGTCGTCAACGCGTTCATGACGTCCGGCTCGACCGGCTATGACAGCAAGGCGTGGGAAACGATGTCGCATTACTATGATACGCAGGCCTGGATCCCGAAGAATATCACCTTCGTCAACAAGGCGGCGTTCGAGGCGCTCGACAAGGCGACCCAGGATGCAGTGCTGAAAGCGGCGGCCGCTGCCGAGCCGCGCGGCTGGAAGATGGCCGAGGAAAAGGCGAGCTGGTATCTCGAACAGCTCAAGGCCAACAAGATGAAGGTTCAGCCGCCGAGCGAAGGGCTGAAAGGCGGCATGCAGAAAATCGGCGAGCAGCTCACCGCCGACTGGACCAAGAAGGCGGGGCCTGATGGCGCAGCCGTGATCGAGCGCTATAAGAAGATGTGAGGCGCGCCAATCTTTCCGCTCGCCCCCGCGAAAGCTGGGACGGTCTTTAAAAAGACGCACGGTCCCCGCTTGCGCGGACGAGCGGATGGGAAAAGCGCCGAGAAGGAGAATCCGCATTGCATTTTCGGGTTGAACTGGTCTGGCAGGATGAGACGCAGGAGGATGCGCCGTCGATCTATCTGACATCCGACGGACGCGTGCTGCTACAGGGTCGGGCGGTGTCGGAGGACGAACGCGCACATTTTGGGGTGCCGGCCGGCAGCGATCTGATCAGTATCGACCCAAGAGTGATCAAGGCGATCAAGGAAATGCTATAGTCGTCACGGCCCGCACGCCTTGCCCGGTCGGGCTTCGGTGGCGCCCGTGAAAAACGAAGACGAGCGCGCGCGAACGCGTCCGGCAGAAAGGAGACCCGCCCATGTTCCTGAAGAATTTCTGGTATGTCGCCGCATGGGGCAGCGAGATCGCGGACAAGCCGCTCGGCCGGACCATCCTCGGCGAACCGGTGGTGCTGTTCCGCGATGCCGAGGGAAAGGCCGTCGCGCTCGAGGACAAATGCCCGCACCGGCGCGTGCCGCTCTCCATGGGAAAGGTGGTCGAAGGCAGCCTTCTGCAGTGCCATTATCACGGCCTGCGGTTCGACCGCACCGGTCGGTGCGTGCGCATTCCGGGACAGGAGTCCATCCCGGCGGCCGCCCGGGTGAGGGCCTATCCGGTGGCCGAGCGATATCGCTGGGTCTGGGTCTGGATGGGCGATCCGGCGCTGGCCGATCCGTCCACGATCCCGGACTACCACTATCTTGATTCACCGGACTGGGGCGCCAAGGGGACCTACATCCATGTCAAGGCGAACTGGCAGCTCATCGTCGACAACCTGCTCGATCTGACGCATCTCGCCTTCGTGCATGAATCGACCATCGGCAATGCCGCAGTGGCGGAGAATGCCGAGGTGCGGGTGAAGCGCACGCCGGGCGGCGTCCTCGTCACACGCTGGATGATCGACAAGCCGGCGCCGCCGACTTACGTGAAAGCCGGGGGCTTTACCGGCAACGTCGATCGCTGGCAGTTTATCGATTTCCTGCCGCCCGCATTCCTGCGGCTCTCGGTCGGCGCCACACCGACCGGCACCGGCGCGCCGGAGGGCAAATTCGTCGGCGGCATCAACATGCGCAATCTGAATGCGATTACCCCGGAGACGGAGACGACCTCGCATTACTTCTGGGCGCAGGCGCATGATTTCGACGTCAGGAACGAAAAGCTCACCGACATGATCTTCGAGCAGGTCAAGACCGCCTTCCTCGAGGACAAGGAGGTGTTCGAGGCGCAGCAGCGCGTGATCGACACCGACGCGTCGGACTCCCAGGTGGACATCCATGCCGATGCCGGCGGAATCCAGGCCCGCCGGATCCTCTCGCGTCTTTACGACGAGGAGCAGGCGGCACGGCAGGCGGCGGAGTGAATGTTGCTTTTGTGTCCCGACCACCACGTCAACCCAGGCCGGCGGCAATCAGGCCTGGTCAAGCCCGATCTATCTCATCGCGGGAGCGTCATTGCGCGCGGGCGCGTGACCTTCAGGCGCGTGCCGATCGCAACCGTCGCGACCACGGCGGCGGCGAACAGAACGGTGAGCGGGTCGATCGGCTCGCGCGCGAACAGGGCTGCGATCAGCACCACGAAGAACGGTTGCAGCAGTCCGATCTGGCCGACGCGGGAAATCCCCGCCATACCCATGGCCGCATTGAACAGAAAGAAGCCGAGGAACTGGGCCATCAGCCCGGCATAGAGGATCGCGGTCCAGGCGCGCGCGGATATTCCTCCAACATCGTCCGGCCAGGCCAAAAGAACGCCCGCAAGCGAAACGGGAAGTGACAGCACGACCGCCCAGGAAATCACCTCCCAACCCGGCATCAGGCGCGTCAGCCCGCCGGAATATGTGTAGCCGATGCCGCCGCAGATGACGGCGCCGAGCAGGAACAGGTCTCCGGCGGAAAGCGTGTAACCGCCGCTGCGATAGAGCGCGAACCCCATCACCAGCGCCGACCCGATCACGGCTGCGATCCAGAATCCGGCACTCGGCCGCTCGCCTTCGATGAGTGCAGCCGCAGCCGTGGTCGCGAGCGGCATGATGCCGAGGATGACGCCGCCCTGAGCCGAGGGGACCGTGACCATCGCCAATGCCGATAACAATGGAAAGCCGAGCACCAGCGTGAGCGCACAGACGAGCAGCGGCCACCATGCTTCGCGTGGCGGCCATGTGCGGCGCGTGAATGCGAGCATCGCAATCCCGCCGACACCCGCGAGCGTCGCGCGCATCGCGGTCAGAAAGTAAGGACTGACCTCGCCGACGGCGATCCGCGAGGCCGGAAGGCTGCCGGCGAACACCGCGACGCCCACCACGCCGAGCACGAGGCCTAAAGACTGGCGGTTGGCGAGCATAAGCTGTCGGACATGACGTTGCGGATCGGGTGGGAACGTAGATTATTCGGTCGGACGCCGGACAACCACTGCGCATAGCGCACGATGCAAATGCACCGGCGACGGCACGGAAATATTTTACATTATCGTCGATACGCCCATGGCGATCACGGTGGCCGCCATCAATCCGGTCGCGCCCCAGCCCGCGATCGCGAGGGGCCGGCTCGCACGAAAGCGGCGCATGACGCTTTCGTTGGTCACGATCAGCATCATCATTGCCATGATCGGAACCGCGACAATGCCGTTGATGATCGCGCTCCAGATCAGCATACGGATCGGGTCGAGCGGCGTGAAGGTCAATCCGAAGCCAATCAGCATGGATGCGGCGATGATGGCGTAGAAGCCGACCGCCTGCGGCACCTTCGCTTCGAGCGAGGAGGGCCATTCATACAATTCGGCGACGGCATAGGCGGCCGATCCGGCGAGCACGGGGATCGCGAGCAACCCAGTGCCGATAATGCCGGCTGCGAACATGAGAAAGGCAAAGTCGCCCGCGATGGGCCGCAGCGCATTCGCGGCATCCGCGGCGCTCTCGATATTGGTGATGCCCTGCGCGTGCAGGGTCGCGGCGGTGGTCACCATGATGAAGAAGGCGATACTGTTGGAGAACACCATGCCGATACTCGTATCCGCGAAGATGCGGCGCTTCTCGCCGCTCCCGCCGCGCGGCAACTCCTTGAGCGGCCGGCGGCGCTTGCTGCGCCGCATCTCTTCAACCTCCTGTGAGGCTTGCCAGAAAAACAGATAGGGACTGATGGTCGTGCCGAACACAGCGACCAGCAAGGCGAGATAGTCCGGTGTGAACTGGATCTTGGGAAGGAGTGCCCCGGCGGCAACTTCGCGCCAGGGGACTTGCACAGTGAAGACCACGCCCACATAGAGGAACAGCACGAGGGTCAGCCATTTCAGGATCGGCGCGTAGCGTCGGTACGGCAAGAAGACCTGGAGCAGTACCGACACGGCGGCGAAGATCAGCGCATGTTCATGCTTGAGGCCGCCGACGACTAGATAAAGCGCTTCGCTCATGGCGGCGATATCGGCTGCGATATTGATCACATTGGCGGCCACCAGCAGGACGACGAGACCATACAGCGCGGTACGGCCATATAGTGCCTTAGCGTTCGCAGTGATTCCCCTGCCGGTTACGCGCCCGATATAGGCGCTGACCAACTGGATCGCGGTCATGAAAGGCGTGGTGAGAAAGACGGTCCAGAGCAGGTCGTAGCCGAATTGCGCGCCGGCCTGAGAATAGGTCGCGATGCCGGACGGGTCATCGTCGGCGGCGCCGGTCACAAGCCCGGGGCCGAGCAAGTTCGCCTTCATCGCCTTCGCACGGGACGGCCGGAGCGGGGTGGACTGATCCATGAGGGCCGTCTCGGGCGCAATGCCAGCATGACGTTATCGGATGCCATTCGAGATATGTGCTGCCATTCGAGATGTGGCGAGGGCCCGGAGCGTTTCCGCGCCGGGCCCCCATCACAGGCATCAGCCGGCCTGTAAGCCGGGTTCTGTATGGCCCGCTGCTGACGCAGCGAACGTGACGGCCATTCGTCTGGGACGCCGGTTACCCGGCGCCTCAAGCAACCTACCCGAGCGGCTGGTCCGGACTGACCTGGAGACAAGGTTGCCCTTGCCTCCGCGCCGCTCCTATTCGGTCTTGCTCCCGGTGGGGTTTACCGTGCCGCTTCCGTTGCCGGAAACGCGGTGCGCTCTTACCGCACCGTTTCACCCTTGCCGGTCCTCTTTCCCTCATCTTGCGACGAGGGACGTGAGCGCCGGCGGTCTGCTTTTCTGTGGCACTGTCCCTGAGGTTGCCCCCGCCGGACGTTATCCGGCACCGTTCGTCCGTGGAGCCCGGACTTTCCTCCCCGCCGCCCTTTCGGGACCATGGCGGAGCGGCCGTCCGGCCGACTGACATCTCATGGGATGGGGATGAAACCGCGCGCCGTCAAGCCTTGCGCTCTGTGCGCGTCAGGCAGGGGGCGGGAGCGGCGGAACCGGCGGAGGCGCACTGCGGCTGTCCGCGCCCTCATGTGTGGCCCGGCCGATCCGCGAAACCTCGATGAGCGAATGTAACGTCGACAGGGTCGATGGATCGAGCTTGCCGTCGCACAGCGCCGGACGGAAATGGCGCTGGAACGCGGTTACCACGTCGCGGGTCGCCTGGTCGAAATAGCCGTCGGCCTGGATGCCGTAACCGTATTCGCGCAATGCGGCCTGGAAATTCTGGACCGCGTCGCCGGAATCGCCGAATTCAAAGCTTGGTCCGGGAACGATCGGCGCGGGCTGCACCCACTGCCCGATTCCCGCCCGATGCAACACCATCCAGGGAAATTTCTCGCCGGGATCCCGCTTGCGCCCCGGCGCAGTATCGGAATGTCCCAGCACCCGTTCAGGGCGGACATAGCGGCGCCGCAGAATGGCGCGGCACAGTGCAGTGACAGCCGCGATCTGACGCCTCGGGAAATCCGGATAGCCGTATTCATGACCGGGATTGGCGATCTCGATGCCGATCGAGCACGAATTGATATCGGTCTCACCGGCCCAGCTGCCTTCACCGGCGTGCCAGGCGCGACGCGATTCCGGCACGCATTGAATGATGCGGCCCTCCTCGGTTACGAAATAATGGCAGGAGACTTCGCTGTCGGGCGCGCAAAGTCGCTCCAGCGCCTGTCCCGCATCGGGCATGCCGGTGTAGTGAAGCAGGATCATGTCAGGCGAGCGGCCGCCGATGCGCTCGCCGTGATTGGGAGAGGGCACCACCTCATGCACGAGCATGGTGTCCGGCTCGAAGGATGTCATTGCTCAGTCTTGAGTTGCGTTCGGTGTCGCCATTGCAAAACCCACACTATCGTATGGGGGTTGCTTGCGCCGCAAGCATACGTCACGCATGACGTCCGGGATAGAACGGACGCGCCGAGAAAGAAAGGCGGCCGGTCGCGTGAACGACCGGCCGCGTGAGCCTTAGGCCAAGTGAGCTTATTTATTTGGGCGCGGGCCGGTTCATTCCGCCGCCGGAACCCGGTTGCGTCGCCGCGCGCGATTTCGAATCCTGGTCGCGCTTGGATTCGAACGCCGCGGCCTGCTTCAGCTGATCCTTGGTCATGTTCAGCTTCAGCTTGATGTCATCGGACGACTGCGCGGTCGAAGCCGAGCCGGTGGTCGCGCGGTTGGCGTCTGCTGGCACGACCTGGAACGACGACGGGGCGAGCGCAACATTCTTGGCTCCGATACCGAGGAAGCCGCCAACGCCGACGATGTAGCCGACCACATTGCCGTTCTTTTCGAACAGGATGTCGCTCACGTCGCCGATCTTCTCGTTATCGGGGCCGATCACGTCGACACCGATGAAGTTGGACGCGAGCCACTGGTCGCTGCCCTGCGCGTTGATGAACTTGGCTTCGCCGGACATTGACGGGCTGGAATTGGCTTCGCGCTCCGCGTCCTTGACTCCTGGCGAAGCCGGTTGCGTCGCCTGAGGCTGATTGGGCTGCGGGTTTGTGGGTTGGCTTTGCGCGAGCGCACCGCCTGCAATCAGGCCGCTCAACGCGGTTGTGATCAACATGGTCTTCAACATAAGTCGCCTCCTGTTCAATGAAACTGCTGCTGCTGCGAACATCAGCGCGCTTAACGCGCGATACGCACCGCCGGGCCAACGCACGCGGCCGATCGTCGTTCCGACGAAATGAGAGAGCCGCACGCTCGATGCATGCGCCCCTTGCGGGAACCGCAAAACACCCGATGCGTCGGCGAGCTTT
>JBIQKQ010000097.1:12077-13173 GCA_044506365.1 Hyphomicrobiales bacterium
ACCTTCCTTAAGGTTAAACAGGCTCAATGGGACTTCCCCGCGCGCGCCCGGTTCCATTGACGCCCATTTGGTCCCATGATAGCCCAAGTTAACCCAAGAATGCGCAGGGGGCTGCCTGGGCCATCCCGGAGCGTCGAATCTGGAACCGCCAGTGGACAGATTCTTTTCCCATTTCATCCTGCGGCTCGATGCCAAGGGGCGGGTCTCGGTGCCCGCGTCGTTTCGTGCGGTGCTGTCGCGCGAAGGCGCCGACGCGCTGTTCTGCTTGCCGGCGCCCGACCATCCCGCTTTGGAGGCGGGTGGCCGCAGCCTGATGGCCGAGATCGAGGACCTGATCGCGCGCTTCCCACCATTCTCGGAGGAGCGCGAGCACCTTGCGACGGCCCTCTACGGCACCAGCGAGAGTCTGAAAATCGATCCGGAGGGGCGCGTGACCCTGTCGGATCACTTGAAGGATCATGCCGGGATCATGGACGCAGTCGCGTTCGTGGGCCTTGGCCACAAATTCCAGATCTGGGCGCCGGACCGCTTCAGTGCGCGCCTTTCCGAGGCCACCGGAAAGATGCGCGCGGCGAAAAAGCGGATCGGCGCCGAGCGCGCGGCGAACCCGCAAGGGGCACGGGAATGACGACGGGCCGCGACGGCGGAAACGCTGTCGATGGCGGACTGGTCCGGCACATTCCCGTGCTCGCCGCCGAGGTGCTGCGGTACCTCGCGCCCCGTGACGGCGGCGTCTATGTCGACGGCACCTTCGGCGCGGGCGGCTATACCCGCGCGATACTGGATGCGGCCGACTGCAGGGTGATTGCCATCGACCGCGACCGGGATGCGATCGAGGGCGGATCGGAGCTCGTCACGGCGTCGCAGGGTCGCCTGTCGCTGATCGAGGATCGCTTTTCCGCTCTCGACAATGTCGCCCGTGATGCGGGGCACGATGCGGTCGACGGTGTCGTCCTCGATATCGGCGTTTCGTCGATGCAGCTCGATCAGGCCGCGCGCGGCTTCTCGTTCCGTCACGACGGACCGCTCGACATGCGGATGCAACAGGATGGGCCGAGTGCGGCCGACCTGATCGCCGCTGTCTCGGAGCGCGATC
>JBIQKQ010000098.1:0-13079 GCA_044506365.1 Hyphomicrobiales bacterium
ACATCGGTCGCATAGACCGGCTGGAAGCGTGTATGTCCGCCGCCGACCAGCGGCAGCGCCGGCAGGAAGCGGGCCAGAGATCCGAAACGGTTGAAGAAATCGTCCTCGGGGCCGAACACCACTGAGGGCCGCACGATCACCGCATCCGAGGATGCCGCGCGGACCGCCTGCTCGCCCAGCGCCTTCGAACGGGCGTAGTGCGAGGGGGAATTTTCGTCGGCCCCGATCGCCGAGGTGTGAATGAGACGGGCGCCAAAGGCATTGGCCGTGAGGGCGACCTGTTCGGCGCCGTAATGCTGCACGGCCTCGAAGCGCTGCCGGCCGCGCTCGAACAGGATGCCGACCAGATTGATCACGACCGAGGCGCCGCGGGTGGCCGCTTCCACCGAAGCGGGGTAGCGCACATTGGCCTGCACCGCATGAATCTGACCGACTGTCCCAAGCGGCTGGAGATGGCCGGCCAGTTCGGGCCGGCGAACTGCGACGCGAATGCGGTAACGGCGCTTGGCCAGAGCCCGCACCACATGGCGGCCGAGAAATCCGGAGCCGCCAAAAACCGTGATCAGGGTGTCGGAATTGGTCTGAAGAGCCATGAAGCTGCCTTGGGATCGGCCGTGTTCGTGAGGTTCGTGCGGGATACCGCAAGGATTTCGGCCTGTACAGGTGTCCTGTCGTTGACAATGACGGACCGTGCCACTTATGTCTCTGCCCGTTGCCCCATCTCTTGGCCCAGGTGGCGGAATTGGTAGACGCGCTGGTTTCAGGTACCAGTGGTGAAAGCCGTGGAGGTTCGAGTCCTCTCCTGGGCACCATTCTTCAGATTCGGTGCTCGGCGCCATCGCCATAATGGGTCGGATAGTCCAGCGTCGATATGCCGGCCCGCGGCGTTTAGCGCAGCCTTCACACGCTCCCGCTCCGAATGGGCACAATCATCCGGGATACGGTTGAATTCGGCACGCCTCCGGAAGCTTTCTCGCAGGCTCTCATTGTTGCACGCTTCACCGGATAGCCCTAGTAATCCGCGAAACCCACTTCCGCGAGACCTGAATGACTATTCGACTGCATCGCGGCGATCTGCCGGATCTCTCGCGCTACACGGGTGCGGTCGCCATCGACACCGAAACGCTTGGCCTGAACCCGCATCGCGACCGGCTGTGCGTTGTGCAATTGTCGCCAGGCGACGGCTCGGCCGATGTGGTGCAGATTCCCGCCGGCGGCGCTGAGGCGCCCAACCTCAAGCGGCTTCTTGCCGATCCGGCCGTCCTCAAAATCTTCCATTACGCACGCTTCGACGTGGCGGTGCTGTCGAATGCGCTGGGCGTATGGCCGATGCCGCTTTATTGCACGAAAATCGCGTCGCGGCTCGCTCGCACCTACACGGACCGGCACGGCCTGAAGGATCTCGTGCGCGAGCTTCTGGGCGTCGACCTGTCGAAACAGCAGCAATCCTCGGACTGGGGTGCCGAGGTTCTGACCGAAGCGCAGGTCGCCTATGCCGCCTCCGATGTGCTCTATCTGCACGCGATCAAGGAAAAGCTTGACGCCATGCTGGCCCGGGAGGGCCGGACCGATGTGGCCGAGGCCTGTTTCCGGTTCCTGCCGCATCGGGCGCAACTCGACCTGATGGGCTGGGCAGAAGAGGATATTTTCTCGCATTCCTAGGCCACCGCCGTGCGGGGGCCATATTCGGGCGCGATTTTCCGCCTCCACCGGGATAGGATGGACAGTGGGTGACCATCGATTCCGGGCAGGACCACGCTTCCCATGAACCGCATGCTTGCCGGACCGGAGGACTGGGGCCAGCCGGGCCAACCGGCGGCGACTCGGCCGCCCGTGGTAATCGCCGGCGCGCGCCGGCACAGCCGCCGGGTGCGTTTCCTGCGCAGGGCCGTACCCGCAATCATCCTGTTGTCCCTGACAGGTCTCGTGCTGGCCAATTATCTCAATCCGGCGCGCTGGCTGCGGGTGCCGACCGAGTTCGGCACGCTCGTGATATCCGGTTCGAAAATCACCATGGAAGCACCACGACTCGCGGGGTTCACCCGCGATCAGCGCGAATACGAGGTGACCGCGGCCTCGGCCTCGCAGGACACGAAGAATCCCACCGTCGTGGAGATGAGGGAGATCAGCGGCCGAATCGACATGGAAGACAAGAGCCGGGTGACGCTCAGCGCGGTCGAAGGCATTTACGATACGAAGGCGGACTTGCTGAGGCTCAATCAGGAAATCCTGATCGTCTCGACTGCGGGCTATCAGGGGCGCCTGTCCGAGGCACAGGTCGAGGTCAAGAAAGGTCGCATCGTTTCGGAAAAGCCTGTGCAGATGAAAATGCCGCACGGCACGCTCGATGCCAACCGCCTGGAAGTGACTGAGACCGGGGCCGTGATCCGGTTCGAGGGCGGGGTCGTGATGGTGCTGACGCCGGAGGCGATCAATCGCGGCATGCAGTCGCAGGCGGAGAGGCAGGCGAACGCGCAATGACCGGCTTTCCTGTCTCGGCAAGCCGTCTGCTGGCGGCCGCTCTCGTCATGCTGTTCGCCGGCATAGCCGACGCACCGGCGCAGAAGCCGCAGGAAACCGGCGTGCCGAATGCGTTGCAGGGCTTCGCCACGAACAAGGATCAGCCGGTTCAGATCGAGGCGGCCACGCTCGAGGTGCGCGACAAGGACAAGATGGCGGTGTTCGCCGGCAATGTCGTTGTCACCCAGGGCGACACCGTCATGAAATGCAAGGAACTGCGTGTCTTCTATGACCAGGATGAGCCGAAGGGGGGCGTCAGGCCGAATGCCAAGGGCGGCAGTATGAAGGCGGCGCAGCCCGGGCCGGGCGGCCGGCAATCGATCCGCCGGCTGGAAGCGCGCGGCGGCGTCGTGGTGACCACGAAGGATCAGACCGCCACTGGTGCCACCGGCATTTTCGAGATGAAGACCAATACCGTCACTCTGATGGGCGGAGTCGTCATCACGCAGGGCGCCAACGTCCTCAAGGGCGAACGTCTCGTTGTCGACCTGACCACCAATTTCGCGAAAGTCGAGGGCGGGCGTGTGCAAGGCCTGTTCTCGACCAGCAAGGACGACAAGCCGGCCGGGCCTCAGGGTCAGTCCAGGGAGGGCCAGAAGCCTGCACTGCGAAACAAGCCTACGGCGCTGCCGCCAAGTCAGGCCGTCGCCAATTGATCGTGGCCGGTCCGCCGTTGCAACCGTGATTTCATCGGACTATGTCGATTGCGGGCGGCCGGTCAGCCTGGAAATCGTAGGCTTGCGGGTGTGCTTCGGCCTCGAAGTCCGTTCGCAGCAAACCGCAGATTGAATCGGATTTTTGGATTCGGGACACGCGTGTTCGATTTCCTGTCGATATTCCGCCGCTGGCGGCCCGGGAAACCGCGCAAGCGTAAATCCTCCGGCGCATGGCGAATCGAACTGGAGAAGATCGGCGGTCTCGTTGGCAAGTCGTCGGAAAAGCGCGCGGCGCTGACGCCTCCGCCGGCCCCAAAGTTACCGGTTCGCGATGCGCTGCGAATCGAACCGTTGCGCGATGAGTTTCTGGTCAGGGAGCCAGCCCGGCCGGACGCGCAATGGGCGCATCCTCTGCATCCAGATACGCTTCGTGCGGATCGCTTCCGTGCGGACCCATTGCAGCGGCATGGCCGCGAGCCTGCGCGCGAGGCAGCGGCCCCGACCATCGCGCGCACCCAGAACGCCGGCCCCCGATTCGCGCCACCGCGTCCGCAACGGCACGAGCCGCCGCAGCAGCGGTCTTCGGCGCCGCATGGCTACCTCGCCGCGCACAGCGTCGAAAAAAGCTTCGGCGCGCGCAAGGTGGTGCGCGGAGCGAGCCTGTTCGTACGGCGCGGCGAGGCGGTGGGTCTGCTCGGCCCGAATGGCGCGGGCAAGACCACAATTTTCTACATGATCACCGGCCTCATCAAAGCCGATAGCGGCAAGATCGAACTGGACGGAAACGACGTCACGCCATTGCCGATGTATCAGCGCGCCCGGCTTGGCATCGGCTATCTCCCGCAAGAGGCGTCGATTTTCCGCGGGCTCAATGTGGAGGAGAATATCCGCTCGGTGCTGGAAGTGGTCGAACCAGATGCCAGGCGCCGCGAGCGCGACCTCGATTCCCTGCTGGAGGAATTCAACATCACGCGGCTGCGCAAGTCGCCGTCGATCGCTCTGTCGGGTGGTGAGCGGCGGCGCGTGGAAATCGCGCGGGCGCTCGCGAGCCGCCCGAGCTACATGCTGCTCGACGAGCCCTTCGCGGGCATCGATCCGATCGCGGTCGGTGACATCCAGCAACTCGTCCGCCACCTGACTTACCGCGGTATCGGGGTGCTGATCACCGACCACAATGTGCGGGAGACGCTCGGTCTCACCGACCGGGCCTATATCATCTATTCTGGTGAGGTCCTGATGGAAGGCCGAGCCGAAGATATTGTGAACAATCCGGACGTACGACGCCTCTATCTCGGCGAAGAATTCCGCCTCTAAAAGCGGCAACCCTCATACCTGCCTGCCTTTCAGGCATTTTATGTGTTTTCGGGCTTTATTCGGGCTTTCCACCGCTGTCCAGACGGTGTCGGTGTGCGCCCATTTTCCACATGCACAAATCATGCCGCTGGGTTAGGAGTTCGGCATGGCACTGACCACCCGCCTCGAATTTCGCCAAAGCCAGGCGCTCGTGATGACGCCGCAGCTGATGCAAGCCATCAAGCTGCTGCAGCTCTCGAACCTCGATCTGACGGCCTATGTCGAGGATGAACTTGAAAAAAACCCGCTGCTCGAACGCGCCAGCGATGACGAGGGCCCGATCGCGTCCGCCGACGCAGACCAAACGGAGGTTTCCGTCGGTTCAGGGCCGGAAGGAGATGCGGCCCAGGAATGGCTGGGCGAGGACCTGGCGATCAGCCGCAACGCGATCGAGGATGACCTCGGCACCCGTCTCGATAACGTGTTTCCGGAAGACGGCACGGTAATTCCTACGGCGCGGGCCGAGGACGCATCGGCCGCACAGTCCGAATGGGCGAGCGTCGGATCGGGGGGCCGCGAGGACGGCGAGTACAACCTGGAAAGCTTCGTGTCCGCGGAGCGTACGCTTGCGGATCATCTCGCCGAACAACTGTCGCTGTCGGTGAGCGATCCGGCGCAGCGCATGATCGGGCAGCATCTGATCGATCTTGTCGACGAGTCAGGATACCTCTCCGGCGATGTCGCGGCGGTCGCCGAAAAGCTCGGCACCGACCTCGCCGCGGTCGAGTCCGTGCTGAAGATCCTGCAGGGTTTCGATCCCGCCGGCGTCTGCGCGCGCAATCTCTCCGAATGCCTCGCGCTTCAGCTCAAAGAGCTGAACCGCTACGATCCGGCGATGGAAGCGTTGCTCGGACGGCTCGATCTCCTGGCGAAGCGCGATTTTGCCTCGCTGCGCAAGCTATGCGGCGTGAGCGACGAAGACCTCATGGACATGGTCGCGGAGATCAAACGTCTCAATCCGAAGCCCGGTCTCGCCTTCGGATCGACGACCGTGCAACCGATCGTTCCCGACGTGTATGTGCGCGCTGCGCCGGACGGCTCCTTCCAAGTCGAGCTGAATTCCGACACGCTGCCGAAAATTCTTCTCAACCAGAGCTATCACGCGCATGTCTCGAAGAATGCTGCGACTTCGCCGGACAAAGCCTATCTTGCAGAGAAGCTGCAATCTGCGACCTGGCTCATCCGCGCGCTTGATCAGCGTGCGCGTACGATCCTGAAGGTGTCGGCGGAAATCGTGAAGCAGCAGGATGCGTTCTTTGCGCATGGCGTACGGTATCTGCGCCCGCTTAATCTCAAGACGATCGCCGAGGCGATCTCGATGCACGAATCCACCGTCTCGCGCGTTACCGCCAACAAATACATGGCGACATCGCGGGGTATCTTTGAACTGAAATACTTCTTCACCTCGGCGATCGCGGCAGCCAATGGCGGCGAGGCGCATTCTGCCGAGGCGGTCCGCCATCGCATCAAACATCTGATCGATACGGAGACGCCCAATGACGTCCTCTCCGACGATACCATCGTGGAAAAGCTGCGCGAGGCCGGCATCGACATCGCGCGGCGCACCGTGGCGAAATATCGCGAAGCGATGCGCATCGCGTCCTCAGTGCAGCGCCGTCGCGAAAAGCAGGGCGCACTCATCGGCCGTTAGGCCATCGCCAACTGGAACCGTGAAATTCGGTATTCCAGCCCGAATTCAGGGCCCCATTGACGCGGCGTGGGGCCATCCTTATGGTCCGCGGCTCTTCAGCCCCGACAGCACCAACTCAAACCTTCTCCCGGCGGATACGCGGACCGTTTCCAATGGCGCTTAACGATATTGTGGCCGTGAATGCCGTGATCCCGGCGCTCAAAGTCAACGGCAAAAAGCAGGCGATCCAGGAAATCGCGGCGCGCGCTGCCGAACTCAGCGGGCTCAGCGAGCGCACGATTTTAGAAACACTGTTGCAGCGCGAGAAGCTCGGCTCCACGGGAATCGGGCATGGCATTGCAATTCCGCACGGAAAGCTGCCGAAACTGGATCGGCTGTTCGGTCTGTTCGCCCGGCTCGATCGGCCGATCGACTTCGAGTCGCTCGACGGGCAGCCGGTCGATCTGATCTTTCTGCTGCTCGCACCGGAAGGCGCCGGCGCCGATCACCTCAAGGCGCTGGCGCGTGTGGCGCGTCTTTTGCGTGATCCCGATATCGCCAACAAGCTACGCGAATCGCGTGACGCCGATGCGCTTTATGCGGTGCTGATGACGCCGCCGTCGCCCGCCTCGTGAGGCGCTTTCGCCGCCGCAGCGATACGCGTCAGGTTAATGCACGCTCACAGTTTCGGGCGCTTCGCTTTCGGCATTTGCGATCGCAGCCTCGCGGCTGTCGGTGACGAGGAGGGGCGTGCCGTCCCCGCCATAAAGCACGAATACCTCCGTGCCGGGCGCAAGCAGTGGAGCGTCGGGACAGAAGAAGCCGACATCTTCCGCGCGTGCGACCCGCACATAGGCAAGCCGGCGCCAGGCCGGGCTCGCGAAGTCACGGTCCGATATCGAGACGCAGGCGCTGCGGGCACTGGATGCACTCATGATACGGGCTCCTTGACGATTTGACGGCCAAGGAGCCCGCAAGGCTCGACCCGACGATCACAACGACGCGACCGCCAGTTTATGATGCGCTGCGTCAGTGAACGCTGACCGCCTCCAGTTCGTTATTCCAGGCGTTCGCCACTGCAGCTTCGCGCGTGTCCGTTACGAGAATCGGCGTGCCATCGGCGGCGTGAAGCGCAAAGAGCTGCATCCCGGGCTGCATCTGCGGCGCCTGCGGGTAAAGCTCATGCACGTTCTCGGATTTGATCGGCTTCACATACGCGATCTTGCCTCCGCCCAGGATGGCGAAGGCCTGAGGCGACATGATCGGCTTTTCAGTATGTTCGTTGGTCATGTCCGCTACTCCTTCTTCGACTCAAGTACCCCAATGGTCCATCGGTTCCGCCGACGATCGTGGCATCTTCGCGTCTTCCCGAAGATATAGTTATTCGTGCGGTGTAATCGAGATGGTCCGCACGAAGCGTGCCGGTTCCGGGCGCGCGAGGTCGATCGACAACAAGCCGTTCTTCAGATCCGCCTGCAGCACCTCCATTGCATCGGCCAGCACAAAGGTACGCTGAAACTGGCGGGCGGCGATGCCGCGGTGGATGAACTGGCGCGTCTTGTCCTCGGCCTGGCGGCCGCGGATGACGAGCTGGTTCTCCTCGACGCTCACTTCAAGCTGATCGAGGGTGAAGCCGGCCACGGCGAGCGTGATGCGCAGACGCTCGGGATGACGATCGTCCCGCGCAAGCCGCTCGATGTTGTAGGGGGGATATCCGTCCGCCGCTTTGGTCACGCGGTCGAGCACGCGCTCGATCTCGTCGAATCCCAGAAGAAACGGACTGGATAACGAAGGCATTCGGGACATCTCAAAGCCCTTTCCAGCGACTTTGACGGGGCCCAAAAGAGGCACCCCCATACAGCCCCGGCGGACCCGCCGGGAACTGACCCCGATATGGGCAAGATCAGGGGCGCCTGCAAGACCCTAAGGAACTGGGTTTCCGCCTCCGGACGCTCACTGGCGGGATCCAAGCGGAATGCGCATGCAGTCGGCGCGATCGGCGGCAGCACCCCATCGCGGGTCGGTGGGCTCTCGCCGCGCCGCCGCCGCTTGGGGATTGCGGCGCGAGGCTGCAGGCTTTGCAGCAGCCTTTTGAGGACGCGGCGAGCACGACCCGTCCGCGCCCAGACCCTGGCCTCTGGGGCACGTGATCGCGACGCAGCGTCCGCCATCGGCACGGAAGCCGCGCTGACAAACCAGCGGACAGATACGACTCTCCTAGCCGCGCACCGCATCCCGCGCATCTTCGGTTGCCGACGATATGTCGAGCTGCATGCCCGCGTATCGGTTGAAGTCTCCATGGCCTTTTGCGAGGACACATTCCAGCGGCCGTCGATCGAGCTGACGTGACAGCCGACGCGGCGGGTGATCTCGGCCGCATTAGGCGTTTCGGGAAGCGCGGCGACCTAACCTTGATCTCCTTGGTTTCGGCCTTCGCCGCTTCTTCGGCCTTTGTCTTTTCGGCTGCTTCGCGGCTGACTTTCTCGGCCTTCTGCGCTTCAATCCTTTGTCGCTCAGCCTCCGCAGTGCGGCGCGCCTTCTGTCGCCTTCTGCTCATCGGCGCGGCGTTTTGCTTCCGCCTTTTCCGCTTCGATCCGTTCTTTCTCGGCGGCCTCGCGTCTTGCTTTTTCGGCGGCCTCCGCTCGCGCCCGCTCGGCGGCCTCGGCCTCGGCCTTGGCCGCGGCCTTGGCTGCCTTCTGCTTTTCGGCTTCGATCAGCATCGAAAGCGAGGCCCGTCCGAGATTGGCGTAGAGGCCCTTTTGATGTCTGGAGAGGAATTGCTCCCATGCATCCCTGCTGTTGGCGCGGGCCGCGCTTTCGAAATCGCGACGCGCCGCGGCTTCAGGGTCCTCGCGCGCAGCGACCAGCGGAATAACGTTTCCACCGAGCGAGCCGTAAACGAAGGGTTCCCGCTGAAATCTCGTGTAGTTCAGCACATCGTCTCGCACCCAACCGAGTGCGATGCGCAAATCCAGTCCTGGCTCGGCGATGTGGCGGACCAACGCGGCCGTGAACGGGCTGTTTTTGTCGCCATCGCCGTCATCGGCGGTCGACCCGGCCTTTGGCGGTGAATGCAATCAAGGCATCGCATGCCACCAGTGGATCTCGGTGACGGCTGCGGCGGGACTGGTCGTGAACAGCCAGGCGATTTACGCCAGGGCGGCAGGGTCCGGCATTCGCATGACGCTCCCGACACGCGAACAGCGCAGCGGCATGAAGCCCTGCGTTCGCCCTCATTTACAGCCGCATTGCAGCGGCTTCAATTCACGGGGAACTGAACGGAGCTGGCGGAGCGGCAGAACGAGCCGCATTGGCCCGCAGGGTGCCGTCGCTTTCGCGACATCGAATTCGCTATCCTTTGCGAGGAGGGGCAGGCCATCGAGTGCCGCCAGATGGCGGAGGGCTGGTGGAGCCAGGCGGGATCGAACCGCCGACCTCTTGCATGCCATGCAAGCGCTCTCCCAGCTGAGCTATGGCCCCGAACCGGTCTTCCACCCGCAGCGGGTTGCGGGCGGATATCTTACCTTGCGCCTGCGATCAAGTCTCCTCATCCTTCTCGAGGCCGTCGCCGATGATATCGGTTACGTCGTCGTCGCCTTCCTCATCGGCCTCGATGAAGGTGGAATCGTCGTCGGCGCCATCATCCTCGACCTCGATATCGTCGTCGACGGTATCCGGCAGATCCGTCTTCTTGCCCTGTGCCTCGGCGTCGGCATCTTCGAGCGAGACGAACTCGGCGCCCACCTCGGCCGTCTCAAGGTCGGCTTCGGCGGCCTCAGATTTGACCTCGTTGCGCCCCCGCGAGGTCAGAACCGGTGCGATCGGCACCACCTCGCCCGTATAGGGCGAAATCACCGGATTCTTGTTGAGGTCGTAAAACTTGCGGCCCGTTACCGGGCAGACGCGCTTGGTGCCGAGCTCTGGCTTTGCCACGGTCGGAAATCCCTACAGAGACCTTTCGAATGAGCGGCTGAATTGGAGGCTTGGGCGACCGCTGTCAATACCGATTATTGCGGCTCGAAGCTTTTGCGCTGTTGCGCGGATGACGCCGGAAACGACAGCGTGCTAGGAGGGCGCCGCTGCCTATCTGGATTTGAACGCCGTGAGCCATCATTTGCCCCCCTCGCCATTGACCGCAGGCCGCTCGCCCGCATTGAAGGGCCGGATCCGCGTGCCCGGCGACAAGTCGATCTCCCACCGCGCCCTGATCCTGGCCGCGATGGCGGTTGGCGAGACCCGCATCACGGGCCTGCTCGAAGGCGAGGATGTGATCAACACCGCCCAGGCCATGCGCGCGCTGGGCGCGAGGGTCGAGCGCACCGGAGAAGGCGCGTGGTCAGTGTGGGGCGTCGGCGTTTCCGGGTTCGCGCAGCCCGAGGGGCTACTCGATTTCGGCAATTCCGGAACAGGCTGCCGGCTGGTTATGGGCGCGGTGGCGGGCTGCCCCCTGACCGCCACCTTCGACGGCGACGCCTCGCTGCGCAAGCGGCCGATGAAGCGCGTACTGGACCCGCTGACCCGGATCGGCGCAAAGGTGCTGGGTAGCGCCGAGGAGGGGCGCCTGCCGCTCACCCTGCAGGGTGCCCGCGACCCGATTCCGATCGAATATGCGTCGCCGGTGCCATCGGCCCAGCTCAAATCTGCGGTTCTGCTTGCCGGACTTGCTGCACCCGGCGAGACGATTGTGATCGAGAAGGAAGCGACCCGGGATCACACCGAGAAGATGCTGACGCATTTCGGCGCTGCGATCCGGACCGACCCGATGGGTGAGCATGGCCGGAAAATCACCCTGACCGGGCGGCCTGAACTGTCGCCAGCGCCATTGCAGGTGCCGGCCGATCCGTCCTCCGCGGCATTCCCTCTTGCAGCGGCGCTCATTGTGCCGGGCTCGGAGATCGTGCTGGAAGGCGTGATGATGAACCCCCTGCGCACCGGGCTGTTTCTGACCTTGCGCGAGATGGGGGCGGATATCGAGACGGTGTCGGCGAAGAGTGAAGGCGGCGAAGAGGCCGCCGATTTGCGCGTGAAAGCTTCGTCCTTGCGCGGCGTGGACGTGCCGGCGTCGCGCGCGCCGGCGATGATCGACGAATATCCGATTCTGGCGGTGCTGGCCGCGTTTGCGGAGGGCACCACCCGGATGCGCGGCCTCTCCGAATTGCGCGTCAAGGAATCCGATCGCCTTGCCGCGACGGCCGACATGCTGCGCGTCAACGGGGTGACGGTCGAGATCGAAGGCGACGACCTGATCATCCATGGCAGCGCAAGGGCGCCGGGGGGCGGCCTCGTCGCGACGCACATGGACCACCGCCTCGCAATGTCGGCGCTGGTCATGGGCCTTGCGAGCGACAAGCCGGTTGCAGTCGACGATGCGGCTTTCATAGCGACCAGCTTCCCCGGCTTCGTGGAATTGATGCGCAGTATGGGGGCTGAGCTGTCATGATCATTGCCATCGACGGCCCCGCCGCATCCGGCAAGGGAACCATCGCCAAGCGCCTGGCGGCGCATTATGGCTTCAAACACCTCGACAGCGGCCTGCTCTACCGGGGGGTCGGCTTTGCCGTCATGCAAGCCGGGCGGCTGGACGACCCCGAGGCCGCGGTCTCGGCGGCGCGGGCCTATGATCCCGGCCGCTTCGCGGAGGACGACCTGAAATCGAACGAGGTGGCGAAGGCCGCCTCGATCGTTGCAGCCATCCCTGCCGTGCGTGATGCGCTTATCGCCCTGCAGCATGAATTTGCGCGCTCGAAGCCGGGAGCTGTGATCGACGGGCGCGATATCGGCACCGTGATCGCGCCTGATGCCGACGTTAAGATTTTCGTAACCGCGACCCCGGAGGAGCGGGCGCGGCGCCGGATACTGGAACTGCGGGGCCGGGGAGAAGTCGTGGACGACGCGACCGTCCTTGCCGACATCAAGGCACGCGACGAGCGCGACATGAACCGTGCAGTGGCGCCGCTCAGGCAGGCCGACGATGCGGTCTTGCTGGATACGACGCATTTGGCTATATCCCCCGCGGTTCAGGCTGCCATCGATATTGTCGAGGCCGTCCGAGCGGGCCGAAGGCCGGCTTAACCGCCCTTCGATAGTGGAGGATCAGCCCGCTCCGCCGCCTCTTCCGGAGGCCTGGACAAGCAATCATCGTTCCGGTCGAACGGCATATCGCGCCGACCCGCCGCTTGCGGCGGTGTCAAAGGTCTTGCGGGGCCTTTGGCCCGCGCGTCCGGGACTTCATTTACCGAACCCGGCGCCCGCAACAGGAGTATTCATGGCCCAAGCTGCAGCCAATCCGTCGCGTGAAGATTTTGCCGCGATGCTTGAAGAGTCCTTCACTCAGGGGAACCTGCATGAAGGCTCGGTGATCAAGGGAAAAGTCGTCGGCATCGAAAAGGACGTCGCGATCATCGACGTCGGACTGAAGACCGAAGGCCGCGTGCAGTTGCGCGAGTTCACCGGACCCGGCCGCGGTAACGAGATCAAGGTCGGCGACGAGGTCGAGGTCTACCTGGAGCGCGTCGAGAATGCGCTCGGTGAGGCCGTCCTGTCGCGCGACAAGGCGCGCCGCGAGGAGAGCTGGGGCAAGCTCGAGCAGGCGTTCAAGAACCAGGAAAAGGTTCAGGGCGTCATCTTTAACCAGGTCAAGGGTGGCTTCACCGTCGATCTCGACGGCGCCGTGGCCTTCCTGCCGCGCTCGCAGGTGGACATCCGTCCGATCCGCGACGTAACGCCGCTGATGAACAATCCGCAGCAATTCCAGATCCTCAAGATGGATCGCCGCCGCGGCAACATCGTCGTGTCCCGCCGCACCGTGTTGGAAGAAACCCGCGCCGAGCAGCGTCAGGAACTGGTGCAGAACCTCGAAGAGGGTCAGGTCATCGACGGCGTGGTGAAGAACATCACCGATTACGGCGCGTTCGTCGACC
>JBIQKQ010000099.1:0-13058 GCA_044506365.1 Hyphomicrobiales bacterium
GTTCTACGGCAAGCCCTCGACCTCGGCCCGGGTTGACGGGATTCAGCCGGGCAGTGCGGCGGCGGCCGCGGGTTTCCAGCCCGGCGACATCGTCGTCGCGATCGATGGCAGTCCGATCAAGACCTTTTCTGAAATGCAGCGGGTGGTCTCGACCAGCGCCGGCCGGGAGCTTGTCGTGACGGTGGAGCGCGGCGGGACCCGGCTCGACCTGAAAGCGACGCCGACGCTACGCGAGATGAAGGACAATTTCGGCAATACGCACCGGATCGGCGTGCTTGGCATCAGCCGGTCGATGGCGCCCAACGATGCCCAGCACGAGACGCTGGGCGTGCTGCCGGCGCTGGGTGCTGGTGTCGGAGAGACCTGGTTCGTGATCGAGCGAACGCTGTCCTATCTCGGCGGCGTCATTGTCGGACGCGAGGCTGCCGATCAGCTGGGCGGCCCGATCCGGATCGCGCAGGTTTCGGGTCAGGTTGCAACTGTCGGATTCGTCGCGCTGATGAACCTGTCGGCCATCCTGTCGGTTTCGATCGGACTTCTGAATCTGTTCCCGGTGCCGCTATTGGATGGCGGCCACCTTTTGTTCTATGCGATCGAGGCAGTCCGCGGCAAACCGCTCTCCGAGCGTGCCCAGGAAATGGGCTTCCGCATCGGGCTGGCGCTGGTGGTGATGTTGATGATTTTTGCAACCTTTAACGACATCATTCACCTTGCGGCCTCATGACACCAGCGCCTGGGGACATGTGTGTGGCGAGGGGGCAACGTGCGGGGGCTTAGTCGCGGATTGGATCGGTTTCGTTTGCGCCTCCGGCCTGAGGCTGTAAAAGCAAGTGGTGTTAGACACTTGTTTACGATTCTGACCACCAAAGGGGTAGGGCTAGAGCGAGTGGGAATGGGAAGGGGTGCCCGAGTTTTGAGGGGTTTAGGGCTGGCGGCCTTTCTCCTCGGAGGGTTTGTTTTTGGCGTCACCGCGATCGCGGTGCCGACCGGATCCGCTTATGCCCAATCGGCCGGCAACATCGTGGTTGAAGGCAACCGCCGGGTCGAAGCCGACACGATCCGCTCCTATTTCCGGTCGGCCGGCGGACTGAGCGCCGCGGCGATCGATGAAGGCCTGAAGGGACTTTACGCAACGGGCCTGTTCCAGGACATCCGCATCCGGCAGGCGGGCGGGCGCCTTTACGTCACCGTGGTCGAGAACCCGGTCATCAACCGGATTGCGTTCGAGGGTAATATCAAGGCCAAGGACGAGCAGTTGCTGGCCGAGATCCAGTCCAAGGTGCGCGGGACCCTGTCACGGCCGATCGTGCAGTCCGACACTCAGCGCATCATCGAGCAATACCGCCGCAACGGCCGCTTCGACGTGCGCGTGGTGCCGAAGATCATCGAACTGCCGAACAACCGCGTCGACCTCGTTTTCGAGATCACCGAAGGCAAGAAGACGGCGGTCAAGACCATCCGATTCGTCGGCAACCGCTACTATTCGGACTACCGGCTGAAGGATGTCATCAAGACCACCGAATCCAACCTGCTCAGCTTCCTGAAGTCGAGCGACGTCTATGATCCGGACCGGATCGAGGCCGACCGCGACCTGATCCGCCGCTTCTATCTCAAGCATGGCTTTGCGGACGTGCGCGTGGTCTCGGCGGTGAGCGAATACGATCCGGCGCAGGGCGCCTTCATCGTGACATTCACGATCGAGGAGGGCGATCAGTACAAATTCGGCGCGGTCGACATTCACTCGAATGTCCGCGCCGTCGACGCCGCCTCCGTTCTTGACAAGCTCAAGGCCAAGTCCGGACAGGTCTACAACGCAGAAGCGGTCGAGAAGTCGGTCGAGGCGATTTCGATCGACGTTGCGCGGCGCGGCTATCCGTTCGCGGTGGTCCGGCCGCGTGGCGATCGCGATTTCGAGAACCGCCGGATCAATGTCGTCTTCACGGTCGAGGAGGGTCCGCGCGCCTATATCGAGCGCATCCAGATCCGCGGCAATACCCGCACGCGCGATTGGGTCATCCGCCGCGAATTCGATCTGGCTGAGGGCGACGCTTACAACCGCGCGCTCATCGACCGCGCCGAACGGCGCCTTAAGAACCTCAACTACTTCAAGTCGGTGAAGATCACCAACGAGCCGGGCACCTCGCCTGACCGCGTCGTGGTCAATGTCGAGGTTGAGGAGCAATCGACCGGCGAATTCTCGATCTCGGGGGGCTATTCGACACAGGACGGATGGCTCGGCGAAGTTTCGGTCGGCGAGCGCAACCTGCTCGGCCGTGGCCAGGCGGTGCGCGCGGCGATCCAGTATGGCCAGCGCGCACGTGGCTTCGAGCTGTCGTTCATCGAGCCGTATTTCCTCGATTATCGGATGGCGCTGGGTCTCGATTTCTTCGGCAAGGAAACCGACAACCAGCAATATACGTCCTATGACACCAAGACACTCGGCGGCGCCATCCGGCTTGGTTTCGAACTGCGAGAGGATCTGGCGCTTCAGCTGCGCTACTCGCTGTACCAGCAGGAAATCACGCTGCAGGATGGATATTCCTCCTGCTTCGCGACGGTTCCGTGGATTCCCAATAGCCCGCCCAACGGCTGCAACAACGTCTCGGTGGTTCCCTCCTTGCCGGTTCGCCTGAGCTTCAATCAGGGGCCGCAGCTCACCTCGATGGCGGGCTACAGCCTGATCTACAACACGCTGGACAACAATCGTAACCCGACCTCGGGCATTCGGACCGAGTTGAAGCAGGAATTCGCGGGCCTTGGCGGCGACGTGAGCTTCCTGCGTTCATCGGGCGATGCGCGCTTCTATCATGAGGTCTTCCCGGATTATGTCGCGCTGCTGCGTTTCCAGGCTGGTAATGTCACCTCCTGGAACGGGCAGGACCTGCGCTTCAACGATCAGTTCCAGGGCGGTCCTAATCTGGTTCGCGGCTTCCGGCAGAACGGTTTCGGCCCGCGCGACCTGACGCCATGGACGACGCAGGATGCGATCGGCGGCACGAATTTCTGGGCGGCGAGCTTTGAGCTGTTCATCCCGCTATACTTCATCCCGAAGGATATCGGCATCCGTGCATCGGTCTTCGCCGATGCGGGCTCGGTCTGGAATTATAAGGGACCGACCAGCGTGCCGGGCGAAACCATGAGGTTCGAGGATTCCAAGCTGATCCGCACCTCGGTCGGCGCCGGCATCACTTGGGATTCGCCGTTCGGACCCTTGCGGTTCGACTATGCAATACCGATCAACAAGGAAAGCTACGATATCGTCCAGGAATTCCGCTTTGGCGGCGGGACGAGGTTCTGATTGGGATCGGTCCGGTCGGCAAAGGCCGCAACAATGATGTCGCGAGCCGGCTGATGACCGATCCGATCTTCTTCAAGCGCGCGGAGAACTTGACCGCGGCAGATATCGCGGCGCTCACCGGCGCGACGCTGTCAGACCCCTCGCGTGCGGGCGTCGCGATCACCAATGTTGCGCCGCTCGACCGCGCCGGGCCGCACGATCTCACCTTTTTCGAGAATCTTCGCTACGCTGCGGGGCTACGTTCCACGCGCGCGGGCGCGTGCCTGATCGCCGAACGGTTCGCGGGTGATGCGCCGCCAGGCCTTCTGCTGTTGATTTCACGCGAGCCCTATCGAGGCTTCGTGACGGTAACGCGCAAGCTGTTTCCAGACGCGTTGCGACCCTCGTCCCTGTTCGAGGCCGAGGGCATCACGCCGGGCGCCTCAGTCCACCCGAAGGCGCGCCTTGAGGATGGCGTAACCGTCGAGCCCGCCGCCGTGATCGGACCACGGGCGGAGATTGGCTCCGGCACGCTGGTGGGCGCCGGCGCCGTGATCGGGGCTGGCGTCCGGATCGGGCGCGACTGCAGCATCGGGGCGCATTGCTCGCTCGCGCATGCCCTGATCGGCGACCGGGTGATCCTTCATCCCGGCTGCCGGATCGGTCAGGACGGCTTCGGTTATGTCATGAGTCCGCGAGGGCATGCGAAGGTCCCGCAGATCGGCCGCGTCATCATCCAGGACGACGTTGAAATTGGCGCCGGAACGGCGATCGATCGAGGTGCGATTCGGGACACCGTCATAGGCGAAGGCACGAAAATCGACAATCTGGTCCAGATTGGCCACAATGTCAGCATCGGCCGGCACTGCGTGATCGTCGCCCATTGCGCAATTGCGGGCAGCGTCACATTGGAGGACTTCGTAGCCCTTGGCGGCCGCGCCACCATCAACAATCATGTCACCATCGGTGAGGGGGCGCAGGTCGCCGGAATGAGCGGCGTGAATTCAGATATTCCCGCCGGCGGTCGCTGGGCGGGTCTGCCGGCCAAGCCCGCCAAGCTCTGGATGCGGGAAGTCGCCTGGGTCGAACGGGCGGCGAAAAGGCACAGCGCGGAAAAGAGCAGAGTCGAACCTCAAGATTGAATCTCATGGACGACAAGCCAACCCAGCTCGAAACCGCCGATATCGCGCACATCCTGAAGGCGCTCCCGCACCGCTACCCGTTCCTGATGGTCGATCGCGTCACCGATATGCGCGCGGACGAATTTGCGATCGGCATCAAGAACGTGACCGCAAACGAGCCGCAATTCATGGGCCATTTCCCGGACAATCCGGTGTTCCCGGGCGTCTTGATGATCGAGGGCATGGCGCAGACGGCGGGTGTGCTGTGCATCTGCTCGGGCGAAGCGGGCAATTCGACCAAGAGCGTGTTCTTCCTGACGATCGACAAGGCGAAATTCCGCAAGCAGGTCGTTCCGGGCGATACCATCGCGTATCATGTAACCAAGATCGCCAGAAAGCGGATGATGTGGTGGTATCGCTGCGAAGCCCGCGTGCAGGACGCGCTGGTGGCGGAGGCCGAAGTCGGAGCGATGATCGTCAATGCTTGAAGCGCACGAGGTCACCATCGATCCGACCGCGCGCGTCGCGCCCGGCGCCGTGCTCGGAAAGGGTGCGGTCATCGGCCCGTTCTGCGTGATCGGACCGAATGTCGCGGTCGGCGATCATTGCCGCCTCATCAGCCATGTGGCGCTGTCGGGCCACACCACGATCGGCGCCCGCACGACGATCTATCCGTTCGCCTCGCTCGGCACCCCGCCGCAATCGGTCAAGTATCGCGGCGGTCCGACCCGCCTTGTGATCGGCACCGATTGCGAGATCAGGGAAAGCGTCACCATGAATACCGGGACCGAGGATGATCGCGGCGTGACCGAAGTCGGCAACCATTGCACATTCATGGTCGGGTCCCATGTCGGCCATGACTGCAAGGTCGGCAACCATGTCACACTGGCGAATAACGCAGTGCTCGGCGGTCATGTCGTGATCGAGGATTACGTCTTCATGGGCGGCCATTCGGCCGCGCATCAGTTTGTCCGGATCGGCGAGAGCGCGATGATCGCCGGCGTCACGGGGCTTGGCGCCGACGTCATCCCGTTCGGATTCGCCATCGGCCAGCGCGGCGAACTCGACGGTCTGAATGTGGTCGGCATGCGCCGGCGAGGCTATTCGCGCGCCGATATTCACGGGCTGCGTCAGGCCTATCGCGCGCTGTTTCTGGTGCGCGGGCATTTCAAGGAGCGGGTCGAGGCGGTCGAACGCGGTTTCGCGGACGACCCGGTGGTCGCCAAGGTCATCGCCTTCATCAAGGCGGGGGGCTCGCGACCGTTGATGAAGGCGGGCAAGACCGGCCAGGCCGGAGAAAGAAGCCCGGCCGCCGCGTCATGACCGCGCCGGACCTGCCAGCGGACGCGGGTCCGGTTGCGATCATCTGCGGCGGAGGCACGTTTCCGTTTACGGTCGCCGATGCGCTGACGAGGAGCGGCCGCGGCGCGGTGCTGTTCGCGCTGCGCGGCTGGGCGGATCCGGAACGGGTGCGGCATTATCCGCACCACTGGGCGCATGTGGCGCAACTTGGCCGATTCCTGCGGCTGGCGCGGCGCGAGGGCTGTCGCGACGTCATCTTCATCGGCACATTGGTGCGCCCGAGCTTTCGGCAGCTGATCAACTTCGATCTCGCGACCTTGCGGGTGCTGCCGCGTGCGATCCGCCATTTCTACGGCGGCGACAATCATCTGCTCACCGGGATGGCGCGCATGCTGGAAGAGCACGGCTTCCGGCTGCTGGGGGCGCACGAAGTCGCGCCGGAGATTCTGGTGCAGGAGGGCGCGCTCGGCCAGGTGGTCCCGACCGCGCGCGATCGCGACGATATTGCGCATGCGCTCGATGTGCTGCACGCGATCGGGCCGCTCGATATCGGGCAGGGCGTGGTGGTGGCGAACCGCCATGTCATCGCGGTGGAAGCGGCGGAAGGCACCGACCAGATGCTGGAGCGCGTCGCCGAGCTTCGCCGCAACGGGCGCTTTCGCGCGCCTCTTGGAACCGGCGTTCTGGTCAAGGCGCCGAAGCCCGGTCAGGACCACCGCTTCGACCTGCCATCGATCGGGCCTTATACAATAGACGGGATTGCCCAAGCCGGCCTGGCCGGTCTTGCGGTCGCGGCGGGGGGCGTCATTGTTGCCGAACCGCAAATTGTGGTCCAGAAGGCCGACAAAGCCAAAGCATTCGTGTTCGGTTTTCCCGAGACGGCCGGCGGTTCCGCATGAAGGTCTTTCTGGTTGCGACCGAAGAATCCGGCGACCGCCTGGGCGCGGCGCTGATGCAGGCGCTGAAGGCGAAACTCGGCGACGATGTCGTGTTCCGAGGCGTCGGCGGTTACGAGATGGCGGCGGAAGGCTTGCCGTCGCTGTTTCGCATCGATGATCTGGCGATTGTCGGTCTCGCCGGCATCACCCAGGCCTTGCCGAAGATCATCGCCCGCATCCGACAGACGGCGCGGGCCGCGCTCGACGAGCGGCCCGATGTGATGGTCATCATTGACTCGCCGGACTTCACCCATCGGGTGGCGCGGCGTGTCCGCAAGAAGAACCGCGGCATCCCGATCGTGAACTATGTGTCGCCCTCGGTCTGGGCGTGGCGGCCCGGACGTGCACGCGCCATGAGCCGCTATGTCGATCATGTGCTGGCGCTCTTGCCGTTCGAGCCGGACGTGCATCGCAAGCTCGGCGGGCCGCCCTGCACCTATGTCGGCCATCCGCTGGTCGAGCAGATCGAAGAGCTGCGCCCGAACGCCGATGAGGAGAAGCGGCGGACCAGCGGCGCGCCGCTGCTTCTGGTTTTGCCCGGCAGCCGCAAGAACGAGATCCGGCGCCTGATCGAACCGTTCGGCCGCGCGGTCGAACGCATCGCCAAAACCGTCTGGCCGATCGATATTGTGATCCCGACAACGCCGCACCTGCAGGACCTCGTGGTGCGCGAAACCGCGCGCTGGCCATTGCGGCCGAAAATCGTGGTCAAGCGGGAGGACCGGCGGGCGGCGTTCCGGACCGCGCGCGCCGCGCTTGCCAAATCCGGCACGGTGACGCTGGAGCTCGGCATGTCCGGTGTACCGATGATCACCGCCTACAAGGTCGCGCCATGGGAGGCCGCGATCGCACGGCGCCTGATCCGCGTACCGTCGGTGATCCTGACCAACCTGGTGCTCGGCGAGAATGTCGTACCCGAATTCATTCAGACCGACTGCACGCCCGAACGGCTCGCGTCGGCGCTGGCGCCGCTGCTGTCGGACAGTCCTGAACGAAAAAGGCAGCTCGAGGCCTTCGCCCGCCTGGACGACGTGATGGAAATCGGCCGCGCGCAGCCGGCGCGCCGGGCCGCCGAGATCGTCGCGCAGGTTGCGAACAAATCCAAGGTAACCGCGTGAGCCATGTCCCCGAAAGGCTGGCATCGTGCCGCGTAACCGCCTAATTTGCAGCATCTTCTCTCCTTCGCCTTTGACCGGCGAGCGCCCATGCGAAATGGTTACGATTTAAAAACTCCAGCGATAACAGGCGTTTGCGGGTATCTTCCGGAATACGTGCTGAACAATGCGGAACTGGCGCGGATGGTCGATACCTCCGATGCCTGGATCACCGAGCGCACCGGGATTCGCGAACGGCGAATCCTGAAGGGCGAGGGGCTCGGCACCTCGCATATGGGCGCGGAAGCGGTGAAGGGTCTGCTCGAACGCACCGGCAACAAACCGGCCGATATCGACCTCCTGATCTGCGCGACCACGACGCCCGATTTCGTGTTTCCCTCCACCGCCAACCTGATCAGCGACATGGTCGGGCTTGGCCCGGTTGGCTCGTTCGACGTCCAGGCGGCGTGTTCCGGCTTCATTTACGCCATCACCATCGCCTCGCAGTTCGTTGCCAATGGTCAATGCCGGAAGGTGATCGTGGTCGGCGCCGACAAGATGTCGACGATCATCGACTATACCGATCGCGCCACCTGCGTGCTGTTCGGCGACGGCGCGGGAGCGGTGCTGATCGAGCCCAGTCCGAACGGGGAGGGCATTCTCGACACGCTGATCCGCTCGGACGGATCGGGCATGATCCATCTGCATCAGAAGGCCGGCGGCAGCCGGCTGCCGCCGTCCGCCGAAACGGTGGCGAAGCGCCTGCACTATGTCCATCAGGAGGGGGCGGCGGTCTACAAATTCGCCATTGCCAAGATGGCGGAAGTGGCGGGCGAGATCATGACGCGCAATAACCTGCGCAGCGACATGATCCAGTGGCTGGTGCCGCATCAGGCCAACCGCCGCATCATCGAATCCACCGCCGAGCGCATGGGGCTGCCGATGGATCGCGTGATGGTGACGATCCAGAAATACGGCAACACCACAGCGGCGACGATTCCGCTCTGCCTGTGGGATTACGAGAACAGGCTGAAGGCCGGCGACCGGCTGATCTTCGCAGCCTTCGGCGGCGGCTTCACTTGGGGCGCGGCCTATGTGACCTGGGCCTATGACGGGGCGCAGCGCGTGGCACAGAGCAACGGCGCGCATTCCGCGTAAGGCGGCAACACGAGATCTGTGCATCGCTCAAAGCGTCCTGATCCGCGGCATGGCGCGATCCGGCACGGTGCGATCTGGCGTTGCGCGATCCGCAGGCGCAGGCAGCGCAGCAGGTGCGGACACTTGCGCCGGAGCGTAGCGCGCCTGAAGCGATTGCCAGCGCGCAACCTCTGCATCGGCCACCTTTACCGCGGTTTTCCGGCCGCGACTGCCGGCGGATTCGCGAATTACGGCGCGGACCCAGACACGCGCATGTTCGGGCATCTGCCACCAGAACCGGCGGAAGCAGGCCTGGGCGTCGCCCCGGCAATCGCAGGCGCGCCGGCAAGCCGGTTTGCCACAGACCCGCCAGAACTGAAGCGCGCCACAGAGCGCACGCAGGTCCTGCGTTTCCTCGGCGGCATCGTTGCGGTGCGCTGCGTTCCGCGGGCGGCGGCTGCCGGTCTTGTTCATGGGCTCCTCTGGCAAATGACGAAAGGAAAAGCGCGCAGCCGCATTCGTCCCGCTGCGCTGTTCGCGCGGGTTTGCGCTGCAATCGCCCTCACCCATCGGGGTGAGGGGTTGGGGCGCCGCGCGGCGCACCATCCGATGTCCGCACCACGAGGATGCGGCGCGCGCATGGACGCAAGCGCGCTCGCCTCGCGGCGCCCCACCGCGGCGTTCTGACGGGGCCTCAGCCACCGCCAACCCCGGGCCGCGCTTCCAGCGCCGGACGTGTGATCCGGCGCATCTAGCGAGCTCCTCGCACGCCGGTCCTAGTGCCGGCAGGGCGGGGTCCCGGAGCCACCCGGGAGCCGGCTCCACGTTAGAGCCGACCCGCAGGGCGCCGCATCCCGATCCATCCGCCGAACGTCTCCGGAAGACGCCCCTCGTGATCAGGACGTGTTAGGGATAATATCCTATAGGAATTTTGTCAAGAGCTTAATGCGGGGCGCCCGCGTGCCGGCGTCCGCTTGAGAAAAATTTCACAGGCGAGGCCGGCCTCAAGCGCTACTTCCCGTATTTGTCCCACGCCCACAGCGCAAGCAGGACGATCAGCGAGCCAACGAAGGCTGCCACCACATCGCGCAGCGAGATCGAGATCGAATCAAGACGGGGAAAAAGCCCGAACAGGCGGAACAGGAAACCGCCGACCAGCGCGCCGACGAGGCCGAGCGCGGCGTTGCGCCAGACGCCGAAGCCCGCCTTGTGCCAGGTGATGGCATAGCCTGCGAGGGTGCCGCCGAGCACTCCGACGACGACCCAGACGATCAGTTGCGCGAGTGTTGGCATCATGGCTCGTCTCCCGGCCTGCAGCATGAGGCATTCGGAACTTTAAGCCCAAAGGGGCTGCGCGAAAATCAAAAGGCCGGCTGCAAGAGCCGGCCTTTCGAAAAAGCTGGGATTAACGCGGCCCCTTCAGGATCGACGCGTTTTCTTCACGCGAACCGGTGCCCGCTTCGCTTGAAAATACTCTAGGCCTTGCGGGTCGAGATCGGTACGTAATCGCGGCGGGTCGGGCCGGTATAGAGCTGGCGGGGCCGGCCGATCTTCTGCTGCGGGTCCTCGATCATTTCCTTCCACTGTGCGATCCAGCCGACGGTTCGCGCAACGGCGAACAGCACCGTGAACATCGAGGTCGGAAAGCCCATCGCCTTCAGCGTGATGCCCGAATAGAAGTCGATATTCGGATACAATTTCTTCTCGACGAAATAATCGTCGTGCAGGGCGATGCGCTCCAGCTCCATCGCCACCTGCAGCAGCGGATCGTCGCCGTGACCGACTTCGGACAGCACCTCGTGGCAGGTCTTCTGCATGATCTTGGCGCGCGGATCGTAGTTCTTGTAGACCCGGTGCCCGAAGCCCATCAGACGGAAGCTGTCGTTCTTGTCCTTGGCGCGCTTGACGTATTCGGGGATGCGATCGACCGTGCCGATCTCTTCCAGCATCTTGAGCGCGGCTTCGTTGGCGCCGCCATGGGCGGGGCCCCAGAGACAGGCGACCCCGGCGGCGATGCAGGCGAACGGGTTGGCGCCTGACGAGCCGGCCAGCCGCACGGTCGAGGTCGAGGCGTTCTGCTCGTGATCGGCATGCAGGATGAAGATGCGATCCATCGCGCGCGCAAGCACGGGATTTGGCTTGTACTCCTCGCAGGGAACCGCGAAGCACATTTTCAGGAAATTCGACGAGTAATCCAGCGCATTGGTCGGATACACGAACGGCTGCCCGACCGAGTATTTGTAGGCCATCGCCGCAAGCGTCGGCATTTTCGCGATCATGCGGATCGAGGCGACCAGCCGTTGATACGGATCGGAAATGTCGGTGGAGTCATGATAAAAGGCGGACAGCGCACCGACCGATCCGACCATCACCGCCATCGGATGTGCGTCGCGGCGGAAGCCCTGGAAGAACCGGCTCATCTGCTCGTTCACCATGGTGTGGTTGGTGACGCGCTTGACGAAATCCGCCTTCTGGGTCGCGGTCGGCAATTCGCCGAACAGAAGAAGATAGCAGGTCTCCAGAAAGTCGCCGTGCTCGGCCAGCTGTTCGATCGGATAGCCGCGATACAGCAGAATGCCCTCGTCACCGTCGATATAGGTGATCTTGGATTCGCAACTCGCGGTCGAGGTGAAGCCCGGGTCGTAGGTGAACATCCCGGTCGCGGCATAGAGTTTCGAAATGTCGATGACTTCGGGACCGATGGTTCCCGGTTTGATCGGGAAGGCATGACTTTCGTCGCCGACCGTGACCTTGGCGGTTTTGCTGCTTGCCGTCTTGGCGTCCATCGGCATCCCCTTGCGAGAAAGCCCGGAAGTCTCAGCGCGATCAGCCGGTCGCATCCAGCCGGCTCCGCCCAGCACCCGGGGAATTTTGATCTAGCGGCCTGTGGCGTATCCCATCCCTTTCGGCACCGCAAGATGGGCAAAAGGCAGCTCTGGGGGCGGGATTGTGGGATGGTCCGGAAGGTCCGGCGGGCCCGGTCGTCAGGCCGCGACAGGGCCGTTCTTGCGGGCCTGCTCGCCGATCCGCGCGATGCTTTCGGCCTTTCCAAGCACGTCCAGCACCTCGAAAATTCCGGGCGAGGTGACGCGTCCCGTGAGTGCGGCGCGCAGGGGCTGCGCGACAGAGCCAAGTTTCACATTCGTAGATTCGGCGAAGTTGCGGACCGCCGCCTCGGCCCGCTGTGCCGACCATTCGGATTCGTCGATCGCCTCGAAATCGGCGAGCAGACGCAGCAGCAGCGCGCGCGCATCGGCGGTCAGGAGCGCCTTGGCCTTGTCTTCCATCGGCAAAGGCCGGTCCGACCATATGAAGCGCGACTGTTCGAGCAGATCGACCAGCGTCTTGGCCCGCTCCTTCAGACCCGGCATGGCTTTGAGCAGCTTGCCGCGCAGCACATCGTCGAGCTTTGCCGCAAGCTCCGGTCCGCCGGCGATATAGGGCAGTGCGCGTTCGAATTCCGCGAGGAGCACAGCGTCGTCGGTCTGGCGCATGTAATGCCCGTTCAGGCTTTCCAGCTTGACGAAGTCGAAGCGCGCGGCGGAGCGGCCGATCTGCGGAAGGTCGAACAGTTCGATCATCTGCTGCGTCGAGAAGATTTCCTGGTCGCCATGACTCCAGCCGAGCCGCACGAGATAGTTGCGCAGCGCCTCCGGCAGGTAGCCCAAAGCGCGATAGGCATCGACGCCGAGTGCGCCATGGCGCTTGGAAAGCTTCGAGCCGTCCGGGCCGTGGATCAGCGGGATATGCGCCATGACCGGCACCGGCCAGCCGAGCGCTTCGTAAATCTGCTTCTGGCGCGCGGCATTGGTCAGGTGATCGTCACCGCGGATGATGTGGGTGACGCCCATGTCATGGTCGTCGACCACGACCGCGAGCATGTAGGTGGGGTTGCCGTCGGAGCGCAGCAGCACGAGGTCGTCGAGATCGGCATTCTGCCAGACCACCCGGCCCTGAACCTGATCCTCGATCACGGTCTCGCCGGTGAGCGGCGCCTTCAGCCGGATCACAGGCTTCACCCCGGCCGGCGCGTCGGACGGGTCGCGATCGCGCCAGCGCCCGTCATAGAGGCGAGCGCGGCCGGCCTTGCGCGCATCCTCGCGCATGGCGGCGAGTTCTTCAGGGCTCGCATAGCAGCGATAGGCGCGCCCATCCGCGAGCAGTTGCTCAACCACTTCGCGATGGCGGG
>JBIQKQ010000221.1:0-2004 GCA_044506365.1 Hyphomicrobiales bacterium
GCCGGGATCAAGAGCAGCAATCCGATGCCATCGGTGATGAAGCCGGGCACCACCAACAGCACCGCGCCGATGGTGGTCAGGAGCCCGCTCGACCGTGCGTCCGTCCGTCCGAAATCGCGGTGGGACAAGATGTCCGCGAGGCGGCCCGCAAACCGCCGGCCCATGCGCGCGAGAATGAGGAGCCCGAACGCTGAAGTTGCGAGCAGCGCAAATATCGTGGTGAAGGCGCCAAAAACCCAGACGAGTGTCAGAAAAACCGCGACTTCGGCCATAACGAAGCCCAAAAGTCCCAACAGGATCAGCTTTCCGGCCGGCATCGGCGCGTTCCCTCTCGCGGTCTCGGGTTGGCCTTTGCGGCCGGGATCGTCTAGAATCTGCCTGAAGCTCGGAATTTTGGTTCGAAGCGACCTATGGCTAAGACCGTCGGCGTGCCTAGATTATAGCGCTGGACGGCACTTGTGGGGCTTTCGGGCTGACGCGGCGGCCCCGTCGGTCCGGGCTGCAAAGGCATTCGCGACGTGTTCGACATCTACACCATCATCTTCCTCGCGCTGGCGATTTTCATATTCATCCGCCTGCGCAGCGTGCTGGGCCAGCGCACCGGACGGGAGCGGCCGCCCTACGATCCGTATTCAGCGCGGGATGCCCGGGCGCCCGCGAGCGACAAGGTCGTGGCTCTGCCGACCCGCAATGCCGAAACCGTGACTCGCCCGGCGGAGCCGGCCACTGACCGCTGGAAGGGCATTGCCGCCGAGGGCAGCGCGGTTGCGTTGGGGCTCGACGCAATTGTCGCCCAGGACCGCAGCTTTGACGCGAAGCATTTCGTGGCCGGCGCGCGCGCCGCCTACGAGATGATCGTGGGTGCGTTCGCCGCCGGCGACCGCAAGAGCCTGAAGGGCCTCCTGTCGCGCGAAGTCTATGACGGCTTCGAAGCCGCCATCCGCGACCGCGAGGCCAAGGGCGAGACGGTCGAGAACAAATTCGTGTCGCTCGATACCGCCGACATCATTGGTGCCGAATTGCGCGGCAATACCGCGCAGGTCACGGTGCGCTTCGTGTCGCAACTGATTTCGGCGACGCGGGACAAGGCCGGTAATGTCATCGACGGCAGCCCGGACAAGGTCACCGAAGTGACCGACGTGTGGACCTTCGCGCGCGACGTAACGGCGCGCGATCCGAACTGGAAGCTGGTCGCGACCGAAGCGGGACATTGAACCGACGGGCCGCCGGCCATTGATCGGGGACTCTTGAATTTGATCGGGGTGTCTTGGCGGACATTGCGGGGGCTGAATGTGCGCCGGTTCCGGCGCACCGGTCTGGTTCTTGCGATCGCCGCGGCGCCGATTTTCTCTTTGCAGGTTCCGACTGCATCGCACGCCGAAACCAAAGCAGGGGCGACCGCCACTCCGAAAAAATTTGCCCGCGCCAAGGTCGCCAAGAAGCGCGTCGCCAAGGCCCATCCGCTCAGAATACCCAACAGCGATTTCGAGCCGCTGGCCTGGCACGAGATCAAGGGCTGGATCGAGGACGATCACGCCGAAGCGTTCTCGGCCTTCCTCGCGAGCTGCAGGCCGATCCTGCGCAGTTCGGAAAAAGCACGCGCCGCGCGCGGCGAGACCTACCGTGCGCTGTTCGAGGTCTGTGGCCGCGCGATGGCAGCGGTGCCGCTCGACGCGACCGGTGCGCGCCATTTCTTCGAACAGAATTTCCGTCCGATCCGGCTGGCCGCCGAAGGCGAAAGCGAGGGATTCTATACGGGCTATTATGAACCAGTGGTGGAAGGCGCGCGCTGGCCGAGCGACATCTACACGACGCCGCTGTATCGCCGTCCGCCGGACCTCGTGACCCAGCGGCTGCGCCGCTCCGGCGGCAAGGGCAAGGCTGGCAAGCGCACCGTCAAGCGCGCGACCGCGCCCTTTTACGACCGCACCCAGATTGAAGAGGGCGCAATTGCCGGACGTGGTCTCGAAATCGTCTGGCTCAAGGACCCGATCGATGCCTTCT
>JBIQKQ010000100.1:0-12969 GCA_044506365.1 Hyphomicrobiales bacterium
ATGTTATAGGCCTGCACATAAAGGTTCTGGCCCTTCTTCAGCTTCGCCACCATGTCGGCATTGGCTTCGGTCTGCGCCATGCAGCCGCCGCCCGCGCAAACGATGATCGGCAGCACCAACGCCCCCTGCTCGTCATTGTCGATGAGCACCCGCGTGCCGCGCGGCAGCAGGATGCCGAGCGGCAGCATGATCTGCAGAATCTTGCGCGCCTCGCCCTCCGCTTCGATGAGAACTGCGCCGACCATCGGAACGCCTGACTGAAGCCGGCCGTCCTTGCCGATGCGGCACATCGTCTTGCCGCCAGCCTCCGCACTCTTGCCGCAGAGCTTGGTCCAGTTGGAGTAGATCAGCGGCGGTATTTCGGCCGCGGCGGGCTGCGCAGGGTCATCCTTCTGGGCCTGCTGGGCTTGCTGGGCGCCCTTCGGATTTTTTTTCTGAGCGAAACTCTCCGTGCTCACGGACCCCGCCAGCGCGACGGCGAGTCCGCAGAGCGACGCCACCCGGACCAGCATGCGGAACGGGGATGAGGAAAGAAAATGGCTCATCTGTCGTTCTCCTGATGTGTGCCGCGGCGCGGCGTGCCGGAAGCCCATACCGCCGATCGTCCGGCCGCCAGTCAAGGCGCAAATCGCGACAATCCGGCCATGACCTGCAATTGTGACTTGCAATTGAGGTCCAGATCGCCTGCTGAAAAGAACGGGGCGCGCCGGCGCAAGGCGCGCCCTACCTCAAGTGGCAGGTGCGGGGAGCGCACCTGCATTCGGAACCCACCCAGACGCCGGGACTGGGAACGCGAATAGCAACGCTCCACCAGGATCCAGATCGCTAATAGTCCGTCATATCGGACATTCGCAAGACGACGTGCGAATGCTGGAGCGGGCCATTGCCCCCTTACTGGGTCTTGCCGCCTTCGAGCTTCTGGCGCTGTTCGTTCGCGCGACGCTGCAATTCATCCTGCAGCTTCTTGTTCTTCTCTTCGAGTTCCTTGGGATCGGTGGGCGGACCGTCATAGGCCTTGGCGAAATCGTTGAGCGGCAGCGCCAGCGTCATGACATTTTGCGCCATGTTGTAGGCCTGCACATAAAGGTTCTGGCCCTTCTTCAGCTTCTGCACGATGTCGGCATTCGCTTCGAGATGGGCGATGCAGCCGCCATTGGCGCAGGTCAGAAAGGTTCCAATAATGGCCGAAGGCTCGTCGCGGTCGATCACGACGCGGGTGCCCTTCGGCAGATAGACGCCGGGCGGCAGCATGATCTGCAGCACCTTCTTCCCTTCGCCCTCCATCTCCATCAGGATCGCGGCAACCACCGGCATGCCCGATTCCAGCCGGCCATCCTTGCCGGTCTGGCAAATCTGCTTCGCACCCTGTTCGGGGCCCTTTCCGCAGATCTTCGTCCAGTTTGAATAGATCAGCGGCGGCATGGCCTGGTCCTGCTGTGCCCCGGGCTGGGGGGCCGCCTGCGCCGGCGCACCGCCCTTTTGCTGACCCTTGGGGGCGGACTTCTGCTGCTGCTGCGCGGACGCGGTGACGAGGCCGGCCACCGAAAGCGCGGCGATCGCGGCAAAGGTTGCAAGCACCCGGGCCACCGGACGGGCCGGTGCGGACGCAGAGCGATACGTCATGATCTACGTGTCCTCGTTGATCGCCGCGCCCGGCGGCGGGTGGGCCGTTCGGCCGCAAGGCGCTGTCTCAATGGCAAAAAAGGCGACAGCGTGACGCCGCGCAGGGGCCTGATACCTGAAATCGCCTCCATAATAAAGCATCGGTGCTAAAAATGATGATATGGGGCGCGACACAATGCCGGGACCAGCAACGATCCATGATTGACTGCTTCCATCTTCCGAATCGGATTGCCGGACCGTGAAAACGTCGCCCCAGCGTCTGGCCACCCGCTGTCGTGAATGGACCGCCGCCCTTCTTATCGCGGTCGCCGCAGTGCTCGCGTCGCACGTTCCGACGCTCGCTACCGGCGCGCGTCATGCGATTGCGATGCACGGCGCGCCGAAAATGCCGGCCGGCTTTGCCGCGATGCCCTATGTGAATCCCGATGCGCCGAAAGGCGGACGGCTCACGCTTGGTGTGTCCGGGACCTTCGACACGCTGAACCCACTGGTGGTGCGCGGCATCCCGGTCCCAAATATCCGCGGCTACGTGATCGAGGGCCTGATGGCCCGCGGCTATGATGAACCGTTCACGCTCTATGGCCTGCTCGCGCAGACCATCGAGACCGACGACGAGCGCAGCTATGTGACGTTCAATCTCAATCCGCGCGCCCGCTTCTCCGATGGCAAGCCGGTGACGCCGGAGGATGTGATTTTCACCTGGCAGCTCCTGCGCGACAAGGGCCGCCCCAATCACCGCACCTACTATTCCAAAGTCGCGCGCGCCGAGATCGTCGGCCCGCATTCGGTGCGCTTCGATCTGTCCGGCAACAACGATCGCGAATTGCCGCTGATCCTCGGACTCATGCCGGTGCTGCCCAAACACGCGATCGATCCCGCGCATTTTGAGGAAACCACGTTCACGCCCCTTGTCGGCAGCGGTCCTTACGTCATCAAGTCGGTCGATCCGGGGCGTAGCGCGACGTTTGTGCGAAACCCGGATTATTGGGGCGCGGATCTGCCGATCAATCGCGGTCTGTGGAATTTCGACGAGATCAAATTCGATTTCTATCGCGACGAGAATGCGCTGTTCGAGGCGTTCAAGAAGGGACTGTACGACCTGCGGGCGGAGAGCGACGTCACGCGCTGGCAGACCGGATACATGACGCCCGCCTTCAAGGCCGGCCGCTATGTCAAGGAGACTTTTCGGAACGGCACGCCGGTCGGCATGAACGGACTGGTCTTCAATACGCGCCGTCCGATCTTCGCCGATATCCGCGTGCGCGAAGCACTCGCTTCGCTGTTCGATTTCGAATGGGTCAACAAGAACTACTTTTTCGGCCTCCAGAAGCGCACGGCGAGCTATTTCGAGGGGTCGGACCTGTCATCCATCGGCCGGCCTGCAGACCAGCATGAACGCAGCTGGCTCGCCGCCTTCCCCGGCGCGGTTCGCGAAGACGTGCTCGAGGGTCGCTATGCGCCGTCAAGGACCGACGGCTCGGGCCGCGACCGCGAGGTGCTCAAAAAGGTGTTCGTGCTGCTGTCCGAGGCCGGCTACGAACTCGACGGCACGGTGCTGCGCCATCGCGACACCCATGAGCCGCTCGCCTTCGAAATCCTGGTGTCGACCCGGGATCAGGAGCGGATCGCCCTCGCCTATGCCCGCGATTTGAAGCGGGCCGGCATCGCGGCAACGGTCCGCAACGTGGACGCGGTGCAGTTCGACCGGCGCCGACTCTCGTATGATTACGATATGATTCCCTATGGGTGGGACCAGTCGCTCTCGCCCGGCAACGAGCAGAGTTTCTACTGGGGATCCGCCTCCGCCGATGCCGAGGGCACGCGCAACTATATGGGCGCAAGGAGCAAGGCCATCGACGCCATGATCGCGCAGCTTCTCGTTGCGCGCGATCGCGGCACCTTCGAATCCGCCGTTCGTGCGCTCGACCGTGTGCTGATCTCGGGCTTCTATGTGGTGCCGCTGTTTCACCTGCCGGACCAGTGGGTGGCGCGCTGGACTCGGATCGAGCATCCCGCCGTGACGCCGCTATTCGGCTATCTTCCGGAAGCCTGGTGGCGCAGGCCCGGCACATGAGCATGGCGCACGGCAGCATTCCCACCCTTGATACGATCCTGAAAGCGCATGCTGCGCGCCATCCGGATGCACCGGCGCTGGTCGACCCGCCCGATTGCGCGCTCATCACCGGCAAAGCCCCGCGCCGCTGGAACTATCGTCAGGCCGATTGCGCCGTCGGCGCGATCGCAGCCCGCCTGCGGGAGATCGGCCTCGCACCCGGCGCCGTGGTCGGGCTGCAGATGCCGAATGTCTCGACTGGCATCCTGACCCTGCTCGCGATCATGCGCGCCGGCATGATCGCGGCGCCGCTGCCGCTGCTGTGGCGGCGCAGCGACTGCGTCGCGGCGCTGTCCGCAGCCGGGACGCGCGCCATCGTCACCTGCGGCCGCGTAGCTGGCTTCGACCATGCCGCACTCGCCCTCGAAGTCGCCGCCGAACTGTTCCCGATCCGCGCGGTGTGCGGCTTCAACTGCGCCGGCGACGACGGCATCGTCCCGCTTGACGATCTGCTCGATGGTCCGGACGAGCATCCGGATTCGATCCTGTTTCAGGACACCGACAGCCCGCCTCTCGCTCTCGTGACCTTCGAAGTGACCACGGGCGGCATCGTGCCGGTCGCACGCGATGCGACGCAGTTGCTCGCCGGCGGGCGGTTGATACGGCAACGCGGGATGATCGCCCCGAGCGCGGTTATCCTGTCGATGCTTCCGGCCATGTCCTATGCCGGACTGTCGGCGGCGCTGGTGCCTTGGCTTCTGAGCGGCGGCACGCTGGTCCTGCATCATCCGTTCGATCCGGATGCGCTTCGCACGCAGATCGAATGTGAGCGCGCAGACGTGTTGGTGGTGCCTGATGCCATGTTGCCCGGTCTGAGCACCTCAGGCTGGCTCGAGCCGCTGAGTCTGCAAAGCGTGGTCGCGGTCTGGCGCGCGCCGGAGCGGCTCGCAGCGGCAGCCCAGTGGACCAATCTCGATGTCACATTGATGGATGTCGCGGCCTTTGGCGAGACCGCGCTGCTGGCGGCGCGACGCCCGCCCGGCGGCCGGACCCTGCCCTGGCCGCTCGGGCCGGTCGCGATCGGGAGCGGTGGGGACCCAAGTGCAGATGTCGCGCTCACCCCCGGCGGGACGCTCGGGGTGAGCGGCGCACTCGCCGCCTCACCTTACCGCCCCTATGGAGACGACGAGCCTGCAGATGCGTCGACGGCCCGCGGACATGTTGACACCCGCTATCCCTGCCGCCTGGCCGGCAACACACTGGTCGTGACCGCACCGCCCGCGGATATCGTTGCGGTTGGAGGTTACCGTTTCGCGATGCACGATCTGCAGCACATGGTGCGCGGACTCGATGCGCATGGCGTATTGGCGGCGCTTCCGCACGCGGTGTGCGGACACCGGCTAGCAGGTCATGCTACCGATCCCGTAACCATGCGAAACATGTTGGAGACGATGGGGATCAACCCGCTGCTCACGGCAGCGTTTCGAAATCGCGCTGCCTGACAATTTGCAGTGCGCTATTGACCGCGCATTAATTCGCCACGCGCTATGAACGGCCTCCCGATAAAGAGGCGAGCGTATGTGGTTGCAGGGCCCGGTCGTTGTTGTCGCCGAACAACCCTCCCCGGATTTGATCGCCGCCATTTCGCAAGCCGGGGCCTTTCCGGTGATCGAAGCTTCGTGTGCGCAGGCGTTCGCCGCGATCGCGGCTGCCGATCCGTGCGCGATCGTTCTGGCCGACGCCCGCGCTGCACACGATTACAAGCTCGGCGCAAGCCTCACCCGCACCGTGACGCGCCGCACGCCGATCGTGCCCGTGGTTGCCTGCGCCGCCACAAACGACGTCCTGCCCTATCGCGAAGCGCTGGCGATGCCAGCCGATGCTGCACCGGGAGCTGTCGCAACGCGGCTGTCGTCGGTGCTGCGGGTGCGCGCGTTGCACGCCAGCGTATTGCGGCGCGCGGAAGCGGCGCGGCTGGCCGGCCAGAGGCTGCCGCCCACGCCGGCCAACGATCCGCTCGACGACGCGACCGTGATTCTCGCCGGCCGGGGCCGGACTTATCCCGGCCTCTCGATCGCGCTCGGTGAACGGACCGGCGTGATCGGGGTGCTCGCGATCGAGGCGGCGGCGCGTTATCTGAAATGCCGCGACGCCGACGGACTGGTGATCGGAGACGGTTTCAATACGCACAATGTGGACGCCTTGCTGACCGTGATTGCCGAGGATTCGCGCTTTCGCGATCTTCCGGTCGGCCTGGTCGGCCGGCCGGTTGGAGCCGAAGCGCGGCTGCCTCATCTGGTATCCGCGAACGATCCGCAATGTCTCGTGTCGCGCATCCTGCCGCTCGTGCGCCTGCATGCCTTTGAGGCGAGACTGCGCCGCACGCTTGACGCCTTCGTGAAGGATGGCGTCATCGATCCGACCACGGGTTTGATGTGCGGTCCGGCCTTCATGGCCGAGCTTGAACGGGTCATGCGCGATGCGAGCCGCCGGTCGAGCGGATTGTCGGTGGCGCGGCTGATTTTCGACGTCGATCTCGACTCGCGTGCGCTGAACGATGCCGCGCGCCTGGTCTGCGGCCTCGTGCGAGGCGCGGATTTTGCCTGCCGGGACCATGACGGCTCGATTCTGATCGCATTCGTCGACACCGCAGCGCGGCAGGCGCAGACCGCGGCCAAGCGGCTCGTCAGCGTCCTGCGCAATACCATGCTGCAGGCCGGCCGTCGCCGGCCGGTCGCACCCGATGTTGCGCTGACCGCCTGGCGGTCCTGCGACACCTTGGAAAGCCTCCTCGCCAGGATCACGCCATCGGCTGTTGCGGCGGAGTAGCGCGCGGCCTACATCAACGGGAGCGCGCTTCAAACAAGGCAGGTCAGCCATGACCGATCCGGTCCGAGTCGATGTCGTATCCGACGTGGTCTGCCCGTGGTGCTTTATCGGCAAGAAGCGACTGGAACAGGCGATCGCGCTGACACCGGATATACCGGTCGAGGTGCATTATCACCCTTACTTTCTCAATGACTGGATTCCGCCGGAAGGCCTCTCGCGCGAGCAATATCTGACCACGAAATTCGGCTCGCCGGAGCGCTATCGGGACATCGCCACCCGCGTCTCTGCGGCCGCAGCGCAGGACGGGCTCGTCTATGCGATCGACAAACTGAACCGGCAGCCCAACACCACCGACAGCCACCGCCTGATCCACTGGGCTGACGCAATCGGCAAGGCGCCGCAAATGAAGCAGCGGCTGATGGAATTGTATTTTTCCGAAGGCGCCGATCTTTCCGAACGGGACGTGCTGACGAGGGCCGCCGCCGATGTCGGGCTCGATGCGGACGAGGTTGCGAAGAAGCTTGCAACCGATGACGACCTTGCACTCGTGTCCCAGCGCGTCGAGCAGGCGAAGTCCGCCGGCATCCAGGGCGTGCCGTTCTTCATTTTCGGCAACGCCTATGCGGTGTCGGGCGCACAGGCGCCGGAGCAGCTCGCGAACGTGATCCGCAAGGTGGCGGCAGAGAGAAAGCACCCGGCCTCCGAGTAGTATCGAAGGCTCACAAGCCAGAGCCGCTTGCGCCTGCCCTGGTGTCAATCTATCCATTCGGTCCAAGGTTCGACATTCGCAATTTCCGCGAAATCCGGAACAGGATTCGCCTGCCGTGAGACAACCCATGATCCGCACGTGGTTCAGGATTGGATTGGCTGCGTCGTTCGCCATCCTTATGACAACGCTGGCGAATGCTCAGGCCTATCCTCGGCAAGCCATCAAGCTGATCGTGCCGTTTCCCGCCGGCGGCGGTGTGGATATCATCGCGCGGATCATCTCCGAGCCGCTGGCAGCACAACTCGGCCAGCCGGTGATCGTCGACAACCGTGCTGGCGCCGGCGGTTCACTGGGAGCGACGGCGGCCGCACAGGCGCAGCCTGACGGCTATACCCTGCTGCTCGGAACGAGTTCGACCCACACGACCAATCCGAGCGTGCAGCCCAAGATTAATTATGATCCGCAGAAGGACTTCGTGCCCATCGTCCTGATCTCGAAGACCACGTTTTTTCTGCTGACCCATCCGTCGCTGCCGGCGAAATCTGTCGAGGAATTGATCGCGCTGGCGCGCCGCGAACCCGGACATCTCAAATACGGCTCCTACGGCGTCGGCAGCCTGACGCATCTGGCCGCGGAGCAGTTCAACTCGATGGTCAATATTGAAACGACGCACATTCCCTATCGCGGCTCGGCGCCGGCGCTGGTCGATTTGATCGCGGGGCGCATCGATTTTGTTTTCGATGGTTTCTCGGCGCTGGGTCAGGTCAAGGACGGTTCACTGCATGTGATGGCGACAACGGGGCCAAAGCGGGCCATTGTCCTCGATCGGCCGACGATGTCGGAGGCCGGCGTTGCGGGTTATGATCTCTCGCCCTGGTATGGCTTGTTCGCGCCGGCCGGAACACCCAAGGAGATCGTCGATCTGCTCAACAGCAAGATCAACGCCATCCTGAAGACCCCTCAGGTGCTGGCAGCGCTTGAGAAGAACGGCATGGAAGCGGTCGGCGGCACTGCCGATACACTGCGTGAACAGGTTCGGGCCGAACTCGAGCAATGGAAAAAGCTCGCGCGCGAGAAGAATATCCAGATCGGCCAATAACGGGACAGCGGTCGCAGACCAAGCCCGACAACTTGCGGGGCGCTTTGCAATGCCTGACCCTCATCGCCAGATGCACCTTGCCGTGTTTGTTCTCGGCACCGGCAACCATTCCGCCGGCTGGCGGATCGACGGCGCGTTCGACAGCAACTGCTCATGGCCAGTGCAGGAGGCGATCGCGAAAATCGCCGAGCGCGGCAAGTTCGATATGTTCTTCAATTCGGACGGACTGACCGCGGATACCGACGATCAGCCGTCATTCATATCGCGGTTCGAGCCGACGACCCTCTTGGCTGCACTCAGCCGTGTGACCACGCATATCGGCCTTGGCGCCACCGTCTCGACCAGCTTCGCCGAGCCCTACCACGTCGCCCGGGCATTTTCCTCACTCGATCATCTCAGCAACGGCCGCGCGGCCTGGAACGTGGTCACGACAGCAAACGAGAAAGCGGCGCTGAATTTCAGCAAGCAGCCGATCCCGCACGATTTGCGTTACGAGATCGCCAGCGAATTCGTCGATGTGGTTCTCGGCCTGTGGGACTGCTGGGACGATGGCGCAATCGTCGCCGATCGCAAGACCGGAGAGTTTCTGGACAAAAGCAAGTTCCGCCAGCTCAATCACCAGGGGCGGTTTTTCTCGGTGAAAGGTCCGGTCAACATCCAGAGAAGCCCGCAAGGCCGTCCGGTCATCATTCACGCCGGCGGCTCGGCTCCCGGACAGAACCTCGCGGCTCGCATCGCGGACGTGGTGTTCACCGTCGTGGCTGAGGCGGATGCCGCCAAGCGCTCCTACGACGAGTTGAAGGAGCGCGTCCGTCTCGCCGGACGCAATCCCGACGACGTGAAGATCCTCGCCGGCGTCATGCCGGTGATCGGCCGCACGCCGGCAGAGGCCAAGGCGCAGCTCGATCTGATGCAAGGCTGGGTCAGCGACACCAATGCCATTCCACTGGTCTCCCAGAGACTGGGCCATGACATTTCCGGCTATCCGCTCGACGGTCCGATTCCGGATTTTCCGCTGACCGAACGAGGGCAGACCTTCTCCAAGGCGCTTCTCGACATGGCGCGCCGACAAGGCATGAATCTGCGGGACCTCTATAACCTGATCGCGGCCGCGCACGGACATTGGGTGGTCTGCGGAACGCCAGAGCACATTGCCGACACCCTGCAGGAATGGTTCGAGGCGCGCCGCGCGGATGGCTTCATCGTCATGCCGCCCTACTTCCCCGGCGCGTTCGATGACTTCGTCGATCAGGTCGTCCCGCTGCTTCAGCGGCGCGGCCTGTTCCGAACCGAATATACCGGACAGACGCTGGCCGACCATCTCGGCATCCGCCGGCCGGACACCGTAAAAGTTTGAACGCGCCGGGCGATCCGGCCGGCTGAGCGGCGCCGGCGGGCGATGTCCGGCGCTACGCCGCCTTTTTTCCCTCCGCGATCTTCACCAGATTGCGCAGGATTTTCGTCGTGCCGAGCAGCCGCTGAACCGGTTTTGGCCAGTCGTCCAGGAACACCACCTTCTGGTCGGGCCGCACCTTTGCGATCGGCGCCTGGCTCGCGATGTAGCGCAACAGGCCCTCCGGATTGGCGAAGTTGTTATCGCGGAATTGCAGCACCGCCCCCTTCTGGCCGGTATCGATGCGCTCGACATTGGCGCGCTTCGACAAGAGCTTGATGACCACGATCTGCAGCAGATGCTTGACCTCTTCCGGCAGCGGGCCGAAACGGTCGACCAGTTCGGCCGCAAACGCCTCGATCTCCTGCTCGTTCTCGACCGTCGCGATCCGGCGATAGAGTCCGAGCCGCACCGACAGGTCGGCGACATAGTCTTCCGGAATGAGCACCGGCGTGCCGACGGTGATCTGCGGCGACCATTGATCCGCGACCGGCTCGGCGATGCCGGCCTTCAGCGCGGTGACGGCCTCTTCCAGCATCTGCTGATAGAGCTCGAAGCCGACCTCCTTGATGTGACCGGACTGCTCCTCGCCAAGCAGATTGCCGGCGCCGCGGATGTCGAGATCGTGTGAGGCGAGCTGGAATCCGGCGCCCAGCGTGTCCAGGGATTGCAGCACCTTGAGCCGCCGTTCCGCCTGCGCGGTGATCCGCTTTTCCGCCGGCAGCGTGAACAGCGCGTAGGCCCGGATCTTGGAGCGCCCCACCCGGCCCCGCAGCTGGTAGAGCTGCGCCAGGCCGAAGCGGTCGGCTCTGTGCACGATCAGCGTGTTCGCGGTCGGTATGTCGAGCCCGGATTCGATGATGGTGGTGGACAGCAGCACGTCGAACTTCCCGTCATAGAAAGCCGACATGATGTCTTCCAGCGCCGTCGCGGGCATCTGGCCATGCGCGACCGCAACCTTCACCTCCGGCACGGTCTTGTCGAAGAACTCCTTGGCGCCGGCGAGGTCCTCGATCCGCGGGCAGACATAGAAGGACTGGCCGCCGCGATAGCGCTCGCGCAGGATCGCCTCGCGCACGACGATCGGATCGAATGGCGACACGAAGGTCCGCACCGCAAGGCGGTCAACCGGAGGCGATGCAATCAGCGAGAGGTCGCGCACGCCGGTCAAGGCGAGCTGCAGCGTACGCGGGATCGGAGTCGCGGTCAGCGTCAGCATATGGACTTCGGCGCGCAGCGTCTTCAGCTTCTCCTTGTGGGCAACGCCGAAATGCTGCTCCTCGTCGACGATGACCAGCGCGAGGTCCTTGAATTTCACGCTCTTGCCGAGGAGCGCATGGGTGCCGACGACGATGTCGAGGGCGCCGTCAGCCAGGTCCTTCCTGGTCTGCGCAAGATCGGCGGAGGTGACCAGCCGCGACGCCTGGCCGACCTTGACCGGAAAGCCGCGGAACCGCTCGCTGAAGGTCTTGTAGTGCTGGCGCGCCAGCAGCGTGGTCGGGACGACGACGGCGACCTGCCGGCCCGCCATCGCCGCGACGAAGGCGGCGCGCAACGCCACCTCGGTCTTGCCGAAGCCGACATCGCCGCACACGAGGCGATCCATCGGACGGCCGGACGCAAGATCGTCGAGCGTGGCATCGATCGCCGCCTGCTGGTCCTCCGTCTCCTCATAGGGGAAGCCGGCGCAGAATTCGTCATAGAGGCCCGCCGGCACGACGAGCTTTTGCGCCTCGCGCAGCTTGCGTTCCGCCGCCACTTTCATGAGTTCGTGGGCAATCTCGCGGATGCGGTTTTTCATCCGCGCCTTGCGGGTCTGCCAGGCGGTGCCGCCGAGCCGGTCGAGATCGACCTCGAGATCTTCGGAGCCGTAGCGTGACAAAAGCTCGATATTCTCGACCGGCAGATAGAGCTTGTCACCGCCGGCATAATGCAGTTCGAGGCAGTCATGCGGCGCGCCCGCAGCCTCGATGGTCGCCAGCCCGACGAACCGGCCGATGCCGTGATCGACATGCACCACGAGATCGCCGGCCGAGAGGCTGGTCGCCTCTGCGATGAAGTTCTCCGCTTTCTTCGAAGCCCGCCGCGGCCGCACCAGCCGGTCGCCGAGAATGTCCTGCTCGCCGATGATTGCGGCCTGTGCCGTCTCGAACCCGGATTCCAGCCCGAGAACCGCGAGTGCGACATCCGTCTTCGGCCGCGCCAAGGCCTCCTGCCATGATCCGACATTGGCGAGATTGGCGAGCCCGTGGTCGCGCAGCACATGGCTCATGCGATCGCGTGCGCCGTCGCTCCAGAGCGCGACCACGACACGCTTGCCGCCGCGCTGCAGCGACGCGACATGCTTGACGACCGCATCGAAAACGTTGGCCTCGGCTTCAGCGCGCTCGGCGCTGAAATTGTGGCCCTGCTTGGTGCCGATATCGACGACCGATGCGCCTTGCGCCTCCGGCACCGCGAACGGCGTCATGCGCGCAAGCTTCATCCGGCCAAGTTGCGCCTTCCATTCGTCCTCGGTGAAATAGAGCCGCTCGGGCGGCAGCGGCTTGTAGGGCACGCCGCCAACGCCCTGCGGCGCATTCTGGCGCGCCTCGTAGTAATCGACGATCTGCGCGATCCGCTCTTGCGCGGCATCTTCGGCAAGCGGCTCCAGCGCGATCGGGGTGCGGTCCAGATAGTCGAACAGCGTATCCATATGCTCATGGAACAGCGGCAACCAATGTTCCATGCCGGGATAGCGACGGCCTTCGCTGACCGCCTCATAGAGCTGATCGTCACGGGTCGCGGCGCCGAAAGCCTCGACATAGCCAAGGCGAAAGCGCCGGATGGTCTCGGTCGTGAGCTGGAATTCGGACACCGGCACGAGATCGAGCGCACGCAGGTCATATTGCGTGCGCTGGCTCTCCGGGTCGAAGGCGCGGATGGTTTCGATCTGGTCGCCGAAAAAGTCGAGCCGCACCGGCTCGCTCATGCCGGGCGCGAACAGATCGAGGATGCCGCCGCGCACGGCGTAGTCGCCGGGCTCGCGCACGGTCGAGGCGCGCGTATAGCCGTTCAGTTCGAGCCAGCTTGCGACGCGTTCCATCGGCATCACATTGCCGGGGGCGGCCGAAAGCGACTGGCCCATGACCAGCGTGCGCGGCGGCACGCGCTGCAAGGCCGCATTAACGGTGGTCAGCACAACAGCGGGCTTGTCGCGCGCCTCGACATTGGCGAGCCGCGACAGCGTCGTCATGCGCTGCGCGAGCACGCCGGCATGTGGT
>JBIQKQ010000101.1:0-12872 GCA_044506365.1 Hyphomicrobiales bacterium
TCGCCACCACCGAAATCCGCAAGGTGCCGATCACGGTGCTGTCGCGCTGCCAGCGCTTCGACTTGCGCCGGGTCGACGGCGACCTGCTGGTGCGCCACCTCGCCGGCATTGCCGAAAAGGAAAACGTCAGCGCCGAGACAGAGGCGCTCGCGCTGATCGCACGCGCCGCCGAAGGCTCGGTGCGCGACTCACTGTCGCTGCTTGACCAGGCGATCGCCCATGCGGCAGGCGAAGTCCGCGCCGAGGACATACGCCAGATGCTCGGCCTGTCGGACCGCGGCCGCATCGTCGACCTGTTCGAGATGCTGCTGAAGGGCGAGGTCGCCGCAGCGCTGAAGGAATTGCGCGATCAATATGATTCCGGCGCCGACCCTGCCGTGATCCTGTCGGATCTTGCCGAGTTCACGCATTTCGTCACGCGGGTGAAGCTTGTTCCCTCGGTGGCCGACGATCTGTCACTGAGCGAGCCGGAGCGGGTTCGCGGCAAGAGTTTTGCGACGCAGCTTTCGATGCGGGTTCTATCGCGGACCTGGCAGATGCTGCTCAAGGGCCTCGTCGAGGTGCAGCAGGCAACGCGGCCGGTGGCGGCTGCCGAAATGCTTCTGGTGCGCATCGCCTATGCCGCCGATCTTCCGACCCCGGACGAGGCGATCCGCGCGCTCGGCAACGGAGCGGGACTGGACGCGGCGGCAATCACTGCGCCGCGCGGCAACGGCGGCACGGCGGCTCCGGGTCCGGTGGCGGCGCCGGCACCGGCGAGCATGACTGCGTCTCGCGCTGACGGCCCACGCGGTGCGCCGCGGGCGATGGCTCTGCCGGCCTTCAATACGGCGCCCCAGCCGATGGACTCCGCACCGACCGCGCCGCAGCCGGTCAGCATCGGCAGCTTCGAAGAGCTTGTGCAGCTGGCGGCGGACAAGCGCGACCTGCGGGTCAAGACGGCGCTGGAGCGCGACGTGCGGCTGGTGCGCTGCGAGGATGGCAAGCTCGAACTTGCGCTGGAGACGGGCGCCTCGCAAGGCATCGTCAACGAGCTGCCGGCAAAGCTGAAGGCCTGGACCGGCCGGCCATGGGCCGTGGCGCTCTCGCGCGAGCCCGGTCAGCCGACGCTGAAGGCGCAGATGGATGCGCGCGAGGCCGAACTGAAGCGCGGTGTGCGCGGCGACCCGCTGGTGCAGGCGGTGCTGGAACGCTTTCCGGGCGCGGAGATTGTGGCAGTACGGCCGCGCGAAACCGAAATGCCGGCCGTCGGAGCCGAGCCCGACATGCTCCCCGATTTTCCGGACGAAGATGACGACAGCGACAGCGAAAGGTAGCACATGGCCGATTTCATGGGGATGATGAAGAAGGCCGCCGAACTGCAATCCAAGATGCAGTCGATGCAGAGCGAACTCGAGGCGGCGGAGGTTGAGGGCGTCTCGGGCGGCGGTGTGGTCAAGGTCACGCTGTCCGGCAAGGGCGACCTGCGGAGCGTGTCGATCGACGATTCCCTGATGAAGCCCGACGAGAAGGAAATCGTCGAAGACCTTCTTGTCGCCGCTCATGCCGATGCCCGCAAGAAGCTCGAAGGCGTGATGGCCGAGAAGATGAAGGCGCTGACCGGCGGCTTGCCCCTGCCTCCGGGGATGAAGCTGCCGTTCGGATGACAATGACGAACGACGATTATCTGATCCGGCCCGATCCGCACGATCCGCGCCTGACCGAGCGCGTGCGCGGGGTCGATCAAACCGGTGCAGAGATCGAAACAGTGGTGACGGTCGAGCGGCCGCTCACGATTTTCCTGAACGGGCAGGAGATCGTCACCGCGATGACGATCGGGGATCATCCCGACTATCTGGCGATCGGTTATTTGCTCAACCAGAACATGCTGCAGTCCGACGATGTCGTAACCGGTGTCGATTATGACGAGGAATTGCAGGTCGTGGTCGTGCGCACCGAGCGCGCGACCAACTACGAAGAGAAGCTGAAGAAGAAGGTACAGACCTCGGGCTGCGCGCAGGGCACCGTGTTCGGCGACCTCATGGAGGCGCTGGAAGATGTCACGCTGCCGGCGACGCCGCTGCGCACCTCATGGCTTTATGCGCTGACACACAAGATCAACACCACGCCTTCGCTCTATCTCGAAGCCGGCGCGATCCATGGCTGCGTGCTGGCGCAGCAAGACAGGCCGCTGGTCTATATGGAAGATGTCGGGCGGCACAATGCGGTCGACAAGATCGCCGGGTGGATGTTCCGGGAGAAGGTCCCCGCGCACGACAAGATATTCTACACGACCGGCCGGCTCACCTCCGAAATGGTGATCAAGACCGTGCGCATGGGCATTCCGATTCTGGTGTCGCGCTCCGGCTTTACCGCCTGGGGCGTCGAACTGGCGCGCAAGGCCAATCTCACGCTGATCGGCCGCGCACGCGGCAAACGCTTCACCGCACTTGCCGGTCTAGACCGCATCATCTTCGATCAGGACCTCAGCTTCGTCGAGGAAGAGAGTGCAAAGCATCGGCGCAAGGCGGCGGTGCATGACGATTGATTCTTTCTTTTCCCTCCTCCGCTTGCGGCGGAGGGTGGCGAGCGGTGAAGCGACGAGCCGGGTGGCGGCTCGGTCTTTGCTCGAGACATCTGACCCCCACCCCGCCTCGTTTCACTCGGCGACCCTCCCCCTTTCAGGGGGAGGGATGCAACCATGAGCATCGCATCTCCAAAAACCCTCGGTCTCATTCTCGCCGGCGGACTCGCGCGGCGCATGGGCGGCGGCGACAAGGCGCTGATCGAAATCGGCGGCCGCGCGATCCTCGATCGCGTGCTGTATACGATGACGCCGCAATGCGACGGGCTGATCCTCAATGCGAATGGCGATCCGTCACGCTTCGCGCGCTTCGGACTGCCGGTGGTGCCCGATGACATCCCGGACTTCGCAGGTCCGCTTGCCGGCATTCTGGCGGGGCTTGATTGGGCCGCGGCGCATCGTCCGGATATCGAATGGATGGCGAGCGTGCCGGGTGACTGCCCGTTCCTTCCCTCCGACCTCGTCGAGAAGCTGCATGCGGCGCGCGCGGCGGCCGGTACACAGCTCGCCTGTGCGAAATCCGGAGACTGGCGGCATCCGGTCGCCGGGCTCTGGCCAGTGGCATTGCGCGCCGACCTGCGCCGCGCGCTGGTGGACGAAGATCTGCACAAGATCGAGGTCTGGACCGCGCGTCATGGCATTGCGATAGCGGAATGGCCCGACCGGCCGGTCGACCCCTTCTTCAATGTCAACACCCCGGAAGACCGGGCCCGTGCCGACCAGATCGCATCGGAAGGACGCGACCTTCGGTCAGCTTGAAGGAAGACCGGGGCTTTTCTAGTATCGGTGTAATTCTAGTCTTTCGGGGGGTCGGGACGATGAAAAGCTTTCTCGCTGCCTGCGTCGCCGTCATCGTTATCGCCGTGGCCGGCTGGTTTGTGCTCGAGCGCTATCAGGAGCCGGTGACGGTTGCATACACCACGAGCGGAGTGCGGCTCTGATCGCGTCCTTCGTTTGACGCTCAGCTGACCAGCGAAGCATAGGGCAGGAATCCGACGGTCGAGCCGGGCTCGACGGTCGTGACGCTTTCGGACAACTCCACCAGACCGTCGGTCTCGGTCAGCGAAGTGAGCACACCCGCTCCTTCCTGACGGTGCTTGACCGCTTCGACAACACCGTCCGCAGCGCGCCGGAGCGCCACCCGCACATATTCCCGGCGTCCCTTTTTCTTTCGATACCCGAATGCCGCACGCACCGGCAGCGCGATGAGTGGCGGCGTGTTCGCGCCCGACAGCCGCATGATCAGCGGACGTACCACACGTAAAAAGGTCACGAACGCAGCGACCGGATTTCCGGGCAAACCGGCGAAAGCGGCGTTCGTGCCCGCTGCACCCGGTATCACGCCCATCGCCACCGGCCGCCCCGGCTTGATCGCCACGCGCCAGAAGACGAGGCTGCCGACAGCTTCCACAGCATCGCGCACGTGGTCCGCTTCCCCGGTCGACACGCCACCCGAGGTGAGCACGACATCATGCGACGCGGCCGCATCTTTCAGGGCCGGTCCCAGTTCCGCGGGATCATCGCGCAGGATGCCGAGATCGGTGACAACGCCGCCCAGCGATTCGACCAAGCCCGCGAGCAGGCAGCGGTTCGCATCGTAGAGCTGCGCACGCGTGAGCGGCCGTCCGGGCTCGATCAGTTCGTCGCCGGTCGAGAACAGCGCGACGCGAATGCGGCGCCGCACCGGAAGTTCAGTCAGGCCCAGGGCCGAGGCGAGCGCGGTGTCGGCAATCGTCAGGACGCGACCGGCGGGCAACGCGACCGCACCCGTGCGAATATCCTCGCCGGCCAGCCGGCGGTTCGCGCCGGGTTTGAGTCCGGGCGGCACGATCACGCTGGCGCCGTCGGTCCGCACGTCTTCCTGCATGAATACGGTGTCGGCGCCTTCCGGCATTGGCGCTCCGGTAAAGATACGGATGGCGGCGCCCCTGGCGATCGGCTGCGCGGCGGCGCGGCCGGCGGTGATGCGCTCGGCCACGGTCAGCACAGTATCAGATTGGGGGGTGAGGTCGGCGTGCCGGACGGCATAGCCGTCCACGGCGGAATTGTCGAACGGCGGCAGGTCGATCGGCGCTTCGACATCGCGCGCCAGCGTACGGCCGCGCGCTTGTGCCGGCGCAACCATCTCGATTTCAGCGACCGGCGTCACGCGTTCGCTGATGATCCGTTCCAGGTCGTCGACCGGCAGCAGCGGTCCGGAAAAGGCAAAGCAATCGTCGGTCAGCTGCGCCATCAGACCGCGTCCGCGCGTTCCCGCACCGCCTCGACAGGGACCGCCCGCGCGAGCAGCAGATCAGCGACCGCCTCGATGTCGTTCAGATCGACCACCGGCACGGTGGCAGCCGGCAGCGGCGTATCGGAGGCAACCGCGACGATCCAGCGGTCCTGCGGATGCAGCAGGGGTTTACCATTGGCGGCGCGATGGATTTCGAGCTTCGGGAAGCTTTCGCGCTTGAACCCTTCAACCAGAACCAGATCGACCTCGGACAACTTGGTCAGCAGCGCCGGCAGCGAGGGTTCCGGCGCACCGCGCAACTCGTGCATCAGCGCCCACCGGCTGCCCGATATCACCAGCACCTCGGTGGCGCCGGCCGAACGATGCTCGAAGGAGTCCTTGCCGGGCCGGTCGACATCGAAATGATGGTGCGCATGTTTCAGTGTCGAAACCCGCTTGCCGCGCCCGGTCAGGCACGGAATGACCTTGGTCAGAAGGGTGGTCTTGCCGGAGCCGCTCCAGCCAGCGAGGCCGATGATGTCCATGTCGGCTTCTTACAGCAAAGCGCCCGGCGGGGGTATCGCCGGGCGCTCTGGATTTGCAGCAGCCTGTGGGAGGGCTATTCGGCCGGCGTCGCGCGGGCCCCGCTCGGCGCGGCGCTCTGGCCTCGCTTGAGCTCCTCGTCGAGCCAGAGGCTGTGATGCTCGCGGGCCCAGTTCACATCCACGTCGCCGGTGCCCATGGCCTCGAACGCTCCCTCCATGCCGATGGTGCCGATATAGATATGCGCCAGCATCGCGGCGATGAACAGCACGGCGACGATGCTGTGCACCATCTGCGCCGTCTGCATCCCGTTCACGGTCAGGTCGCCATAGAACGGGAACATCAGCAGATAGCCCGAGATCGCGGAAGCGGCGCCGCCGAGCACCACGATCCAGTAGATCATCTTCTGGCCGGCATTGAACCGATAGGCCGGCGGATGGTCGTCGCCAATGATGCCGCCGCCGCGCTTCACCCACTCGACATCGACGCGATTGGGAATGTTGCCGGCGATCCAGATCAGGAAGATCAGGATGACGCCGATGGTGAAGGGGAAGCTGACGAAGTTGTGCGCGTATTTGGCGGCTTCCGACCAGGCGGTGAACGCTTCCGGCGACATCAGCGGCAACAGCAACGGCCTGCCGAAGGTGATGTTGAGGCCGGTGATCGCGAGGATGATGAAGCAGGTCGCCGTCATCCAGTGGGTAAACCGCTCGAACGCATTGAAGCGCGTGATCGTGCGTCCCGAACGTCCGCTCTTCAGCCGCACCATGCCGCGGATCAGGTAGAAGGCGATGAGAACGACAAGCATGCCGAGGATGGCGATACCGCCGATCCAGCGCAGCGTCACTTCGTGGAACTGCCGCCAGTCGCGACCGGCCTGCTGGATCAGCACGCCTTCCTTCTTGTCGGGAATGCTGACGCGCCCCTGCACCCGCTGCAGCTCCTGGAGCAGCTGGCTTTCCTGCACGGCGCTGGCGGTCGGATTGACCGAGCCATCCGCATTGCGCTGCTGCGCGGCGGCGGGCACAGCCGCAAGCACGACGCAGAAGAGCGCCAAGGCGCAGGCAAACGTCTGAAGGCTTCTTGTGAGCGTCAACATCCCCTTCTCCTCTTTTCTTGGTCGTTGGGGAGCCGGCGAACAGAGCCCGCCGGCCCGTCTCACGCGGGTCAGGACGCGATGGTTTCCCTGTAGGCGGTCTTCCACCCCCAGGCGCCCGAACCATAGCCGCGACGCACAACGCGCTCCTTGTAGATCTGTGCGATGATCTCGCCGTCGCCGGCGAGCAGCGACTTGGTCGAGCACATCTCGGCGCAGAGCGGGAGCTTGCCTTCGGCCAGCCGGTTGGAGCCGTATTTCTGATATTCGGCCACGGTGTAGTCGTTGTCCGGGCCGCCCGCGCAGAAGGTGCACTTGTCCATCTTGCCGCGCGAGCCGAAATTGCCGACTCGCGGATATTGCGGCGCGCCGAACGGGCAGGCGTAGAAGCAATAGCCGCAGCCGATGCACAGATCCTTGGAGTGGAGAACCACGGCATCGGCGGTGGTGTAGAAGCAATTCACCGGACACACCGCCGCGCAGGGCGCATCGGTGCAATGCATGCAGGCCATCGACACGGAGCGCTCGCCCGGCTTGCCGTCATTGATCGTGACGACACGCCGGCGATTGATGCCCCATGGCACTTCGTGTTCGTTCTTGCAGGCTGTGACGCAAGCGTTGCACTCGATGCAACGATCGGCGTCGCAAAGAAATTTCATACGAGCCATGGCTGCGTCTCCTTAAGCCGCACGAACCTGACAGAGGGTGGCCTTGGGCTCTTGCATGCCCGTGACCGGGTCGTAGCCATAGGTGGTGAGCACGTTCACGCTCTCGCCCAGCACGACCGGGTCGGTACCCTGCGGATAGTTTCCGCGCTGGTCCTCGCCCTGGAACCAGCCGGCGAAGTGGAACGGACACCAGGTCACGCCCTTGCCGACGCGTTCAGTCACCAGCGCCTTCATGCGCGCCTTCGACCCGTATTCGGCGCCGGTCACCCAGACCCAGCCTCCGTCGGTGATGCCGCGTTCGGCCGCATCCGCCGGATTGATCTCTATGAACATGTCCTGCTGCAGTTCGGCGAGCCACTTGTTGGATCGCGTTTCTTCGCCGCCGCCCTCGTATTCGACCAGTCGGCCCGAGGTCAGGATCAGCGGAAACTGCTTGGCGATGCCCTTGTCGACCGCGGCCTTTTGCATGTCGAAGCCGAGATTGGGCATCCTGAACTGCCGGGCGTTCGGCAAGGTCGGGTATTTCGCCACAAGTTCCGGCCGAGGCGTATAGATCGGCTCGCGGTGCACCGGAATCGGATCCGGAAGCCCGAACGCATTGGCGCGGGCCTTGCCGTTTCCATAGGGGACGCAGCCGTGCTCGATCGCGACACGCTGGATGCCGCCCGACAGGTCGGTCGACCAGGAGACCGCATCTGGATTGGCGGGATTCACCTTGCTGATCACAGCAAGCTCGGCCTCGGTGAGGTCCTTATCCCAGCCGAGCTTCTTGAGCACGCCGAGCGTGAATTCCGGATAGCCGTCCTTGATCTCGGAATCTTTCGAGTAATAGCCGTTGCCCAGCATCGAGACCTTGCGGGTCGTGCCGTCGGGCAGCTTTTCCTCGCGTTCGAGGCCGAAGCGGGCGCGGAAGGTGCCGCCGCCCTCCTTCACAGAGAGATTGGTGTTGTAGAGGATCGGCGTGCCGGGATGCTTGAATTCGGGCGAACCCCAGCATGGCCACGGCAATCCGTAATAATCGCCCTTGGCCGGACCCGACATCGCCTTCTGCGTCAGCATGTCGAAGTCTTTCTGGTTGGCCATGTGCATCTTCAGCCGCTCGGGCGACTGGCCGCAATAACCGGTCGACCATCCGCCACGATTGATTTCGCGCAGCACATCTTCCACCGACGGCAGATTGTTCTCGACCTTGATGTTCTTGAACATCAGGTCGGCGAACCCGAGCTTCTTGGCCAGGAGATAGTGAACCTCAAGGTCGTCCTTGGCTTCGAATATCGGCTTGACGATCTGCTCGCCCCATTGGAGCGCCCGGTTCGAGGCCGTGCGCGAGCCTGCGGTTTCGTAGCTGGTCGCGATCGGAAGCAGATAGGTGTTGTTCTTGCGCTTCGGCGCGAGGACCGCCCAGGTGGTCGGATGCGGGTCGGCGACGACCAGGAGTTCGAGCTTCTCGATACCCTCCTGGGCTTTCGCCATGCGGGTGACGGTGTTGCCACCGTGACCGAACACCATCATCGCCTTGATAACGTCTTTCTGTGAGACGTCTTTCTTGTCCGACAAGGTCGCGTCGAACCAGCGCGTCGACGGGATGCCCGGTGTATGCATCATCTTGACCGGCTTGCCGTCGGCGCCGGTGAGGGTGTCGAAACGCGCCGCCATCCAGTCGAAATCGACCTCCCACACACGGCACCAGTGCCGGTAGGCGGCTTCGGTGAGGCCGTAATAGAGCGGCAGGGTCACGATATCGAGGCCGAGATCGGTCGCGCCCTGCACATTGGTATGGCCGCGGAAAATGTTGGCGCCGGTGCCGCTCTTGGCCACGTTGCCGGTGGCGAGCAGCGCGATGCAGAAGGCCCGCACGTTCGCCGTGCCGACGGTATGCTGGGTCGCGCCCATGCACCAGATCAGGGTGGAGGGCTTTTCGGTCGCGAACATCTTGGCGACGCGCTCGAGCTGCTTGCCTGGAACGCCGGTGACGCGCTCGACTTCTTCGGGCGTCCACTTCTCGACCTCCTTGCGGATGTCGTCCATGCCGTAGACGCGCTGCTCGATGAACTCCTTGTCTTCCCAGCCATTCTTGAAGATGTGGTGCAGCATGCCCCAGATCACCGGAATGTCGGTGCCTGAGCGGAAGCGGACATATTCCGTGGCGTGCGCCGCGGTTCGCGTCATGCGCGGATCCATGACGATCATGTTCGCGCGGTTCATCTCCTTGCCTTCGAGGATATGCTGCAGGGAGACCGGGTGCGCTTCGGCAGCGTTGCTGCCCATGAAAATGATCGTCTTGCTGTTGCGGATGTCCGTATAGCTGTTGGTCATCGCGCCATAGCCCCAGGTATTGGCTACGCCGGCGACCGTCGTGGAATGGCAGATACGCGCCTGGTGATCGGAGTTGTTGGTGCCCCAGAAGGCCGCCATCTTGCGATTGAGGTACGAGCCTTCATTGGTGAATTTCGCAGAACCGAGCCAGTAGACCGAATCCGGACCGGACTTCTCGCGGATTTCCATCAGCTTGTCGCCGATCTCGTTGATCGCGGTATCCCAGGAGATCCGGGTCCACTTGCCGTCGACCAGCTTGAGCGGATATTTCAGACGGCGATCGCCATGCACGAGTTCGCGCGTTGCCGCGCCCTTTGCGCAATGCGATCCCCGGTTGATCGGCGAATCCCAGCCGGGCTCCTGGCCGACCCACACCCCGTTCTGCACTTCGGCGATGACGGTACAGCCGACCGAGCAATGCGTGCAGATGTTCTTGCGAATGGTAATCGGCGCGCCACCCGGTTGTCCGGCCGTTGCGGCGGCGGCGTCGGCCTTGCGCATGCCGGCGAGCGGCACGGCGCCGACGGCGGCAAGACCGCCGGCGACAAGGCCGGAGCGGCGCAGGAACGTTCGGCGATCCATTCCGCCGGCGGCATGGTTGGAAAGCTGGGCGGCAAGTTGGCCGCGGCGCTTTTCGCGTTCTGTCCTCTTGATCAGCACGGCGTTGCCTCCCTTACTTCGCGCCCGGATAGCGATTGACCCGATAGTAGGTCTGCACTTCCGGAGAATTCGGTTTGTAACGGGCCTTGCGCTTCTCATCGGCCGGTTCAGTGTCGGCGCGAGCCGGTGTTGCAAGCGGCGCTGCAGCCGTCACGGCTACGCCCGCGCCGGCGCCAAGTGCGCGCAGAAAATCGCGGCGTCCGACCGGCGTCTTGCGTTCCTGTGTCATTGCCGTTCCTCCTTCATCTCTTGATCCGGTCCTTGCGCGCCGATCACGACGGAAGCGCGAAGGCCTCGGTCTCGATTTCCACGAACACGCGACCAAGCGTCCCGACGCTGCGATAGAAGGACGCTTCTTCCGCGCGCTCCAGATCGGCGAAGAAGCGGCCGATCCATGGCGCGAGGTGATTCTCGAAAATCTGTTTGTCGCTGCCCGCTGCCGCCGGGAAGCTGCCATCTGCGAGTCCCGCCATGATCTCGCATAGCAGAGCGGCGTGGTCCTCCGGCTCGACATTGCCTTCGCTGCGTTCGATCCCGAGCGCATTGAGATCGCCGCGCAGGCGCGCCAGCGGACGCTCGTGCAGAAAGCCGGTGAGATAGTAGGAGCCATAGGGCATCAGCTCACCGCGCCCGACTCCGATAAACAAATTGAAGAATTCTCGCTCGACCGCTTCGGCATTCGCGGCCTCGGCGGCTTCCGCCAGCGCGACATGGGCCAAGCCGAGCGGCGACGCGTCGCCGCGCAAGCCGGCCAGCTTCTTCAGAAATGCCGTATCGGGAGCGCGCGCCAGCAGCGCGCCGAGCAGCCGGTATTCCTGCGAGCGGGCAAGATCAATCTCATCGACCTCGATGCGCGATGGCGATTGCGCATAGAGATCAGGACGAAGCGTTGCACGACTGACATTGGTCGCCTGCTCCACTGCGAGCACGCGCTCGGCTGGCACGCGCTCCCAGTTCGAAACAGACGGTTGCGATATGCCGATCCGGCGGGCCAGTTCGCTGACCCCACCAGCTGCACGGATCGCTTCATCGAGTCCCGGGTCGCGCATTTTTGTTCGTTATTGTTCTCTGCCAAGAAATGCAGCCGTCTCTTGAGAGACGTTCCAAACAATACGGCGCTGATCTGGAATGGGTCAATAGCGCGGGGCTATCGGAAGACTCGCGCGCGGCGCTATCGCGGCAGTGCACGCCCGTGCGCACGCCGCGACGGCACGGGGTCCTCAACCGGCGCCACATGTTGCGCAGCAGCATTTTCTTGCGACGCGATATCGCCGACCGGATTGATCGCGGGCGCAGCGCCTAACTCGAGGTTGTCGCTCGCCGGAGACTCGGATCCGGCGCGCAGCGCCTCCCCGCGGGCTGTAGCGCCTTCGGATGCATCGTCATGGGTCGTTTCGGCTTGATGCGTGGTTTCGCCTTCGCCCGTGCTACCTCGGTCCTCGGGCCCGGAGGTCAGGCGCTCACCATCCTGCGTCTCGTCACCGCCGAGCAGATTTGCGATCAGCCGCTTCGCATCCGCGGGATCCAGCGCGCCAAAGCCGTGAATTTCATCGGGAGCCGTGAAGTCCCATGAATTTTCGGACAGCCCGATGAAGTCACGGATCGCCGGATCAGCCGCCCACGCGCGGCGAAGTGCCGCACGGGACAGTGCCGCCGGTATGCCGGGCTGCATGAAGACGCGAATGTCCGTTTCCGGGCCAATCGAATCGAGTGAAGGCAATTTCGAGAGGTCGAATCCGCCGGGCGTTTCGGCGCCCGCTTGAGACGGCAGCACCGGCGCATCCTTCGAGACGTCGGTCGGAACGGACTCGCGGCGCGCCGGCTGGTCCGCCGGCTCGGCCTTGGCTTCGCGCTTTCGCCGCGACCATCGGGTCAGGAAGTCTTCCGGTTCAGTCATTATCGTGGTCCCGACCAGACGGTCTGCGCCGGCCTAGCGCCTCGGGATCGGCGCGATCCCGCTTACGCTTGAAGAATGTCTGCTCGACATGGTGCTCGGCCACGAAATCTTCCAGCAGCTTGCGCACCGCGTCCGGCATCGGCACCGTTTCGACCAGATTGGCGCCCGTTTCGGTCTGCGCCTCGCCCTCGGTTGGATCGGCTGTCACCTTGAACAGTTCATAGGGCGGATAGGACTCGGTCGGGGTCATCACCACCCACAATTTGCCGTCGCCCATCAGATTGTCGCGATAGTGGCTCGTGTCGGAGCGATAGAATTCGATCGAAGTGCTGCCCGCATAAAACGAGACGCGATTGTCATCGCCTGAAAGCCGGGTCCAGGGCTCAGCCTCCGGTGCGCCGACCAGCACCGCGCTCGGCTGCCAGATGTAATCGATCCACTGGCTGTCTGCCTTGATCCGATCGACGATCACGCCGACCGGGATATGAGCGAGCGGGGCCATCACAAGACCGTTTCGATGCGCCGGATCGGCAATCCGCCGATCAGGTTTTGCGGCTTCATGCGAAGAATCTTGTCCGGCGACATGGCAAGAATGAGATAGACCGGCTCGTGCCCAACCTTGTCCAGCACGACCGATGGGTCCCGGAAGGTCAGCCGGAACAATCCGATCACGCGACTGCGCGTCGCCTCGTCCAGCGCCTCGCCGTGCCATAGCGCGTCGCCGATCTTGGTCGCATCGGCATCGAGTCCGACATACCAGACGAGATTGACATCGCGCATCTCGACCAGCGGCTCGATATCGACGTCGATAGCGAGCAGGTGAGAAATCCAGCGCGACAGGGCCTGGGCCAGCGCCTCTAGTCCGCGCCGGCCTGCAGTCAGATCGATCGCCGTGTGGAACAAGTCGCTGTGTT
>JBIQKQ010000102.1:0-12780 GCA_044506365.1 Hyphomicrobiales bacterium
TCGAACAGCGGGTTGTCCTGGGTGAAGACGTAATCGATCCCGCTCACCGAGATCGCCTGCGCGCCCTTCTCGCGCAAGAAGTCGGCGAGCGCGAACACCTGGTCCGGCGGGCAGTGCAGCGTCAGCATGCCGGACGAGGTCGGCCCGCCGAACGGCGTCACGATGCCGAATTTTTCGCGAGCCAAGGCCAGCAGCGCGTCGTCGCAGCCTGCAAAGCGCGTCCGCATTTCGCGGAAGCCATGCGCGCGGTCCTGACTGGCAATGCGATCGAGAATTCTGCGCGCGGTTTCGAGCGCGCCGTTCTTCCAGTCGGCGGTGCGCGCCGCCACAAGATTGGCCTGCGAGCGCAGGATCACGCCGTCCTCGATCACCTTCAGCGCATTTGCGGTGAGCGTGTTGCCGGTGGTGGTGATGTCGACGATCAGTTCGGCGGTGCCGGCGGCCGGTGCGCCTTCGGTCGCGCCGAGACTCTCCACGATCCGGTAGTCGGCGATGCCGTGCTGCGCGAAAAATCCGCGGGTCAGGTTCACATACTTGGTCGCAACCCGCATCTTGCGATTATGCCGCAGCCGGAACGCGGTCGCGACATCGTCGAGATCGGCCATGCTGCGCACGTCGATCCATGCCTGCGGCACCGCCACCACGACGTTGGCGTAACCAAAGCCCAGTCCCTTCAGAAGGATCACCCGCGCATCGGCATTCGGCATCATCTCGCGCACGAGGTCCTCGCCGGTCACGCCAAGATGGGCGGCGCCTTGCGCCACCTGGGCGGTGATTTCTGACGCCGACAGATACGCAATCTCGACGCCGTCCATTCCGGCGATGGCGCCCCGATAGTCGCGGGCGCCGCGCGGCTTGACGAGACGCAGGCCGGCGCGCGCGAAGAAGGCTTCCGCATTCTCCTGCAGCCGGCCCTTGGCCGGCACCGCGATGATCAGTGGCGCGCTCATGCCGCGCCTCCCGCAACCGAGCCGGCCAGCCGTTCGATCCAGACGGAGAAGCCGACCGCGGGGATCGGCGTGGGCGATCCGAGCCGCGTCAGCAGGTCGTCGTAGCGGCCACCCGCCACCAGCGGCTCGTCGCCCTCGCCGTCGCGCAGCTCGAAAACGAAGCCCGTGTAATAATCCATGCCGCGCCCGAAGGAGGACGAAAAGACGATGCGCTCCAGGTCGATGCCGCGCCTGGCAAGTTCGGTATTGCGGGCATCGAACAGATCCAGAGTGGGTGTCAGCACGACGCCGGCGTCGCTTGCGAGCTGGCGCATTGTCACCGAGGCCTCCAGCGGGTTGGCCGAGATGGCGAGATAGCGCTCCACCAGCGAACGCGTATAGGGCGGCAAGGCAGCCGAGGCGTCGAGCGTGGATTGTTCGAGAAAGCGATCGGCGATCTCGCCGACCGAACGGCCGCCGACGGCGGTGATGCCGGCGATCGACAGCAGATCGGTGATCAGCGCATGCGCTCCCTTCGGATCCGAACCGGTGAGCGCTGCGAGCACACCCTGATAGTCCGGCCGGCCATTCGCGGCGGCGAGCGTCAGGCGGTCGAGGTCCTGGGCCAGCGACGCCTTGCGGTTGAAATCCTTGATGAGGCGGCGCTTCCAGGCCGGCGACAGATCGAGCGCGGAGACCATTGCGACAAACAGGCCGACATCGCCGATCCGAATTTCCGGGTCCGCCCTGCCGAAATGAGCGGTGGCTTCCAGCCCCAGCGCCAGCGTTTCCGCATCCGCGGCGGCCTTGTCGGTCCGGCCGAAGGATTCGATGCCGGCCTGCAGGAATTCGCCCGGCAGCGCCCCCCGGTCGCGGAAAACCGGTCCCAGATAGCAATAGCCCTGCGGCTGACCGGCAGCGGCCGAGGCAAGATAGTCGCGGGAGACCGGAATGGTGAAATCGGGCCGCAGGCACAATTCCTCGCCCGACCGTCCGACGGTCGGGAACATGCGCGCCCGGATGTCCTCGCCCGACAGGTCCAGAAACGGTTCGGCCGGCTGCAGGATGGCCGGACGAGCCCGCGCATAGCCCGCCCGCTCATAAGCGGACACAAGGTCCTGAGCGGAGCTGAGGGTGTCTGCCCGCGGGTCGGACAGGGCGGGGGTCGGCGGTCTGGTCATGGCCGCGGGCCTTTAGCACGGATGATGTGAGGTTTCGACGCCGGTACGCGCCTGCCCTTAACGCGCAAGGACAGACCGAAGCCTTAATGAACCTCTTGCGGCTTCATCAATATCAATCGAATTCTGGACGCTCACCCAAAACAGGGAATTCTCCCGGTTTTTTCCCGAAAGTTGCGGGACGACATCCGCGGCCCGGTTTCGCCCCGCTCGCGTCGGAGGGAAGGCAAATGCAGCCGCATGTGCCGGGCGCCCGCTACCAAAAATAAGGAATTTGTATCCATGCTCGATGGTTGTCTGGAGACCATCATGGGTGAATCCGTATCCCGAGCCGCCGTACAAGCGTTTTACGAGGCGCTGGCGTCGCGCAATCCTGTACGGCTCGCACAATGCCTGACCGACGATGTGGAATGGCATATGGCCGGTCCGGTCGATGTGCTGGTGTTTTGCGGCTACCGGCGCGGCAAGGCCGCGGTCGTCGACTATATCGGCCGGCTGGTGCCCTCGATGCTCTCGGTCACGCGCTTCCAGCCGGAAGAGATCGTCATCGACGGCAACACCGCGGCCATCATCAACAATGTCACGGCGGTCCAGAAGGATACCGGCCGGATCCTGAACTATCGGACTGCGGTTTTCGTGGTGTTTCGCGACGGCAAGGTGGCCTCGATGAAGGGCGTGGCGGACACCTTCGACATGGCCGAACAGGTGGTGGGCCACCGCATCGATGCCTATCGCGCACCCGACCTGCCGCTTTCCAAGGATGTGATTGCATTATGAGAGGACCGATCAGCGCCATCGCGCTGCCGGAATCGGCGGGACGCGAACTGCCGCCGTGGATCGCAGACTTCTATCGGGCCTTTCTGACGCGCGACCCCGACCGGCTTGCCGCCGTGCTGGACGATGATGTCGAGTGGCTGCTGACCGGCCCGGCCGAGCAGTTCGACATTTACGGATCGCGTCGCGGCAAGCAGGACGCGATCGAGGTCGTCACCCGGATCATCCCCTGCTTCTTCCACATCGCCGATTTCGAGTTCGAGCACCTCTTGGTGCAGGGCGAAACGGTTGCCGCCTATGGCCGCCTGCGCGCCCGCCAACGCGATACCGGCCGCTCGCTATGCTTTCGCAGCGCCCATTTCCTGCGGTTCCGCGACGGCCGGCTGATCGCCTTCCGCAGCATCGCCGACACCTTCGACATGGTCGAGCAGGTGGTCGGGCACCGGATCGACATAACCCGGCGTATCGAGCAGGTGTCGCTCGTGCCAGACGGCGACGATCTGCTGCTGACCTTGTGAGGTTCGGTCGTCCCCCCCGCGCAGGCGGCGACCCATAACCACAGCGTTCGTTGTGTAGCTTCCGGCGCCGACAGGAATGTCACGGCGTATGGGTCCCCGCCTGCGCGGGGACGACGGCGTTACGCCACCCGTGTCCGCACGCCGTGGCGCGCCAGAATCTCCTGCACGGTCTTCACCAGCTGATCGCGCGGCACCTTGCGCTGCGCCTGCGCCTGTTTCTGCAGATATTCGTCGCGGCCCTTTTCGAGCTTCGACAGCTCGGCGCCGAGAACGAGGTCCTTCACCACCACCTGTTCGCCCGCTGCATCGTTCTTCTCATCCGAGCCCTGAATGACGACGCAGGGCGCGTTGCGCTTATCGGCATATTTCATCTGCGGGTTGAACTTTCCTGAACCGAGATACATTTCCGCGCGGATATTCGCTGCGCGAAGCTCCGCGACCATGCGCTGATAATCTGCGATTCGATCCTGGTCGAAAACCGTGACCACCACGGGGCCAAAACTTGGCTGTGCATCACTCTTGTTGATCAGCGCGAGAGCGGCCGCGAGCCGCGACACACCGATGGAAAAGCCGGTCGCCGGCACCGGTTCTGCGCGAAAGCGCGACACGAGACCGTCATAGCGCCCGCCGCCGCCGACCGAGCCGAAGCGCACGGGGCGACCCTTCTCGTCCTTTGTCTCGAGCAGCAGTTCGACCTCGTAGACCGGGCCGGTGTAATATTCGAGGCCGCGCACGACGGAGGGGTCGATGCGAATGCGGTCCTCGTCGTAGCCTGCAGCTCTCACGAGTTCTTTGATCTGGTCGAGTTCACGGAAGCCGGCTTCGCCCGTCGCATTGAGCGAAGCTGCAAGAACCGGCGTGCCGGCGTTATCCGGCTTCAGCAAGCTCAGCACGATCTCGGCTTGCTGGGCGTCAAGACCCGCGCCCTTGGTGAAATCGCCGCTCTCGTCTTTCCGGCCTTCACCGAGAAGTTTTTTCACTTCGTCCAGCGAGAACTTGTCGGCCTTGTCGATGGCGCGCAGCACGGTGAGACGTTTTTCGCTGGCGATGTTTGCAGCATCCATCACCCCATCGAGCACCTTGCGGTTATTCACCTTCACCACATAGCTGCCGCGCGCAATCCCGAGCGCTTCCATCGTGTCCGCCGCCATCATGCAGATTTCGGCATCGGCGGCCATCGAGGCGGAGCCCACCGTGTCGGCATCGAACTGCATGAATTGCCGGTAGCGGCCCGGCCCGGGCTTTTCGTTGCGGAACACCCAGCCCTCGCGATAGCTGCGATAGGGCTTGGGCAGCGCATCGAATTTCTCGGCGACATAGCGCGCGAGCGGCGCGGTCAGGTCGTAGCGCAGGCTCAACCATTGCTCGTCGTCGTCCTGGAACGAGAACACGCCCTCGTTCGGACGGTCCTGGTCGGGCAGGAACTTGCCGAGCGCATCGGTATATTCGATCGCCGGCGTCTCCACCGGCTCGAAGCCGTAGAGTTCGTACACGGCCCGGATTTTCTCCAGCATCGCGCGCGTTCCCGCGATCTCGCTGGGGCCGCGATCCACGAGGCCGCGCGGCAGCCGCGCCTTCACTTTGTTGCTTTTGTCCGTCATTGTCGGTTGATACAGCCTACAGATGCGGCGTGGTAACAGCGCCGCGCCGCTTTGTCATCCGAAGGCCGGGAAAGGCCCTGTCATGAGCACGCAATCCGCCCGCAAGCCCGCAGCCACCTCGGTCCCGAACGACCTCGAAGCGTTCTGGATGCCGTTCACCGCCAACCGCGCCTTCAAGGAGCGGCCGCGCATGGTGTCGCGAGCCAAGGACATGCACTATTTCACGCCGGAAGGCCGCCCGATCATCGACGGCGCCGCCGGCCTGTGGTGCACCAATGCCGGCCACAATCGCGAGCCGATCGTCGCCGCGATCCAGGCGCAGGCGGCGGAAATGGATTTCGCGCCACCGTTCCAGTACGCCAATCCGAAGTCCTTCGAACTGGCCAGCCGGATCGCGGCGCTGGCGCCGGGCGACCTCGACCACGTGTTCTTCTGCAATTCGGGGTCGGAAGCGGTCGACACCGCGATGAAGATGGCGCTGGCCTATTGGGTGGCGCGCGGACAGGGCCAGCGGCAGCGCTTCATCGGCCGCGAGCGCGGCTATCACGGCGTCGGCTTTGGCGGCATGTCGGTCGGCGGTCTCGGTAACAACCGCAAGGCCTTCGGCGTCATGCTCGGCGGCGTCGATCATCTGCCGCATACCTATAACCGCGAGCAGCAGGCCTTTTCCAAGGGCGAGCCCGAATGGGGCGCGCATCTCGCCGACGACCTCGAGCGTCTGGTCGCGCTGCATGGCGACACCACCATTGCCGCCGTGTTCGTGGAACCGATGGCGGGCTCGACCGCCGTTCTGCCGGCGCCAAAGGGCTACCTGCAACGGCTGCGCGCCATCTGCGACAAATACGGCATCCTGCTGGTGTTTGACGAGGTGATCACCGGCTTCGGCCGGCTCGGCCACGCCTTCGCCGCCGAACGCTACGGCGTCGTGCCGGACATGATCACCTTTGCCAAGGGCGTGACCTCGGGAAGCGCGCCGATGGGCGGCGTCTTGGTGCGGAACGGCATCCACGAGGCTTTCATGCACGGCCCGGAGCATGTCGTGGAATTCTTCCACGGCTATACGTACTCGGCGCATCCGCTCGCGGTCGCGGCCGGCCTTGCCGCGCTCGACGTCTATCGCGACGAGGGTCTGTTCGGGCGTGCGAAGACGCTGGAGCCGACATGGTACGACGCCTGCATGACGCTCAAAGGCTTGCCCAACGTGCTCGACATCCGCTGCGTCGGCCTGACCGTCGGCATCGATCTCGCCTCCAGGCCCGACGCAGTCGGCAAGCGCGGCTATGAGGCGATGGAGCGCGGTTTCCACGATGAGGGGATCATGTTGCGCGCGGTCGGCGATTCCCTCGCCATGTCGCCGCCGTTGATCGTGAGCGAGACGCAGATCGGCGAGATCTTCGACAAGACCGCCCGCATCATCAAGGCGGTGGCCTGACCGGGCATACGGTCCATGTGCGCCATGCTCTGGCTTTTACACTGGAGTGCTGTAATTACAGGTTCAGGCGATTTTTCCTGAACCTGGAGCATCATGAGCAAGGTCTTCATCCAACCTGCAGGAATGGCCGAGGCGGTCGGTCCGTTCTCGCGCGCCGTCCTGATCGACAAGCACCTGCACATCGCGGGGACCACGGCCTTGAGCCATATCAGCGGCGACTATTACAAGCGGCCGCTTCCCGACACGATCGAGGAGCAGACCCGGCTGACGCTGGAAAATATCAAGATGTGCGTGGAGGCCGCGGGCGGCACCATGCGTGACATCTACAAGGTCGTCATCCAGCTCAAAAATCCGTCCGAATATCAGCGCATGAACGCGGTGCGCGCGCAATATTTCAAGGACGAGCCGCCGATCAGCACCTGCTACCAGGCCAATCTCATGCGCGAGGAGATCCTCGTCGAGATCGAGGCCGTTGCTTATCTTCCCAACGCCTGAACCTGTTCGAGGAAATCCGATGCGTCTCCTGACGATCCCGCTCGTTCTCGCGAGCCTGTTCGCGCCCTCGCTTGCAGCGGCGCAGGAAAGCTATCCCGCCCGTCCTGTCAAAGTGATCGTGCCGCTGGCGGCCGGCGGTGGAACCGATATCGTCGCTCGCACCATCGTGCAGTCGATCGCGGATGACTGGGGAGCCAATATCGTCGTCGAAAACCGGCCGGGTGCTGGAACGACGCTTGGCGCGCAGGCCCTGATGTCGTCGCCGGCGGACGGCTACACGCTGATGTTCAACACCGCGAGCTTTCTGGTCACGCCGCATCTCATGCCGAGCAAGCCGTATGACCGCAACACCCAGTTCGCGCCGGTCAGCCTGGTCGCGGCATCGCCACACGTGATCGTGGTCAGCGACAATGTGCCTGCCAAGACGTTCCCCGAACTGGTCGAGTGGCTGAAGTCGAAGGATGGCAAGGCCACCTACGCCTCGTTCGGCAACGGTTCGTCCGGGCATCTGGGCACCGAAATCCTGCTGAGCCGCCTTGGAGTTTCGGCGGTGCACGTGCCGTTCCGGGGCAACTCGCCGGCGCTGTCCAACGTCATGGCCGGCCACGTCGATATGATGCTGGCGGATCATGTCGACGGCAATATCATGGCGTCAAAGCCGCGCCCGCTGGCGGTTGCGAGCACCAAGCGCTCCGAGTTCCTGCCCAACGTGCCGACCGTGGCCGAAAGCGGCTATCCTGGTTACACGTCGCAATCCTGGTACGGATTGATCGCGCCGGCCGGGACGCCACAGGCCATCATCGACAAGTGGAATGCCGGCGTGGTGGCTGCGCTGAAGAAGCCTGAAATCCGCAAGAGGCTGATCGATCAGGGCATCGATCCGATCGGGTCGACGCCTGCCGAGTTCAAGACCTTCATGGATACCGAAGACGCCAAATACAGCGCGGCGATCAAGGCCTCGAATATCAAGATGCAATGACGGCGGATGGCATCCGCACAGGCCGGATTGCCATTCGACGCTGTGATACGATGACGCCGGAGCGTGTGAGAAATGCGCTCCGGCGTTATTCCGCCGGCCGCCGGAAGCCGATGACCTCGCGCGCCGGGGTCTGATCCGCTTCGGTCTCCGCAACGATGTAGGTCGGCCGGCCCCGCGCCTCGCGCAATGTGCGTCCGACATATTCGCCGATGATGCCGAGCACGAGGAGTTGCGCCGCGCCAAGCAGCGCGATCGTGGAGATGATCGAGGTCCAGCCGGTGACGGTCTGCGACACCAGCAGATAGCTCGCCACCGAATAGACCAACAGCAGCAGCCCCACCGCGGCGAAGGCCAGGGCCATCCAGATCGCAAGCCGGAGCGGCCGCACGCTGTGCGCGGCGATGCCGGTCACCGCCAGATCGACCATGCGGCGCAGCGTGTATTTGCTTTCGCCATAGGTCCGCGCTCCGCGCGAAAAGGTCACGGTATGGGTCGGATATCCGAACCAACGCACCGCCCCGCGCAGGAACACGTCCTGATCGGCAAAGCCGTTGAGCGTGTCCACCACGCTGCGGTCGAGCAGCATGTAATCCGACGAGCCGGGCTCGATGCGCACGTCGCCGATCGAATCGAGCAGCCGGTAATAGAGCCGCGACGTGACGCTCTTCAGCGGTGGCAGGTCGGCTTCGCCGTCCTCGCGGCGGGTCGCCACCACCTTCGTGCCCGCCCGCCAGGCCGCAACCAGTTCGGGAATGAGTTCGGGCGGATGCTCGAAATCGGCATCCATCACGATCACCGCGCGCCCGCGCGCATGTTTCAGGCCGGCACGCAGCGCGTCCTGATGGCCGAAATTGCGAGTGAAGGAAATGTAGCGGACATGCGGGTTCGCCGCCGCGGCGGCGCGGATGGCGTTGAGCGTGCCGTCCGACGAGCCGTCATCGACGAACACGATCTCGTAGCGCCCGAGCGGCGGTAATAGCGCGTCGAGCGCGGCGGCCATCGGCGCGATATTGCCGGCCTCGTTGAAAGCCGGCAGCACCACCGAAATATCCGGCACGAACTCGCTCATCGTGGTGTTACGCGTCACACGCAATCCCCTCGGCCGCCCCCGTGTTGACTGGCCGGAATTTGGCGGGCACTCATGCATGGCGGCCGCGCTCAGTGGAGCCGGCCAGGTTTTTGACATACTACGAAGACTCCAAAGACGCGAGCATGGACGCGGAAACGACGGCAGCGCGCGGGGGAATACTCGCCACGATCGTCGATTTTGCACTGCGCAAGCCGGGGCAGACGCTCGCCATCCTGCTCGGCGCCCATCTGCTCGTCTGGACGTTGCTGCCGCTTCTGACCAGCGCCAATCTGGAGCTCGATCTCGCCGAGGACCTCGCGCTCGGCAAGGAATGGCAACTCGGCTACTGGAAACATCCGCCGCTTCCCTGGTGGGTCGCCGACCTTTTCTATCGGCTGACCGGCGAGATCTCCTCGGTCTATGCGCTCGGGCCGCTAGCGGTGATCGGTTGCTTCATCGCCGTCTATCTGCTGGCGCGCGACATTGCCGGGCCGTTTCAGGCGCTGATCGCCACCGCTTCACTGGTCGGCATCCATTATTACAATTATTCGGCGGTGAAATTCGCCCATGACCAGATGCAATTGCCGTTCTGGGCGCTCACCGGGCTGTTCTTCTATCGCGGACTTGTGCGCGGGCGCGCGCTCGACTGGATTCTGGCCGGCGTCATGCTGGCGCTCGCCTTCTGGTCGAAATACGCCGCCGTCGCGCTCACCATCAGCCTCGGACTGTTCCTGCTGATCGACCCGCTCGCGCGGCAGGCGCTGCGTACCCGGGGACCGTGGCTGATGGCCGCAGCCTTCCTGGTGACGATCGCGCCGAATGTCTGGTGGCTGGTCGATTCCGGTTTCCTGCCGATGCAGTATGTCAGCAACCGCGCCCGCATCCCGGAGGTCTGGCACGAATATCTCACCCATCCGATCAAGTGGGTGTTCGGCCAGATATTCTTCACGCATCCGACGCTGATCCTGCTCGGCCTGACGCTGTTTCCGCGCACGACGCCATACCCTCCCCTGACCGCACAGGCCGCGTTCGCGCGCCGCTATGTGACAATGCTCGCCTTCGGCCCATTCGCCGTGGTGACGATCATTTCCCTCCTCACCGGGCGCTTCCCGGTACAGATGTGGGGATATCCGCTGTGGTCGTTCCTGCCGCTCGCGGCGCTGTTGTGGTTCGGCCCGGTGACGGACACGCGCCGGATCGCCCTCTTCGTCATCGGCGTGATCTTTCTGTTCCTGCTTGCGCCGGCCATCTGGGTCGGAACCTTCCTCACCGATCCGTATTTGCGCACCCGCCCGAAGGCGAGCGACTTTCCCGGCCAGTCGATCGCCGAGCACGTGACGCGGGACTGGCACGCGAGGACCGGAACCAAGCTCCGCTATGTCGCCGGTACCGAGTTCGCCGCCAACAATGTCGCGGTCTATTCGCCGGACCGCCCGCACGTCGTCGTGCATGGCCGGCCACAGATCAGCCCCTGGATCGACATGGACGATCTGAGGAAGCGCGGCGTCCTTGTGATCTGGGAGGACGGCCTGACGCTTGCGCATGTCGAGGAATGGCGCAAGAGGTTCGGCGCCGAGGGCGAGCCGCAGATCCTCGTGGTCCCGCGGCATTCCGGGAGCCGCGTGCCGCAAGCGCGGATCGCCTATTGGATCGTGCCGCCCCGCAACTGAGAATCGGCTCTGCGTGAATTTTGGCTGCGGTGTTGCTTGCGCTTCGCAGGTCACTGGTGAACATTATCTCCGGTGAGGGCGAATCGCTGGGCGGGCAGTCCCTCGGCGGAATATCCATGCAGCGGCTGACGGCCATCTTCATCGCGATCTGCGTGATTTTGATCGCCGCCTCGTTCGGCGCCATCGGCTATCTGGTATTCCGGCTGTCGGGAGCCGAATCGGCCGTTATCGCGCTCGCGGTCATGACTGCGCTCGCGCTCTACAACACCGTATCGGCGCAGTTTCGCGAGCGCGACCGGGTCGGCGAACAGATCGCGGACCTGTCGCGCGGAACCGCCGATCTCGCCCGCCAGGTGGCCGAAATCGGCCGACGGGTGAATGCGATCGACAATCAGGATTCGGCCTGGCGGTCGCGCGCGCAAAGCGACACGCTGGCGGCGGAAATCGGCGAACTCGGCGGGCTGGTGAAGGAACTCGCCGAGACCGTGGCCTTGCATGAGGCCCGCTTGCAGGATGTTAGCGGCGCGCCGCCCGTGGCGCCGGTTGTTGTCGCCGCCCCGTCTACCCAAGCACCGACGGGCGCGGCCCAATCCAACAAAGCCGACGCGCCTGAAGGCGACGCGTCCGCAGAACCCGCGGGCTTCGAGTCGTCCAGGCTCGAGTCTTCGAGGATCGATCCTGCCAGGTCCGAGGCTGTGGCCGCGCCGCCGTCCGCGCGCGAGCGAACGGGCGAACCGGCGACCGAGCCTGTGGCGAGTGGTCCGCTCAGGGGCAAGAGCGCCGAAGAGGTCGCCGCCATTATTGCCGGCGCGATCGAAGGCGGCCGGATCGACCTCTATCTGCAGCCGGTGGTGACGCTGCCGCAGCGCAAGGTGCGCTATTACGAGGCGATGACGCGGCTGCGCATCGACGAGGGCACGCTGATCCTGCCGAACGATTTTCTAGCGCATGCCGAAAAAGCCGGGCTCATTGCAAAGATCGACAATATGCAGCTGTTCCGCTGCGTGCAGGTGCTGCGCCGGCTTCTGCTCAAGAACCGGGAGATCGGCCTGTTCTGCAACGTATCGATTGCGACGCTGACCGATGCGGACATTTTCCGGCAGTTCTTCGATTTCCTGGATGCCAATCGCGCACTGAGCGGATCGCTGATGCTCGAATTCAGCCAGAACGCGCTGCGCAATCTGGGGCCCATCGAGCAGGAAAGCCTCGCCGCGCTGATCGGCCTCGGCTACCGGTTGTCCATGGACCAGGTCAGCGATCTGCGGATCGGGCCGCGCGACCTGTCGGACCTCGGTGTCCGTTTCGTCAAGGTGCCGGCGCAGCTTCTGCTCAACAAGACCGGGGTACCCGCCGACATCCATGCCGCCGATCTGTCCGATCTCCTCGGGCGCCACGGGATCACGTTGATCGCCGACCGGATCGAGAGCGAGGCGGTGGTGGTCGACCTGCTCGACTATGATGTGCGCTTCGCACAGGGCTTCCTGTTTTCGCCGCCGCGCCCGGTCAGGGCCGACGCGCTGCAGGGCGTTCCGGGGCTGTCCGCTGAACGCCCCATCGCCGAAGCCACCCTGGGCGCGGGGGCGCGCGCGGCGATCTGATTGTCGATGCAGGCGTCGCAAGCCACCTTGGTCCAAGCAAGCGGGGGCCCTGTCCTCCGGACGGCGGGCTTCCTACATCTGCTGCACGCGCTATTCGCGGTCTGGAGGAGGAACCATGACACCGCAGGAACGCAGACTGGTCGAAGACCTGTTCGAACGGCTTGCGACACTTGAACGCAACCCGCGCGACCCCGAGGCAGAAGAGGTGATCCAGGCCGGACTGCGGCGGGCACCGAACGCGACCTACGCGCTGGTGCAGGCCGTGCTCCTGCAGGAAGAGGCGCTGCGGCAGGCGAATGAACGCATTCGGGAACTGCAGCAGGCCGACGAGCCGCAGCCGCAGGGTGGTGGTGGCTTTCTGGATTCGATGCGCGAGGCCGTATTCGGCGGCGGCAGCCCTCGCACATCTGTCCCACCGGCAGGCGCCGGCCGGCCGATGGGCGTTCCGCCAGGTTTCCAGCGCGCGGGTGAGCCGAATGCGGGTCCGGGCGGCGGGCCCTATCCGCCGCAGGCCGAGCCTGCGCGCGGCGGCTTCGG
>JBIQKQ010000103.1:0-12660 GCA_044506365.1 Hyphomicrobiales bacterium
TGCTGACATAATAATAGCCGGTGTCGGCAGTGGACAGCAGCTTGAGCTTGATTGTGACGGCCTTGGCCATGATGACCGCAAATGACGGGATTTGGCCCGGAAACTAGCGGCAAAGCCGGCAATGTCAAGGAAGGGACGGCAATCAGGAGATCAGTTCGCGATAGAAAACCTTCCGCGGCATCCGGTAGAATGGCACCGGAAGCGTGTGTTCGAAGCCTGCGGCGACACGCGCCTCGAGTTCCTGCAGCACCACGCCGGTAATCGTCGGCAGATCGAGGCTGCGGGCGTCGGCGATCGGCATCCAGACCAGTTCGACCAGCTCCGCATCGGCGTGAACCACGTTCTCCACCTTGTGCGCGATGGTGGAGGCATCGACCGCGAAAAACCGCGTATCGAAGCGACGTGGCCGCCGCGACGGGGTGATCGCGCGCGCAATGAAATGCAGCGAGGACAGGTCCGGATAGAATCCGGCCTTGGCGAATTCGGTCCAGGGCCCTGCCGGCGCCGGGGCCGTAGCCTCGAGCGGCGCCCCGAGCACCAGCCCGGTCTCCTCAAACGTTTCACGGATGGCCGCTAGCGCAAGTCCTCGGGCGCGCGCCACGCTCGGACGCCGCACGCTTTGCATCAGATATTGCTCAGTCACAGGATTGAGCGGGCTCGCAACCGGCATCAATCGGTCGTTCGGTTCCAGTCGCCCGCCGGGAAACACGAACTTGCCCGGCATGAATTTGTGGGCGTGATGCCGCTTGCCGAGCAGGACTTTGGCAATCGGCCCCGACCGATCGACGATGATCAGGGTCGCAGCGTCCCTCGGGCGGACATTCGGCGATACGCGCTCGCGTTCCGCCGCAGTCAGGCGCTGCTCCAGATCGGTCAGTTGCCGCATGTCAATTGGCGATCTTGGAGGGTGTCGCCGCCGGAAGTGGATCGTTCTTGTCGCCTGCCGGATGGAAGCCGTGCATGCGCATCGCCCACTGCCAGGCCACCACCGCGCCTTTGATCGGGTGCATCAGCGCGAAAGCCAGAATCAGCGTGAGCGGCAGCCACAATGCGGCATGCATCCAGTAAGGCGGGGCGAAGGCGGTCTCGACCGCAAGGACGAGTGGAACCATGATGTGACCGACGACCACGATATTCAGATAGGCCGGGAAATCGTCGGCGCGATGATGGTGGAGGGCTTCGCCGCAGGCCGGGCAATTGTCGCTCACTTTCAGCAGGGCGCGGAACAGCCGGCCTCGGCCGCAGGCCGGGCACATCGCCGAAAGCCCGCGTCTGACCGCGAGCCAGCCATCGCGCGGCGGCAAGCTAACGTTGTGATCCATTTTTTCCGTTCATCCTCGTCTCTTGCGCGGCTCTCGGTCTGTTCTGCGCCCGACGGAGCGAGAGCGGGTGGACCGCAGCGCCACCCGTTTGCCGGCCCGCCCGGCGGACATCAGTTCGAAGCGCAATGCCCCGGCGACCGGAATCGCCTCGACCAGCTTCACCCTGACGGTATCGCCCAGACGATAAGTTTCGCCGCTGGAGCGTCCGATCATGGCGTGGCGATCCTCGTGGTACTGGAAATAGTCATCGCCTATGGTTCGCGCCGGTATGAAGCCATCCGCGCCGGTTTCGTCAAGCTTCACGAACAGGCCAGCCCGGGTGACGCCTGCGATGCGGCCCTCGAAGACAGCGCCGATCCGGTCGGCGAGATGGTGCGCGATCAGCCGATCGACAGTCTCGCGCTCGGCCGCCATGGCGCGCCGTTCGGCCGCGGAAATACGGGCGGAAACCTCGTTGAGGCTCTTTACATCGGCCTCGTCGGGCAGCGCGCCGTCGCCGAGTTTCAAGGCGCGGATCAGCCCGCGATGCACGACGAGATCTGCGTATCGGCGGATCGGCGATGTGAAATGTGCATAGCGGCGCAGGGCCAGGCCGAAATGCCCATAATTCTCCGCCGAATACTCGGCCTGCGCCTGGCTGCGCAGCACGACCTCGTTCACCAGGATCTCGGTATCCGAGCCCTTCACCTGCGCCAGCACGGTATTGAACATGGACGGCCGCAGGACCGCTCCCTTCGGGAACGACATATCCAGCGTGCGTAACAGATCGCGCAGGGCTTCCACCCTTTCGAGCGAGGGTTCGTCGTGCACACGGTAGATCAAGGGAATGTTCGCGCGCTCCAGCGTTTCGGCCGCCGCGACATTGGCGAGGATCATGAATTCCTCGATCAATCTGTGAGCGTCGAGGCGCTGGGGAACGATGACCCGATCGAGCGTCCCGTCGGCGTTGAGCAGGATCTTCCGTTCCGGCAGATCGAGGTCGAGCGGGCCGCGAGCGTCGCGCGCTCTCTTCACGGCGCGATAGGCCGCATAGAGCGGATCGAGTATCGCTTCCTTGATCGGGGCGGTCGTGTCGTCGGGATTGCCGTCGAATGCATCCTGCGCCTGCTGGTAATGCAGCCTCGCAGCCGAGCGCATCAGAATGCGATGGAAGCTGTGCGAGCGCTTGTGGCCGTCCGGACCGATGATCATTCGGACGGCGAGCGCCGCGCGGTCCACCGAAGGCTTCAGCGAGCACAGGTCGTTGGATATGCGTTCCGGCAGCATCGGAACCACGCGATCCGGGAAATAGACCGAGTTGCCGCGATCAAGCGCCTCCCGGTCGAGCGCCGAGCCGGGCCGGACATAATGCGCGACATCGGCGATCGCGACGGTGACGATATGACCGCCGCGATTGTTGGGATCGGGGTCCGGCTCGGCGTAAACCGCGTCATCGTGATCCTTGGCGTCGAACGGATCGATTGTGAGCAGCGGAAGCTGGCGCCAGTCTTCGCGGCCCTTCAAGTCGGCCGGCTTTGCGGCCTCGGCCTCGGCCAGCGCTTCGCGAGAAAACACATGCGGAATGCCATGCGCATGAATCGCGATCATGCTGACCGCACGTTCGCTCTTGAGTGAGCCGAGCCGCTCTTTGATCTTGCCGGTCGGAAGGCCGAAACGGCCTTCCTTCGAGACATCGGCGGCGACGAGTTCGCCGTCCTGCGCGTCCATCGTGGCATTCGGAGCGATCGCAAGCTCGCGGCCGAGCGCCTTCTTGTCGACCGGCACCAGCCGTCCGCCGCCGCCCGGTAACGCCCGGAAGATTCCAAGCATGCGCTTTTTCGCGCGGTCGAGGACTTTGATCACCCGCCCGGAATAGACGGCAGGGCGTTCGCGTTCGGACAGTTTTTCCACCCGCAGCAGGGCGCGGTCGCCGATCCCGGCCGCTTCGCTGGGCTTGGTCTTGCGCGAGGTGAGGACGCGGATGCGCGGGGCATCGCCATGAGCCTCTTCATCCCACTCGGCCGGCACTGCGATGAACTCGCCGTCGCGGTCGCGTTCGACGATGTCGGCGAGGGTGACGGAGGGCAGGGTGCCGGGCTTGTGCAGCGTCTTGCGCCGCTTCTCAACGGCGCCTTCGTCGGTGAGGTCACGCAGCACCCGTTTCAGCTCGGCGCGGTCCGCATTCTTAAGTCCGAACGCGCGCGCGATCTCGCGGGTGCCGGCCTTGCCTGCGTGATCCTTGATGAACGCGAGCAACTGCTCCCGGGTCGGGAATGGGACGGCGGTGTGTTTCGATCGGGCCAAGCTGACCTCGATATGGCCTCAGCCGGAGGTTTCGGAGTTCAATGCGCGACCTTGCGTTTTCGTTGCGCCGGAGCAGGCTCTCCCGCCGCCTTGTCCGCGGCCGTCGGTCCAGCTGTCTTCGAACGCGATTTCGCTGCGGACGATTTCGAAGCCGCTTTGCGCGCCGTTGCCTTCTTGGTCGCAGGCTTCTTGCGGGCCCCGCCCTTCGTTTCGGCCTTCGCCTTTTTGGTGCTGCGCGGCTTTCCGGTCGCTGCCGTTTTCGCAGCTTTCGGAGCCCCCTTCTTTTTGCCCGCGCCAGCGGCAATGCGGGCATCGATCAGCGAAACGGCTTCTTCCAGGGTGACGGTTTCCGGCGTCTTGTCCGCGGGCAGGGTCGCGTTGACCCCGTCGTGGCTGACATAGGCGCCATAACGGCCATTCTTCACGATGATCGGCCCGCCCTTGTCGGGATGCTCGCCGAGCGAGCGGCCAGGATCGGCGCCGAATCTTCGGCCCTTGCCGGGATTGGCTTTTTTCTCGGCGATCAGCGTGACCGCGCGGTTGAGGCCGATATTCAGCACGTCATCGCCGGGCTCGAGATTGGCGTAAGTCTTGCCAAGCTTCACATAGGATCCGAAGCGCCCGATGCCGGCAATGATCATTTCGCCGCTCTCGGGATCCTTGCCGACATCACGCGGCAGCGACAACAGGCCGAGCGCCGTCTTCAGGTCCACATCGTCGGGTGCCATGCCCTTGGGCAGACCGGAGCGCTTTGGCTTCTCTTTGGTTTCTTTGTTGCCTTCGCCGAGCTGAACGTAAGGACCGAAACGGCCGCCCCGCAATGTGACGTCCTCGCCGGTAACCGGGTCCTTGCCAAGCAGCTTGGTGCCGCTCTCGCCGCCATTGGCGCCGGGCGTGAGCTGACGCGTATAATTGCATTCCGGATAGCGTGAGCAGCCGACGAAGGCGCCGAACCGGCCGACCTTCAGCGACAACTGGCCTTCACCGCAATTGGGACATTGACGCGGCTCGCCACCGTCTTCGCGCTTGGGGAAGACGTGAGGGCCGAGCAGCTCATTGAGCGCGTCAAGCACTTCGGTGATCCGCAAGTCCTTGATCTCGCCGACCGCTGCGATGAAATCGTCCCAGAAATCGCGCAGCAGCTGATGCCATTCCAGCTCGTTGTTGGAGACCTTGTCGAGCTGCTCCTCCAGAGAGGCGGTGAAGTCGTATTCGATATACTTCTGGAAGAAGCTCTCCAGAAATCCGACCACGAGACGTCCCTTGTCTTCGGGGATGATCCGCTTCTTGTCGAGCCGCGTATAGCCGCGGTCCTTCAGCACTGCGAGAATCGAGGCATAGGTCGAGGGTCGGCCGATGCCGAGCTCTTCCATGCGCTTGACGAGCGATGCTTCGGTGAAGCGAGGAGGCGGCTCGGTGAAATGCTGGGTGGCGCTGATCTTCTCTTTCTTCAGCGGCTCCCCCTGCGACATCGCGGGAAGGCGCTTTGAATCCTCGTCCTCGGCGTCGTCGTCCTGGCCCTCCTGATACAATGTCAGGAAGCCGTCGAACTTGATCACCTGTCCGGTGGCGCGCAGGTCAAGATTGCGCCCGGCGACCTTCGCGACGATGTCGACGGTGGTGCGCTCAAGTTCGGCCGATTGCATCTGGCTAGCGACGGCGCGGTTCCAGATCAGTTCGTAGAGTTTCGCCTGATCGGAATCCAGCGAGCGCGCGACTTGGCGCGGCGTGCGGGCGGCGTCGGTCGGGCGGATTGCCTCGTGCGCCTCCTGGGCGTTCTTGGACTTGTTCTGGTAGCGGCGCGGCGCGTCCGGCACATAGTCGCGACCGTAGTTCTTGCCAATCATCGCCCGGATGCCGGCAATGGCTTCGGCCGCCATGTCGATGCCGTCCGTTCGCATATAGGTGATGAGACCGACGGTCTCGCCGTCGATATCGATGCCTTCGTAAAGGCGCTGCGCGACCCGCATGGTATGGGCCGGCGCGAAGCCGAGCTTGCGGCTGGCTTCCTGCTGCAGGGTCGAGGTGGTGAATGGCGGCGGCGGATTGCGCCGCGCCGGCTTTGCCTCGACCGAGGCGACCGTGAAGGCGGCGCTCTCCAGCGCGCGCTTGAAGTCCTCGGCCTCCCTCCCGCTGCCGATATCGAGCCGGGCGATCTTCTGTCCGTCGGCACCGACCAGGCGCGCCTCGAAGCTGTCATTGCGCGGGGTCGCGAGCGTTGCGATCAGCGACCAGTATTCGCGTGCGACGAATTTCTCGATCTCGAGCTCGCGATCGCAGACAAGGCGCAGGGCGACCGACTGCACGCGCCCGGCCGACCGGGCACCGGGGAGCTTTCGCCACAGCACCGGCGAGAGGGTGAAACCGACAAGGTAGTCAAGCGCGCGGCGCGCAAGATAGGCATCGACCAGAGCGTGGTCGATCTTGCGCGGGTTCTTCATCGCCTCGCTGACCGCCTGCTTGGTGATGGCATTGAAAACCACACGCTCGATCGCTTGATCCTTGAGGGCTTTTTTCTCCTTCAGCACCTCCAGTACGTGCCAGGAGATCGCCTCGCCCTCGCGGTCGGGGTCGGTGGCCAGGATCAGCTTGTCCGCGCCTTTGACCGCGCGGGCGATGTCGTTGATCCGTTTCTGGGCGCGGTCATCGACCTCCCAGATCATCCTGAAATTTTGCTCGGGGTCGACCGATCCGTCCTTGGCCGGCAAATCGCGAATATGACCGAACGAAGCCAGAACCTCGTAGCCAGGACCAAGATATTTGTTGATGGTCTTGGCCTTGGCCGGCGATTCAACGACCACGATATTCATGGAATTCCAATGGGTTATGTCCACGCCCGGGACATCAAAGTCCGATTCAGGCGCTTAGGTGGGGCCGGACCATGGGTAAATCGACCCCTTGAGTCAAATATGCGCTGCGCCCGGGAAGAGAGGTCAACACGATCGCACGTCTGCCGCCTTGCAACTTTGAAGGGAAATATTCTAGAATTGCAATCATTAGGACATGATCTCCGATCGCTCGCGATGACCCACAAAGCATCCCAGCCGGCCGCGGACCGGGCGGCGGCTGCCGCCTACATTGCCGATCTCGCCGCCGGGCTGGCGCAGATCGCCCGCCGGCATGGACTGGATACCCTCGGCTATCTCCTGGACATGGCAAAACTGGAGGCTGAGAACGCACAGGGGCTGGATCGGGGGAGATAGTCAAACGAGCGCAACGCGTCCGCCGGCCTGCCGGCTGAGCCGGCCGGCGATCTCCAGCTCCAGCAGCACCGTTCTGACAACGGCCGGCCGCGCACCGGACTGCCGGATCAGGTCGTCGATTTCGACGGGAGTCGGACCGAGCAGCGCGGTGACGCGTCGCCTTTCGTCGGCCGCGGGCTCGGCTATCGGCTCGCCGCAATCGGGCTCCTCGGCTGGCGGGTTGGCGATGCGGCCAAGGATCGGGTCGAGCGCCGCGAGTACATCGCTCGTCTCGCTGACCAGTGTCGCACCTTGTTTCAGGAGTCCATTGCTGCCTTCGCAGCGCGGATCGAGTGGAGAGCCCGGAACCGCGAACACTTCGCGTCCCTGTTCGAGTGCAAGGCGCGCAGTGATCAGCGAACCGGAACGCCGCGCCGCTTCGATCACCACAACGCCGAGCGAAAGTCCGGCGATGAGGCGGTTGCGACGAGGAAAGTCGCGGCCGCGCGGCTCCCAGCCAAGGGGCATTTCGGAAATTGCCGCTCCCCGGTCCAGAATCTGATCGACCAGCGGGACATGCTCGGGCGGATAGATGCAGTTCTGGCCGCCGGCGAGGACCGCGACGGTGCCGGTGCCAAGCGTCGCCCGGTGTGCGGCCGCGTCGATGCCGCGGGCGAGTCCCGACGCAACGACAAACCCGGCTTCGCCGAGTTCGCGTGCGATCTGGCCCGCGAATTTCGCTCCGGCTGCGGACGCGTTGCGCGAGCCCACAATTGCGACCATCGGCAAAGTCAGCACATCGATCCGGCCGCGCACTGCGATCAGCGGCGGCGCATCGTCAATCATCCGAAGGCGCGGCGGATAGCCGGGCTCGCCGAGCGCGACGAACACGGTACCGACGCGCGCGGCCGCTTCGATCTCGCGTCTTGCTTCGTCCATTGAACAGATTCGGCCGGGCGCCTGTGCTCCGCCGCGTCTGGCAAGAGCTGGCAGCATCTCCAGCGCTGCGCGCGCGCCGCCATAGTGATTGACCAGCGCCCGAAAGGTGCGCGGGCCGACATTCTCGCTGCGGATGAGGCGCAGCCAGTCGAGCCGCTGGTCGTCGGTGAGTTTCACACCGGGAGCGGCGAGGGCGCGCGTCACGGCTTCACCGCAGAACGTCCGAGTTTCGTTTCCGTCCCGGCAATCAGCCGAGCGATATTGGCCCGGTGCATGATGACGACGAGCACGGCCATCACCAAAAACAGCGCGGCCGCCTCGGGCTTGCCAAGCGCCCACAACACGGCAGGCGCGGCGGCGCAAGCAAGAAGGCCGGACAGAGAGGAATAGCGCGTGACGGCGGCGACCCCGATCCAGATCGCCGCAAAGATCAGCACCGCGATCCAGGAAAATCCGAGCAGGACGCCGATAAAGGTCGCGACACCCTTACCGCCCTTGAAGCCGAGCCAGATCGGAAAGAGATGACCGGCGAATGCACCAAACCCGCCGGCAATCGCCGCTTCCGCTCCAAAGAGATATCGGGCCAGCAGAACTGCCGCCGTCCCCTTCAGCATATCCCCGACAAGGGTTGCGGCCGCGAGGCCCTTGCGTCCGGTCCGCAGCACGTTGGTCGCACCGATATTGCCGGAGCCGATGTCGCGAATGTCTGGCCCGCCGGTGAGCCGCGTCAGCAGGAGACCAAACGGAATTGATCCGAGCACATAGCTCATGGCCAACGCGCCCAGCATAACCGGCCACATCGCCAGTGCGTCACTCATATGCGCAGCATCCCCGCCTGTGAGACGAGCAATTGCCCGACCCAAATCGTCAGGCGGAAGCGTACTCGTAGGCCGTGCGGCCGGCAACGATGGTGCGGACGACGCGACCCTGCAGGCGCGCTTCGTCGAACGGCGTATTCTTGCATTTCGACTTCAGTTCGGACGGGTCGAGCACCCACGGGGTGTCCGGATCGATGACGATCACGTCGGCCGGCGCGCCGTTGCGCAGGCTTCCGCCTGCAAGCCCCAGGAGGTCGGCGGGCCTTGTCGACATCGCCGCGAGCAACTGCATCAGTGTCAGGTGTCCGCCATGCACCAGTCGGAGGCCGGCTGGCAGCATGGTTTCGAGCCCGACTGCACCGGGCGCCGCTTCGGCGAAGGGCAGGCGCTTGGTCTCCACGTCCTGCGGGTTGTGGTCCGACATGACGATGTCGATCAGTCCCGACGCCAGCGCCTCGACCAGCGCGGCTCGATCCTCCTCGGCACGCAACGGCGGCATCAGCTTGAAGAACGTCCGATACGGGCCAATGTCGATCTCGTTCAGGGTGAGATGATTGATTGAGGCCGCGGCACTCACCGGCAGGCCTGCCTCCTTCGCGCGGCGTAGAATGTCGAGCGACTCGCGGCAGGTCACCGAAGCTGCATGATAGCGGCCGCCAGTCAGAGCGACGAGCCGCATATCGCGTTCCAGCATGACCGCCTCGGCCGCGGTCGGAATGCCGTGCAGACCGAGGCGTGCGGCGAGCTCGCCCTCGTTCATTACACCTTCGCCGATCAGGTCAGGGTCTTCGGTATGATGGGCGATGAGCGCATCGAAGTCGCGGGCATAGGTGAGGGCACGCCGCATTACCTGCGCATTGGTGACACTCCTTGCCCCGTCGGTGAAAGCAACGGCGCCGGCAGCCTTCAGCAGGCCGATCTCGGTCATCTCCTGGCCCGCAAGGCCCTTGGTTAGCGCGGCCATCGGCTGCACATGGACGATCGCAGTATCGCGGGCGCGCCTCAGGATGAAATCGACAATGGCCGCATCGTCGATGGCCGGTGTGGTATCAGGCTGACAGATGATCGTGGTGACGCCGCCGGCCGCCGCCGCATGGCTCGCAGTCGCCAATGTGTCGCGATATTCAGCGCCCGGCTCCCCGACAAAAGCCCGGATGTCGATGAGGCCGGGCGCAACGATGCGGCCCCTGCAATCGACAATTTCGGTACCATCGGGAACCCCGGCGGCGCCGATGCCGCGCTTTGCGTCACGGATTGCCCCGTCTGTGATCAGGAGGTCGCCTGGAAAATCCAGGTCGCGCGATGGATCGACTATCTGCGCATTGGTGAGGAGGATCGGCCGACGATCGGAAAGCATGGTTGTTAGTCTCGCGTCCGTCCGGGACGCGTGAAGTGCGCTATCCCGAAACCGAGAGATTCGAGGCTGCGCTTGCCGGCCCTCGATTCTATGCCCGGCGCGTTGCCTCGTCCCGGAATGACAAGGAATCGGCAACTAGGCATTCGGCAAATTCCGGGACAGGGCTTCCAGCACCGCCATGCGCACGGCAACACCCATCTCGACCTGTTCGCGGATCAGCGACTGCGCGCCGTCCGCGACCGCCGAATCGATCTCGACACCGCGGTTCATCGGCCCTGGATGCATCACCAGGGCGTCGGCTTTAGCGTATGCAAGTTTTCTCTGGTCCAGACCGAAATAGGCGAAATATTCCTGCGTGGAGGGAACGAAGGACCCGTTCATGCGCTCGCGCTGCAGCCGCAGCATCATGACGATATCGGCGTCCTGCAATCCCTCGCGCATGTCGCGCGCGACCTCGACCCCGAGACGATCGATATGCGCCGGCAGCAGCGTTGATGGCGCAACAACGCGTACCCGCGCGCCGAGCGCGGTCAAGAGATAGATGTTGGAGCGCGCCACGCGCGAATGCAGGATATCGCCGCAGATGGCGATGGTGAGCCCCTCGATCCGGCCTTTGTTACGGCGAATGGTCAGCGCATCAAGGAGGGCCTGGGTCGGGTGCTCGTGCGCGCCGTCCCCGGCATTGATCACCGAGCCGTCCACCTTTTGCGCAAGCAGTTCCACCGCTCCGGACGCGTGATGGCGCACCACGAGGATATCCGGATGCATCGCGTTCAGCGTCATCGCGGTGTCGATCAGCGTCTCGCCCTTTTTCATGGCCGAGGAACCGACCGCCATGTTCATCACGTCGGCGCCGAGCCGCTTGCCCGCCAGTTCGAACGAGGACTGCGTCCGGGTGGACGATTCGAAGAACAGGTTGATCTGGGTGCGGCCGCGCAACGAGCTGCGCTTCTTTTCGATCTGACGGTTGAGATCGACGAATTCGCCAGCGAGATCGAGCAAGCCAGTGATTTCCTCGCGCGAAAGCCCTTCGATCCCCAACAGGTGGCGCCGGTTGAGGACGAATGACGATGTGGCGGCGATGTTCATTAAAGGCGGCTCTATAGGCCCATCGGATGGAGGCCGCAAGGCGCGTTTCTAGCCATCCCCAATACATGCTGAATCGGCAAATCGAGCGGCCGTGCTAGCATGGCCGCGACGGGAGTGCGCTATGGCGGAACCGGGTGACGACCTCGACAATCAGCCGCCTCGATTTGCAGATGTCGATCTGTTCGGAACCGACCGCCCGTTGCGTGAGGCGGTTGCCGCCAACGGCGCTTCTGCCGAAACCACGGCCCTTGCGGATTTCGGACGCCATTGGGGCCGGGCCGAGATGTTCGATCTGGCTGCGCTTGCCGACAGCCATCCCCCCCGCCTGCACGGCGAAGCCGTGCGATTTCACCCAGCTTATCACCGTTTCATGGCCGAGAGCATGGTGGCAGGCCTGCACTGCTCGACCTGGAATGCCGACGGGTCCCTCACCGGCGCGCCCGCCGAGGTCGCGCGGGCGGCGCGTTTCTACATGGTCGCGCAGGTCGAGAACGGGCACATGTGCCCGATCACCATGACCCGGGCATCGGTCGCGGCGCTGTCGTCGGAGCCAGACCTGCGCGGGCAACTTATGCCGAAAATCGTGTCGCATGCTTACGACCCGGCTTTCCGGCCGTGGCCGCAAAAATCCGCAATGACGCTCGGCATGGGCATGACGGAGAAGCAGGGCGGCACTGACGTACGCACCAACAGGACGCAAGCAGTCCGCGATGGTGATGTTTACCGGATCGACGGCCACAAATGGTTCATGTCGGCGCCAATGTCGGACGGCTTTCTCGTCCTCGCGCAGGCGCCGGACGGACTCACGTGCTTCTTCATGCCACGGTTCCGGCCGGACGGCAGCGTCAACGGCCTGCATTTCCAGACGCTGAAGGACAAGCTCGGCAATCGCTCGAACGCCTCCTCGGAAGTCGAATTCCACGACGCCTATGCGCTGCGGGTCGGCGAGGAGGGCAGGGGCATCCGCACGATCATCCAGATGGTGCAACTGACGCGCCTCGACTGCGCCATTGCATCGGCCGGGCTGATGCGCGCCGCGCTGTCGCGCGCGCTGCATCACGCGCGTCATCGCATCGTGTTCCAGAAGAGGCTCGCCGATCAGCCGTTGATGCGAACGGTGCTGGCCGATCTTGCATTGGACTCGGAGGCGGCAGTCGCGGTCATCATGCGGCTGTGCCGTTCTTTCGACCTGTCGGTCCCCGATCCGCTCGAAGCGGCCCGCGCCCGGATTCTGACGCCGGCTGTCAAATACTGGATTTGCAAGACGGCGCCGGCCTTCGTCTATGAGACGATGGAATGTCTTGGCGGCAACGGCTACGTCGAGGATCACGTGCTGGCGCGGCTCTATCGCGAAGCGCCGGTCAACGCGATCTGGGAAGGGTCCGGCAATGTCATGGCGCTCGATCTGTTGCGCGCCGGGCGCAATACCGAGGAGTCGGTCGGCATCCTGGCCGCTCTGAAGGAGGAGACCCGCGCGCTTCCCGAAGCCGCGCCGGCGCTAAGGCGGATCGAACGAGCGCTGTCGGCCGCGGATGCGGAAGAAAATGCCCGCGAGACCACCGGTACCCTTGCGACGGTGGCGGCGGCCGCGGCGCTGCAAGCGACCGCGCCGGAGGTGGCGGCGGAGTTTTCACGCACGCGCCTCGGCGCAGGATCGCGTCTTTACGGCG
>JBIQKQ010000104.1:0-12591 GCA_044506365.1 Hyphomicrobiales bacterium
CAGGCCATGCTGGACGTTCCGCGCGAGTGCTTAGTGCCGTCCGGGCAGGCGGATCTTGCCTATCTCGATCTCGACCTGCCGGTCGGAATCGGCACGCGCCGCCTGCTCAAGCCGATGGTGCTCGCGAAAATGCTGCAGGCGCTCGAATTGTCGGCCGGCCAGCGGGCTCTCGATGTCGGCTGCGCGACCGGTTACGCGGCGGCGCTGATGGCCCGGCTCGGGGTATCGGTGGTGGCGCTGGAAGAGGAACCGGCTTTGGTGGCACAGGCGCGGGCGAATCTTGCCGGACTTGAACGGGTGGAGGTCACCGAGGGCCCGTTGGCTGCAGGCGAGGTCGCCCGAGCGCCGTATGACGCGATTCTCGTGGAAGGCGCCATCGAGGTGGAGCCCGACCGGCTCTGCGGCCAGCTTGCCGATGGCGGCCGCCTGATCTGCATCTGCGGCGTCGGGCCAGCCGGCAAGGCCGTTCTGTACCACCGCGACGGCGATGATATCACGTCCCTGACCCTGTTCGACGCGGCCGGGCCCGCACTGCCTGGCTTTGCCAAGCCGCCAACTTTTTCGTTCTGACCCGATTTGGGCCACATGTATCCTGAAATACTCAGCTGCTCATCTTTTCATTGAGAAGGCCGGTCAGGGGTGCAAACTAAGGATCAACGCGATATAGTTCGCAAGCCGTTAAGCGTCCGGGGCTGCTGACGAGGGGGTCAATACGGGTGCTTCGGCTGATGGGGGATCGAGGGGTGGTAAGGTCGCTTGCGCGGGCGGGATCGTTATTGCTGGCCGCCGCGTTCGTGATGGCTGCTGGATCCGGGCTTGCGGCCGACCGCCGCGTGGCCAGCGCGGGCGTTGGCAATAACGGCGGCGCGACGACTCTCGAACAGGCGCTGGTTCAGGCTTACCAGAACAATCCTCAGATCAACGCGCAACGCGCGCTTTTGCGGGCGACCGACGAAGCGGTTCCGCAGGCTTTGTCCGGATACCGGCCGCGAATCAGCGGCACCTACAGCAATGGCGTGACCTGGACCGAGACTGCAACCGAGGTGCAGGTCCCGGTTCTGCGCGGGGCGCGGACGGTCGGCACTGTCGGCAGCCGCGATCGGGATGTCACGCGCACCAATCCTGCGAGTGTGGGCGCGCAGTTACAGCAGACGCTCTTCAACGGGTTCCAGACCGCGAATCGCACCCGGCAGGCCGAAGCTCAGGTTTTCGCCGCGCGCGAAACCCTGCGGGTGATCGAGCAGACGGTCCTGCTCGATGCGGCCACCGTCTACATGAACGTGCTGCGCGACAGTGCCGTCCTTGAATTGCAGCGGCGCAACGTCGAGGTCATCCAGGAACAGCTGCGCCAGACCCGCGACCGCTTCAATGTCGGCGAGGTGACCCGGACCGACGTGGCGCAGGCCGAATCGCGCGTGGCGGCGGCGCAGTCGCAATTCCTCGCCGCCCAGGCCAATCTCACCACCTCGCGGGCCGCCTATCGTCGCGTCATCGGCGTGGACCCCGGACGCCTCGCAAACGGCACGCCGGTCGACCGATTCGTGCCGCGCACGCTCGACCTCGCCGTGGCACAGGGGCAGGCGGAGAATCCGTCGGTGATGGCCGCTGAATACGGCGTCGATGTCGCGCAGCTGCAGGTGAAGGTGAATGAGGGGTCGCTGTATCCGGTGATCACCGTCACCGGCAACATCCAGCAGAATTGGCATACCTCGGACACCATTCAGAGTCAGATGGTCGGTTCGGTGGTCGGTCAGCTGACTGTACCGATCTACCAGGGCGGGCAGGAATATTCGCTGATCCGTCAGGCCAAGGAGACGGTCGGACAGCGCCGGCTCGAACTGGCGCAGAATCGGGACCAGGCCCGCGCCAATGTCGTGCAGTCCTGGGGTCAACTCGATGCCGCCAAGGCGCAGATCGATGCCACCCGCTCACAGGTGACGGCCGCGGAAATCGCCCTGAACGGCGTGCGCGAGGAAGCCCGGGTCGGGCAGCGCACCACGCTCGACGTGCTGAACGCAACGCAGGAACTGCTGAACGCGCGCGTTGCGCTGGTCACCGCCCAGCGCGACCGGGTCGTCGCATCCTACACGCTGCTGTCGGCGGTCGGACGTCTGGCGGTCCCTGTGCTCGGTCTGCAGGTGCCGCTCTACGATCCGATGATCCATTACCAGCAGGTGCGCGATGCCTGGGTCGGCATCCGGACACCGGACGGCCGCTAGGCATCTTGCTTCGCGATCCATTTGCTTCGTCATCCATTGGCCGGCGCCGCGCGCCCTCCGATTGTGGTGCGATGATCGCATGCGACACTCCCCAGCTTCGCGAAAACAGGCGATAATTACCTATTGATTCGACGGCGTAGCGATGCGCGCCGCTCGCGTCGGCTGTTGCAGAGTGAGAAGTCCTTCTCAGCGACGTAACGAGGCGGAATGAACCAGCCTGCTAAATCGCACGAGCCGTCAATGGAGGAGATCCTCGCCTCCATCCGCAGAATCATCGCCGACGACGACGCCAAGACGGCCATTCCGGCGAGCATCGAAGCGGCGAAACCGCCGGCACTGGCAGCCGCCGCGTCGATGCCGGTGCTGCCAGTGTCTCCGACGGAGTCTCTGCCTGACACGCCACCGGCGACGCCGCGCCCGACCGCCGCTCCCGAGCCGGAGCCAGCCGACATTCTGGAACTGACCGAGGAGATGCGGGCACCCGAGCCGGAGCCGGTGCCCGAGATGCGGTTCAGGACAGTCGATGCACAGCCGGATGTGATCTTTTCCGACACGTTGCCTGAATCGGCGAAGTCGGAACCTGGTCCCGATCTAATGGAGTCCGAAGATCGGGACCCGATCACTGAACTGCCCGCCGACGATCACTTGAGCGATTCCATGGACAATCGCTTGGACGATCCCTTGGAAGACGCGCGCCGAACATTGAGCCAGCAGATGCAGTCAGAGCAGCCGCTGCTGTCGCGATCGGCAACGGCTGCGGTCGACTCCGCCTTCGCCTCGCTGGCGCATACCGTGCTGAGCCAAAATGCGCGCACGCTCGACGATCTCGTCAAGGAGATGCTGCGTCCGATGCTGAAGACCTGGCTGGACGACAATCTGCCGAGCCTTGTCGAACGCCTGGTGCGGGCCGAAATCGAACGCGTATCGCGCGGACGATAGCCAAGGCGCGATGGACCCGTCGCGGAGCATGAGCGGCGAAGCGATGTCCTCAATGGACCGCTTCACTTGCGACGAGGTTGTCTCGATCGAGCCTCGAATCATCACGCGCTAGCGTGACGCGGCCTGCGCTGCGGCCTGCCGCCGCTTTGACAGGCCGCGCGCGAGGATCGCGCAGAGCAATGGAAAACCGACGGCCGAAGCCAGGAAGACGGGCACGGCGGTGAACCGGTCGACGACCGGCGCCGCCGCTGCGACCCCCACCGTGATTCCCATGTAGAGAGCGGACGAGAAGATCGCGAGCGCGGTGGCGCGCGCCTGCGGCGACATCTGTGTGGCGTTGGTCTGCAGGGTGTTGTGAACCATATAGAAGCCGAGCCCGATCAGCGCGGTTGCGAGCGGTGAAAGCCACCAGACCGGCTGGATCGCGAGCATCAGGAACCCGGCGGATACGAGCGCGCCTCCCGCGGTGACAAGCCCGGTCTGGCCCAGGCGATTGACCAGCAGCCGCACGGCGAAGGTGTAGATCAGGCCGCCGATCGCAAAACATCCGACCACCAGCCCGACCATGGTGAAACTGAGCCCGAAGCGCAGGTGCAGGTCGGCGCCGATGAAGGACAGCACTGCGTAGAGCAGGGCGGCTTCGAAGAAGACGCACATCGTGAGGAACCGCGCCCAGCGTGAGCCCAGCACGATCTTGTATTCGGAGATCAGCCCGCCCTTGCGTTCGGTGCGCGTGCTCGATGCGCGCGTGGCGGGATTGAACACGAGTTCAGCCGCGAGTGCGGCGGCCGCCACCGCGAAAATGCCGCCGAGAATGAAAAACACATTGCGCCAGCCGAAGATGTCGCCCAGCACGCCGCCCGCGACCTGGCCGAACAGCAGGCCGGAAATCTGGCCGGTGAGATAGCGGCCAAGCACCGGCTGACGCTGTTCGTAGGGAACGACGTCGCCGATATAGGCCATGGCGAGCGGGATGATGCAGCCGGCGGCGAACCCGCAGAGCAGGCGGTAGGCCACCAGTTCGCCCAGCGAAAAGGCAAGTCCGCACAGGACGGTCGCGGCAGCGGCGATCGCACTGAGCCCAGCGACGGAATAATACTTGCCGAAGCGGTCGCCGATTTCGCCGCCAAACAATTGCACCGTGCCGTGGGCGAGGCCGTAGGCCGTGACCACGATCGATGCCGCGCCGATGGTCACAGCGAGGTCGGCGGCAATCTGCGGCAGGAGCGAATCGGAGACCCGTACCATCGCTTGGCTGGCGAAGCCGGCAAGGGACAGGAGAAAGATCGCCCGGGTCGGGCTCGATGCGCCGGCAGGACTGGTCACGATTTTATCGTTTCGGCACGGCACGCACGGCCGCGCTATTGGTTGACAGTAAACGCATCGGCGGGCTTTGTAGCCGGTGCGCGGGATGCGCAGAAACCCCGAATTTCCAAGATGATCGACAAGACCTATCAGCCGTCCGACGTGGAGCCGCGCATCTCGCAGGCGTGGGAAGATGCGCTTGCCTTCCGGGCCGGCCGGCCCGACCGCGCCGACGCGGAGCCGTATTGTATCGTCATTCCGCCGCCGAACGTGACCGGCTCATTGCATATGGGCCATGCGCTCAACAATACCTTGCAGGACATCCTGTGCCGGTTCGAGCGCATGCGCGGCCGTGACGTGTTGTGGCAGGTCGGCACCGACCATGCCGGTATCGCGACCCAGATGGTGGTCGAGCGGCAATTGATGGAGCGGCAGGAGCCCGACCGCCGCTCGATGGGGCGCGAAAAGTTCCTCGAGCGGGTGTGGCAATGGAAGGTCGAGTCCGGCGGCACCATCATTCATCAGCTCAAGCGGCTCGGCGCGTCCTGCGACTGGTCGCGCGAGCGCTTCACGATGGACGAGGGCCTGTCGAAGGCGGTGCTGAAAGTCTTTGTCGAGCTTTATCGGCAGGGCCTGATCTACAAGGACAAGCGGCTGGTCAACTGGGACCCGAAGCTGCTCACCGCGATCTCGGACCTTGAAGTCCAGCAGGTCGAGGTCAAGGGCCATCTCTGGCATCTGAAATATCCGATCGAGGATATTCCCGGCGAATACATCATCGTCGCGACCACGCGGCCGGAAACGATGCTGGGCGATACCGCGGTCGCGGTGCATCCGGAAAACGAGAAGCTCAAGCATCTGATCGGCCGCCACGCGATCCTGCCGCTGGTCGGCCGGCGTATCCCCATCGTCGGTGATGACTATGCCGATCCGGAAAAGGGAACGGGCGCGGTGAAGATCACGCCCGCGCACGACTTCAACGATTTCGAGGTCGGCCGCCGGCACGGGCTGCCCATGGTCAATATCTTCAATGTCGAGGCGAAGCTCAATCTGAAGGACAATGACGCCTTCCTCGACGGCGTCGAGCCATCCGCCGATCTCGACGAGACGCTGGCGATGCATGGCATGGACCGCTTTGCCGCACGCAAGGCCATCGTCGCCCGGATGGAAGAGAAGGGCCTGCTCGACAAGATTGAGCCGAACACGCACATGGTGCCGCATGGCGACCGTTCGGGCGTGGTGATCGAGCCGTTCCTGACCGATCAATGGTACGTGGACGCCAAGACCCTGGCGCAGCCGGCCATCGCCGCAGTCCGCGATGGCCTTACCGTGTTCGTGCCCAAGAATTGGGAGAAGACCTATTTCGACTGGATGGAAAACATCCAGCCCTGGTGCGTGTCACGCCAGTTGTGGTGGGGTCATCAGATACCCGCATGGTACGGTCCGGACGGCCGCGTCTATGTGGCCGAGACCGAGGATGAGGCGCTCGCCGAGGCGCTCGCCTATGACACGATGAACGGCAACCTCACGGAGGAAGAGGCCGAGGCGATCGCGCAGGATCCGGAGCGCCGCGCCGCTTATCTCACCCGCGACGAGGATGTGCTCGACACCTGGTTCTCATCGGCGCTGTGGCCGTTCTCGACGCTCGGCTGGCCTGACGAGACGCCCGAATTGAAGCGCTATTACCCGACCGACGTGCTGGTGACGGGCTTCGACATCATCTTCTTCTGGGTCGCACGGATGATGATGATGGGCCTTCATTTCATGAAGGAGATCCCGTCCCACACCGTCTATATCCACGCCCTCGTCCGCGACGAGAAGGGCGCCAAGATGTCGAAGTCGAAGGGCAATGTGATGGACCCGCTCGACCTGATCGACAAATACGGCGCGGATGCGCTGCGTTTCACGCTCGCGGCGATGGCCGCGCAGGGCCGCGACATCAAGCTGTCCACCCAGCGCGTGGAAGGCTACCGCAACTTCACGACCAAGCTGTGGAACGCGGCGCGCTTCGCCGAGATGAATCTGTGCATCACCGTTCCGGACTTCGATCCGCGCGGGGCGAAGCAGGTGCTCAACCGCTGGATCGCGCATGAGACCGCAAAAGCGACGCGCGAGATCACCGCGGCGATCGAGGCCTACCGGTTTAACGACGCGGCAGGCGCGGCCTACAGATTCGTCTGGAACATCTATTGCGACTGGTATCTGGAACTCGCGAAACCGGTGCTCACCGGGCCGGACGGCGAGGCCAAGACCGAGACGCGGGCGATGGTGGCCTGGGCGCGCGACGAGATCGTCAAACTTTTGCACCCATTCATGCCGTTCGTTACCGAGGAATTGTGGTGGGTGACGGGACCGGTGCCGGTTGAGCCGGAACGGATGTCGGGGAGCGAGGCCGAGCTTGCACGCAAGGGCGACGAACGGCCCGACATGCTGGCGCTCACGGCATGGCCCTCCCACCAGGGACTCGATGATCCCGCGGCGGAGGCTGAGATCGGCTGGGTGGTGGACCTTGTGACATCGGTACGGTCGCTGCGCTCGGAGATGAACATTCCGCCCGCGACCATGATGCCACTCGTCCTAGTCAATGTATCGGACGACACGCAGGCGCGCGCCGAGCGGTGGCTCGAATTCGTCAAGCGCCTCGCCCGCGTTTCCGAGCTCGTGTTCATGAAATCGGCGCCGGACGGCGCCATACAGCTCGTGGTGCGCGGCGAAGTCGTGGCGCTGCCGCTGAAGGGCGTGGTCGACTTCGATGCCGAGCGCGCGCGGCTGCAGAAGGAGCTGGCCAAGGCCGAGTCCGACATCGCCCGCGTCGATCACAAACTCGGCAATCCGAAATTTATTGCCAATGCCGCCGAGGAGGTGGTGGAGGGCGAGAAGGAGAAGCGCGAGGAGGCGGAAGGGCGCAAGGCGAAAATCCTGGAGGCGCTCGAGCGATTGAAGGGCGCGGCGTAATTTCGTCGGGATGGCGGCGCAATCAGTCAGGATGAAAGGGCCCGAACTGTATTCCGTTCCTTCCCGCGCTGAGGCCAATCGGGTCTTTCTGGTTCTGGGTCCCCGGTTGCGCGGGGACGAACGCGTTATCGATTTCGATCGGGCCCGCTAAACGATGCGCCGGCTGTTCCGCGGCATCGGATACGGCCTCGTGGCGATCGTTCTTGCCGTCGTCGTGCTGGCCGGCGCCACCGCCCGACCCGGCGATCGGTCGCTGTGGCCGCCGAAACCGGGCGACGGTGCGTCCGACATCTTCGTGGTCAGCCATGGCTATCATTCCGGTATCGCGGTCTCGACCGCGCAGCTCGCGGCGGCAGCGCAGAGCAGCGGCGATCTCGCGCTCGGTCTGATCGCCGAGCGGTTCGGCGGCTATCCGTATATCGAGGTCGGGTGGGGCGAACGCGATTTCTATGCTTCGGTGCCCACGCTCGCCGATATGAATGCGAGCCTTGCCATGCGCGCGCTGTTTGCGCGGGACAATACGTCCGTCCTGCACGTTGTCGGACTGCCGGAAACACCGCGCCAGGTCTTTGCATCGGCGGACATTGTGCGCATCGCGCTGAGCGAGGCCGGCCTCGCGCGCATGCTGTCGGCGCTTAACGCCAGCGTGGTCCTCGATGGCGAACCTCCGGCATTGCAGGTGCTGGGCCGCGGCCTGTACGGACCGAGCCTGTTTCTGCGCGCGCATGGCAGCTTCCACATTTTCAATGTCTGCAACCATTTCGTTGCCGATATGCTGTCTGCGGCCGGCTTGCCGATGACGCCGGTCCTCGACACTGTGCCGCCCGGACTTCTGCTCGATCTGAAGGTGCGGGCGGGGCTTGATCGCTTGCCCGGAGCCGATCCATGAAAGTCTTTCTTGCCGGTGCGTCCGGAGTCGTCGGTCGCCGCCTCACGGTTCTGCTGCGGCAGGCCGGTCACGAGGTGGCCGGCACGACGCGCTCGAAAGCCAAGGCGGAGGCGCTGCGCGCGCTCGGGGCCGTTCCCGTGCTCGTCGACGCCTATAACGCCGACAAGCTGAAGCTTGCGATCTATGCGGTGCAGCCGGATGTCGTCATCCATCAGCTGACCGATCTGCCGCAGGTGATCGATCCGAAAACCATGCCCGAGGCGCTCGCGGCGAATGCGCGGCTGCGCATCATCGGCACCCGCAATCTGATTGACGCAGCGCTCACCAACAACGTCAGGCGCGTGATCGCGCAAAGCATCGCCTTTGCCTATGCACCGGGGCAGGGTCCTTTGACTGAAGACCATCCGATTGATCCGGCGCAGGATGGCGTGATCGCGCTGGAGCGGGCCGTGACGCAGACGCCGGGAATCGACGGCATCGTTCTGCGCTATGGCCGCTTCTACGGCCCTGGCACCTGGACGGACGTCGCGAAGGGTCCGTGCTCTGTGCATGTGGATGCGGCGGCGCAGGCGGCTCTGCTGGCGCTGAAAAGCGGCGTGCCAGGCATCTATAACATCGCCGAGGATGATGGCGCGGTGTCGAGTGAGAAAGCCAAGCGCGACCTTGGCTTCGATGCGTCGTTCCGGATGAAGGCATGATCGGCGGCCTGCGCGTCGATCCGAACAACCGCGCCGGTGGAGGTCGCCTCGTGGTCACCGCCAAGACCGCGAACAGGCTGCAGTTCTTCGACGCAGCTTCGCTCGAACGGACCGGCGAGATCGACATGCCGGCTTCGACCCACGAAATGGTGCTGGCGCCGGACGCTCGTGCGGTCTTCGCCTCGGTCTATGGCGGCGGCATCTTCGGCAAGAATGCCAACCCCGACCGCCGGATCGCGCTGATCGATCTCGACCGCAAGGCGGTCGCGCGCATGATCGATGTCGGCGCCGATGTCGCCCCTCATGGCGTGATGCTCGACCGCGACGGCATGGTCTGGTGCACCGCCGAACTTAGCAACGCCGTGCTGGTGATCGATCCGCAAACCGGCGCCGTACAGACCATCGGGACGGGCAAGGCGGCGCACTGGCTCGCCATCAGCCATGCGACCGACAAGGTGTTTGCCTCCTGCAAGACCTCTGACTTCGTCGCGGTGATTGACCGGACCGCGCGCGCCGTGACAGGCCGGCTGGCAATCCCCGATCTCGCCGAAGGGATCGCGGTCACGCCCGACGGCGGGACGCTGTTCGTCTGCGCGCATCGGACGCCGACGCTCTATGTATTCGACGCCGCCAGCGAAAGCCTGCGCCGGACGATCGCCATCGCGGGCGGCGCCGGCCGGCCGGATCAGCTCAAGCGCGTGCGCGTCTCGCCCGACGGCCGCTTCGTCTGCGTGTCGTCGCTGCTCGACAATCACGCCGCCATTTTCGATGCCGGATCGATGACCCAGCTCGCCTCGATTGCAACCCGCAAGGCGCCGATGGGTTTCGGTTTCGCGCCGGACGGGCGGCGTGCCTATCTTTGTTGCCACGACGATGCGGTCGTCATGGAATTCGAGCTTGCAACCGGTCGCATCGCGCGCCAATGCGAGACCGCATCGGGCTGCGAGTACATCATCTCATATTAGCTTGCGGAAGCGTGCGGGAATGCGCGCCGGGTCTCGATCGATGCGGCCAGCGATTCGCCGCGCGCAGCGTCAACCCGTTGCTGCAGCGATCTGCTTGCGATTAACTGGCGCGTGTCGTTTCGATTCGTGCGTGCGCAGCCCTTCCTCGATTCTCATCAAGGCACCCATGGCACACTACCGGCCGTCAACACCTGGCGCGCACCCCCGCTCGGCGGTGCTTGCCGCTGGATCCGGCGATACTGGCAGCGAAGATTTTCGCACCATGCTGGCGAACCTGCGCAGCCGCATCGGGCCGTCGCAGATCGTGCCATTGGCCGCGGCGTTCCTGTTCGCCGTCGGCTGTACGCTTTGGGCAATCCAGGAGGGCGTTTCGGTGCCGTTGGCGCTGATGGGCGGATACTGCACCATCGTTGCCGGGATCATCCTTTGCGTCGCGCAGCTGACGCTGACGCATGTCAATGCCGGCGCAGCGCCCGCACCGGCGCCGCGCACCCCGAACTATGCCGCCTGGAAGCTGGTCAACAAGCTGAACGTCTCGAATGCGTCGCGGCTGTGGTGCGACATCGAGCCGGGCCATCCCTATACGCAGGAATCCATCGCCTGGTCGGCGGCCATCCTCGATGCGATCAAGTCGGGTGCGCTGCCGATCTGCCCGAGGCCGCATGCCACCAAGGAAATGCTGGCTCAGGAGCGGGCCAATCCGGGCTGGAATACCGAAGTGACGCGCGAGGCGCTGAAGGCCTGGGCACAGGCGCACGGTCACTGCCCAGCCTTCCTGCGCGACTGAGATCCTCAAGCGGCGGTTCGGCGATGCAGGGTTGAATCCTCACGCCCACCCTGTACATAGCCGCCCATGACCATGCCCGTCCGCGCCGCGCCCGAAGCCCCGCAATCGCCGTTTGCGGCGGAGATCGAACGGCGGCGCACCTTCGCCATCATCTCGCATCCGGACGCCGGCAAGACCACGCTGACGGAGAAGCTTCTCCTGTTCGGCGGCGCGATCCAGCTCGCCGGCCAGGTCAAGGCCAAGCGCAACCGCAAGTCCACCCAGTCCGACTGGATGTCGATCGAGAAGGAGCGGGGGATTTCGGTCGTCACCTCGGTGATGACCTTCGAATACGGCGCTCACGTCTTCAACCTGCTCGACACGCCGGGCCACGAGGACTTTTCGGAAGACACGTACCGCACGCTGACGGCCGTGGATTCCGCCGTCATGGTGATCGATGCCGCCAAAGGCATCGAGGCGCGCACCCGCAAGCTGGTCGAGGTCTGCCGGCTGCGCGACATCCCGATCCTGACCTTCATCAACAAGATGGACCGCGAGAGCCGCGATCCGTTCGATCTTCTGGACGAGATCGAGAAGACGCTGGCGCTCGACACCGCGCCGATCAACTGGCCGGTGGGCCGGGGACGCGACTTTGTCGGCACCATCGAAGTCGAGAGTGGCGGCGTGCGGCTGCTGGAAGGCGACGCCGGCAAGGCCGGGAGCCTGCGGCAGATGAGCATCCACGAGGTGGCAGCGCTCAATCCAAATCTCGACGCGTCCGCGATCGAGGGCGAGTTCGAGCTCGTGCGCGAGGCCTGCCGGGGTTTCGACCTGCAGGCCTTTCGCGAAGGTCATTTGTCGCCGGTGTTTTTCGGTTCGGCACTGAAGAATTTCGGGGTCGGCGACCTGCTCGATGCGCTCGGCCGTGTCGCGCCGCCCCCGCGCGACCAGAAGGCGGACAGGCGGGTGGTGGAAGCCGAGGAGCCGCGCATGTCGGCCTTTGTGTTCAAGATCCAGGCCAACATGGATCCGAACCACAGGGATCGCATCGCCTTCGCGCGGCTGTGCTCGGGCAAGCTCACCCGCGGCATGAAGGTCAAGCAGATCAGGACCGGCAAGCAGATCGCGCTCAACGCGCCGCAATTCTTCTTCGCCAAGGACCGTGCGCTCGCCGAAGAAGCCTATGCCGGCGACGTGGTCGGCATTCCGAACCACGGCTCGGTTCGCATCGGTGACACACTGACCGAGGGTGAGGACATCAACTTTGTCGGCGTACCGAGCTTCGCGCCGGAAATCCTGCGGCGCGTGCGGTTGCCGGACGCGATGAAGGCCAAGAAGCTGAAGGAAGCGCTGCAGCAGCTCGCGGAGGAGGGGGTGGTGCAGGTGTTCCGCCCGCAGGATGGCTCGCCTGCTTTGGTCGGCGTGGTCGGTCCGCTGCAACTCGACGTGCTGCGCGTTCGGCTGAAGGACGAATACGGGCTCGAGGTGAGCTGGGACGTTAGCGAATTCACGCTGGCGCGCTGGATCGCGCCGGACGGCAAAGGCGGTTCCCCCGGCGATCCGAAGGCGTTCGAAACCTTCGTGAAGAACAATGCCTCGAGCGTTGCCGACGACCTCGACGGTGATCCGGTCTTCCTTGCGCGCAACCAGTTCAATCTCGATTACACCCGCGAGCGGGCGCCCGGCATCGCCTTCACCGACATCAAGGATGTGAAGGGCTAGGGCTGATCCGATTCAGCCGTGGGCGTGCGCCGGCGCCGCGTTTCGCTGCTACGCTTGGCTGTGTCTGTCTTCGGTGCGGGAAACGCCTTGCTGACGTAGCGCGATCCCTTCAGCCCATAGCGCCATGGCAGGT
>JBIQKQ010000105.1:0-12420 GCA_044506365.1 Hyphomicrobiales bacterium
AGGTTCGGCTCCTTTGCCGAGGTTCTGGCGGCCCCGCCGCAGCGGCTGGCCGAGCTCAAGGGCATCGGCGAGGCTGCGATCACGGATCTCAAGATTGTCCATGCGGCGGCCGGCCGGCTGGCGCGCGGCAAGGTCAAGAAGCGCCCCGTGCTGTCGTCGTGGTCGGCTGTGCTCGAATATTGCCGCACCACGATGGCCTTCGCCGAGAAGGAGCAGTTTCGCGTGCTGTTCCTCGACAAGCGCAACCAGGTGATCGCCGACGAGTTGCAGCAGACCGGCACGGTGGACCACACGCCGGTCTATCCGCGCGAGGTGGTCAAGCGTGCGCTCGAATTGTCGGCGACCGCGATCATCCTCGTGCATAATCATCCCTCGGGCGATCCGACGCCGTCACGCGCGGACATCCAGATGACGCAGTCGATCGTTGAGGTGGCAAAGCCGCTCGGCATTTCCGTGCATGACCACATCATCGTCGGCAAGGACGGGCATGCAAGCTTGAAGGGCCTGCGGCTGATTTGATGCGGTCGGCTTTTGTCCGGTGAGCGGAACGAATCCGCGATCCAATTCGACAGGACCGCCGCTACTTCTTCTGCAGTACGACCGGATCAGCGCCTTCCGGCACCCGCGACCATTTCTTGGGCTCGCGCTCTTCAAAGCGCCAAACCTGACCGTTGGGCGAGGCGAGCACGAGTTCGCCCTTGTCCAGCCGCCACACATTCGGGTTGAGCCGGGTCATCGCGGGATCGCAGGGCTGCCGGATTGTCAGACGGTATTCGTCGAAGCCCTTGGTCGCCGTCCTGCTGAAGTCCAGCGCGCAGACCGGCTTGTCGGCCTTCACCATCGACCATTCCCCGGCGAGGTCGTCCACCGAGCGTTTGGGCGCGAAAACCGCGGCCGAGGCTGCCGTCTGCAGGAAATAGAGACCCTCATCCTTGCGCTCGCCCTCGAACATGCCGACCTCGACCTCGGTAAATTCGAAGACGGCGCGGCCGCGCCCATCGACCAGCTTCAGAGTCTGGTTCGCAAGCGTCCAGCCTTCGACCTGCTTCAGCGGCGGAATGGCATCGCCACAGGCGGGATCGAATTCGAGCCGCGACCCGATTCGCGACGGTTCGGACTTGAAGGTCAGATTGCAGACGCGGTCGCGATCGGAATTGGACAATTCCCATACGCCTGCGACGGCCCTCGCGGTATCGGCGGCCGCCTCAGGCGCCTGCGGATCGGGCGTCTGCGCGAGCGCTTCGGCCTGAACCAGGGCCAGACACAAACACAGAAACAGCCGACGCATCAGGCCCTCGCCGCAGGTTGCGAGGCGGTTCTAGCACAGCCCTTGTGGCGAAATCACGCCGGCGTCTTCGCCGGAAACGGCGTTTCGGCCACGGGGGTTAGCGGACCCTTGCCGGAAAACCACGAGGCCAGATTGTCGACCACGAGCTGGTCCATCGCCTTGCGAGTCGAAACCGACGCCGAGCCGAGATGCGGAAACAGCACGACGTGATCCATCTCGATCAGTTCCTGCGGCACCTGCGGTTCGTTGACGAAGACATCGAGCCCGGCCGACATGATCGTGCGCTCCTTCAGCGCCTTGATAAGCGCTTGCTCATCCACCACCGAGCCGCGCGCCATGTTGATCAGAATGCCGTTCGGGCCGAGTGCTTTCAGCACCTCGGCGTCGATCAGATTTTTAGTCGCAGCGCCGCCGGGAACGATCACCATCAGGGTGTCGACGTCGCGCGCCATGTCGATCAGCCTCGGATAGTATTTGTAGCTGACGCCGGCCTGCGGATTGCGTGAGTGATAGACCACCGGCACGCCGAACGCCTCGAGCCTGCGCGCGATCGCCTTGCCGATGCGCCCCATGCCGACCATGCCGACGGTGCGGTCACGCAGCGTCGCCGGAGTCAGCCGGTAGGCGCCCTGCGGCCACTTGCCGGCGCGCACATAGCGGTCTGCCTGCGGAAATTCGCGCACGGTGCACAGCAGCAGCCCCAGTGCGGTATCGGCGACCTCCTCGTTCAGCACGTCCGGCGTGTTGGTCACGATAATGCCGTGCTCACCCGCCCATTTCGCGTCGACATGATCGTAACCGACGCCGAAGCTCGACACGATTTCCAGGTTTGGAAATCGCGACATGAACGCGCCGTCTATCTTGTTTGCGGTATAGGCGATGGCGATGCCACGAATACGTGGCGCGACCTCTTTGATGAACGCGTCCTGATCCTTGGCCTCGTTGAGTATATGAACGGTCGCAAACGGCTCGATCCCGCCGACAATGACCGGCTTGGGCTGTCCGATCAGCAACACCTCAGGCTTGTCGGCTGCCATTTCATTCTCCGTTCGCATTGATGTCGGTCAAAGAGCAACGGCCGGTTTCGGCCGCAATTGATCTATACCAGCGGTGCCCGGTCCGCAAAATCGATGATCTCTATCGGCGCATCAGAATCTTCGGCCCATGAAAATCCATACTGTCCAGGCGGTCCGCAAGATCGTCCTTTACGCCGTTGTCGCGGTCGGCGTGTTTGTCTTTGCCGTTACGGCGTCGATTTATCCGAGCGGCGAGACCCTGCACGAAATGATCGAATGGCTGGGTATCGTGCTGATCGTGGCCTGCATCCTGGGGCGGACCTGGTCCTCGCTTTATATCGGCGGACGCAAGATCGAGGAATTCGTGCAGACCGGCCCCTATTCGGTCATGCGCAATCCGCTGTATTTTTTCTCCTTCTTGGGCGCTGCCGGGGTCGGTATGCAGGTCGGCAGCATGGTCCTCGGCGTGATCTGTGCGGCTCTCGCATGGATGGTGTTCTACGTCGTGGTCCGGCAGGAAGAGGAGGTGCTCGTCGCGCGTTATGGCGACAGTTATCGCTGCTATCTCGCGCGCGTGCCGCGCTTCCTGCCCAATCCGAAACTCTGGCACGACGAGCCGACGCTGACCATCCGGCCGCCCCGCGTGCTGATGACCTTCGCGGATGCGCTGGTGTTTCTTCTGGCCGTACCACTCGCTGAACTTTTCGAGCACTTGCAGGAAACCGGCGTGATCCCGGTGCTGCTGCGCCTGCCGTAACCGATCAGTTGCGCACAACGATAGCCGCGGCGGCGCCTGCCATCGCAAGACCTGCGGTCCGGTTGACCGTTCGCAATGCACGCGGCGATGTGAACAGGCGGCGCGCCTGTGCGGCGAGGATGACATAGCCGGCCAGCACCGCGCTCACGACTACGGTGACAATGACGGCAAGCTCCACCATGTCGACGAGGGTAAGCCGCGTCAGGTCGATCACGGTCGGCATCAGCGCGAGATAGAACAGCATGATTTTCGGGTTGCCGAGCGAGATCAGCATCGCCGCGCCGAACAGTTGCCGGCCTTGTCCACGCAGCGGCTCCGCTTTCACCGGCGCGCTGGACTCGCGCCACAGCTTCCAGGCAAGAAACACAAGATAAGCCGCGCCGACATATTTGACGATCAGGAACACCGGCTGGAACAGGGCGGCGAGCGCAGCGAGACCGAACATCGCGCAGCAAAGCCAGATGAGATCACCGAGCACCAGTCCGGCGCAGAACGCGGCGATACCGTCCGTACCACGCGCAATGATGCGCGAGACGAGCGCGGCGATCGCCGGGCCCGGCGAGATCACCGCGACCATCAGCACGATGGCAAAGGTGAGGAAGGCAAGCTGCTCCACGAAGATCACACCAGCATGGTCACGGGTTGTTCCAGATAGCTCTTCAGCGCGGAAAGGAGTTGTGCGCCAAGTGCGCCATCGATGACACGATGATCGCAGGATAGCGTCACCGTCATCTGGTTCTCGAAGCGCACTCTGCCATCCTCGCCCTCGACCGGGCGCCGCTGCGCCGCACCAACCGCGAGAATGCTTGACTGCGGCGGGTTGATGATGGCGGAGAAATCGCGCACGCCATACATGCCGAGATTGGAGACGGCGCTGACGCCACCGTAGTACTCTTCCGGCTTCAGCTTCTTGTCGCGCGCCCGCTCGGCAAGCGATCGCATTTCGTTCGAGATCGCGCTGAGCGACTTGCTGTCCGCATCGCGGAGCACCGGCGTGACCAGGCCTCCTTCCAGCGCGACGGCAACGCCGATATCTGCACGGGTAAAACGCAGGATGCGATCCTGCGCCCATACGGCATTCGCCGCGGGCACCCGCTTGAGCGCCAGCGCCAGCGCCTTGATGACAAAGTCGTTCACCGAAAGCTTGTAGGCGCCCGCGCCTTCGGGCGCCGCTGCATTGGCGTCGGCCCGGACCTTCAGCAACGCATCGAGCGTAACATCGGCGGTGAGATAAAAGTGCGGGATGGTCTGCTTGGCGTGGGTCAGCCGCGCCGCGATGGTGCTGCGCATGCCATCGAGCGGCGCTTCCTCGAACGGCACATCGCGGTAGAGCGCGAGAATGTCCGATGCCGATGGTTCTGCGCCGCGCGCTGAGCGCGCCGGAGCCTCGGCAATCCGCGCCTCGACATCGCGCGCGACGATGCGGCCGCGCGGACCGGAACCGGTGACACGCGACAGGTCGATGCCGTTTTCGCCCGCGAGCCGGCGCGCCAGCGGCGTGACGGTGACCCCGCCCGCGATCCGGGCCGGACCGAAATTACGGTCCGGCGTGCGGACCTCGCGAAAGGGATCCATCTCTGCCGGCCGCCCCGCACTCCGTTCATTCCCGCGAAAGCGGGAATCCAGGTCATGGCCTTGGGTCTGCGCTTTCGCGGGGACGAATGGTGGAGATGCCGCAGCCTGCGCCTTCGGCGCCGTTTGAGGTTGCGCCACCTCACCCTCGCCGAGGATCACCGCAACGACAGCGCCGACCTTCGCCACCTCGCCGACCTGAAAATTCACCGCCGAGAGCGTGCCGCCGACCGTCGCCGGCACTTCCATCGAGGTCTTGTCGGTCTCGATCTCGAATAGGTTGTCGCCGGGCGCGATGGTATCGCCCGCGCGCTTGAACCATTTCGTGATCTTGCCCTCGGCGACGGTTTCGCCGAGCTGCGGCATCAGTACATCCATCCGCTTACCTCACATCGCCGGTCGTGCCCGCGAAGGCGGGGACCCATACGCAGTGTGCTCAAGAAAGGCCCCGGAGTATGGGTCCCGGCTCTCGCTTCGCTCGGCCGGGACGACGAATGATTTTTCACCAGCTCACCGAAACATATTGCGTCTCGAGAAATTCCATCAGCCCGTCATGCGCGCCCTCGCGTCCGATGCCGGACTGCTTCATGCCGCCGAATGGCGCCGCCGGATCGGAGACAAGCCCGCGGTTGAGCCCGATCATGCCGAAATCGAGTTGCTCTGACACGCGCATGCCGCGGCCGATATCCTTCGTGTAGAGATAGGCGACGAGACCGTATTCGGTGTCGTTCGCACGCCTGATCACCTCGTCCTCCGATGTGAAGGTCTGGATCGATGCGACCGGTCCGAAGATTTCCTCGGTCAGCATCTTGGCCGAATCCGGCACATTGGTGAGCACGGTCGCCGGATAGAAGAAGCCGGTGCCGTCCGGCGTCGTGCCGCCGGTAAGCACTTTGGCGCCCTTGTTCACCGCGTCCTCGACCAGCTCGATCACCTTGTCGCGGCCTTCCTTGTTGACCAGCGGCCCGAGATTGACACCCTCGTCGAGGCCGTTGCCCATCTTCAGCGAACTCATCTTCGCCGTCAGCTTCTCGGCAAACGCGTCATGCACGCTCTCGTGCACATAGAAGCGGTTCGCCGCGGTGCAGGCCTCGCCCATGTTGCGCATCTTGGCAATCATCGCGCCTTCGATGGCGGCATCGATGTCCGCGTCCTCGAACACGATGAAGGGCGCGTTGCCGCCAAGCTCCATGGCCGGCTTGATGATGTTGTCGGCGGCTTCCCGCAGCAGCACGCGACCGACCTCTGTCGAGCCGGTGAAGGAGACGACGCGCACGCGCGGATCATGCAGCATGGCGCCGACCACCTTGCCGGAGGAACGCGACGGGATGACGTTCACCACGCCTGCCGGCACGCCTGCTTCCTCCAGAATCGGCATCAGCGCCAGCATGGTCAGCGGCGTATCGGAGGCCGGCTTGAGCACCACCGGGCAGCCGGCGGCGAGCGCGGGGCCGATCTTGCGGGTCGCCATCGCGGCGGGGAAATTCCACGGCGTGACCAGCACCGCGATCCCGGCCGGCTTGTGCTGCACGAGGATGCGCGCACCAGAAGCCGGTGCGGTCGAGAACGAGCCGAGATTGCGCACCGCTTCCTCGGCATTCCAGCGGAAGAATTCGGCGGCGTAGGCGACTTCGCCGCGCGAATCCGGCAGCGCCTTGCCGTTCTCGACGGTAATCAGCTTCGCCAGACGCTCGGCGTCGCGCATGATCAGTTCGAACGCCTTGCGCAAAATCTCGCCGCGCTCGCGCGGCTTTTTTGCGGCCCAGGCGGGGAATGCCGCCTCCGCCGCATCGAGCGCGGCGATCGCGTCATCAACGGTGGCGCTTGCGACCGAGGCGACCTTGCGCTCGGTCGCGGGGTCGATCACGTCGAAGCGCGCATTGTCGGATGCCTTGCGCCATTTGCCGCCGATCCAGAGATCGGTTGGAACATTGGCGAGCAGGTTTTCGTACATGGCGTTCCCTTGGTGTGTTTCCCTGACGGTTATGTTCTCGCTACTGTCCAGCGATGGAGGTGTCCGGCCCTGGCACCCACAGGACGTCAAGCGCGAACGTGTGCGCTTCAAAGGGCGGCGCACAGACCGGATCGTCGTCTTTGAACGTGGCGGCAAGAAGCCATTTGTCACCGGTCAATGCGAGCACTTCGTGCGTGCGGGCGATCGGGTCGACATACCAGCAATGGCTCACACCGTAACTCGCATAAACGGCAAGCTTGTCAGTGCGGTCGACCTGCTGCGTCGATGGTGAAAGAACCTCACACAGCCCGTCCGGCGGCGTTTCGATGAACGCGGTTTCGGGAAACGGCGTCAACCGCTCGCGCCGCCAGCCACCAATGTCAGGTACGACCACATGCGGCCCGAGATGCAATTCCGGCGCGACAATGAATATCCACCCGCCCGGACCGCCGCGACCGTAGTCAAACGGGAATGTTAGTTCAGTCTGCAGGCGCCCGGACGCCACGCCATGCCGCGGCGCCGGCCGGGGATGAGCATGCAGCACGCCGAAGATGATCTCTCCCACCATGTTCGGAGGCAACGCCTCGATGTCGGCATAGGTGGCGGGGCGTGGCTTTGGCTGGCGCATGAACGCTTGCCTAACTCTCCAGCGACCGCCGCACCGTTTCCGAGATGCGATCGACCGTCGGCAACACCGCATCCTCCAGCAGATCGGCGGAGGGCAGCGGAATATGCGGCGTCGTGATCCGTACCGGTGGCCCGTCGAGATCGTAGAAAGCCTCGTCGGCGACGATCGATACGATCTCCGCGCCCCAGCCGCACAGCCGCGGATTTTCCTCCACCGTGAACAATCGGTGCGTGCGCCCGACCGAGCCGAGGATGGTCTGCATGTCGAGCGGCACCAGCGAGCGCACGTCGACAACCTCGCAGTCGATGCCGTGTTCCGTTTTGAGCCGGTCCGCCGCCTCGATCGCGCGCGGCACCATCAGCGCAAGCGCGAGAATGGTCGCATCCTTGCCGGGCCGCACGATCTTTGCCGTGCCGAGGGTGTCGACAATTTCGCCGTCCGGCACCTCACCCTTGGTGGGATACAGCGACTTGTGCTCGAAGAAGATCACAGGGTCCGGATCGCGCACCGCGGCGGCAAGAAGGCCGATCACGTCGCGCGGATTGGACGGCGCAACCACCTTCAGTCCCGGAATCATCATGCACCAGTTCTCGACGCTCTGCGAGTGCTGCGCGCCGAACCGCGAGCCTGCGCCGTTGCCGGTGCGCACCACCAGCGGGCATTTCACCTGCCCGTTGGTCATGTAGCGGCTCTTGGGAAATTCATTCGCGATATAGTCGAAGCACACCGCGATGAAGTCCGAGAACATGATCTCGGCAATCGGCTTCAGCCCGGTCATCGCCGCGCCCATAGCGGCGCCGAGGATCGCCTGTTCGGAGATCGGCGTGTCGCGCACGCGCAAGGGGCCGAACTGCTCGTACAAACCGACGGTCGCCTTGAACACGCCGCCGGCTTTCGCCACGTCCTCGCCCAGGAACACGACATCGGGGTCGCGCGACATTTCCTGCGCGATGCCGCGTGCGACAGCGTCGCGATAAGTCAGTTCCGCCATGCGAAGCCCCCGTCGGCATAGACGTCGGTGTGGATGATGTCATACGGAGGCGGTGGCGCCGCCTTGCATGTCTCGGTCGCCTCATCGACTTCGCGCATGATGCCGTCATCGATACCCTTCATCACGTCGGGGTCGATGCCGAATTCGAGCAGCCGCTCCCGATAGATCTTGATCGGATCGCGCTCCTTCCATTTTTCCAGTTCGCCCTCGGGGCGATACTTCGCGGGATCTGCGCGCGAATGCCCGCTGTGCCGATAGGTGATGCATTCGATCAGCGAGGGCCCCTCGCCGCTGCGGGCCTTCGCGTAGGCGGCCATCGCGGTGCGATAAACCTCGTCGGCATCATTGCCGTCGACGATGATGCGCTCAAGGCCGTAAGCCGAGGCGCGGTCGGCCGCCGGATGCGGCACTGCCGTGACGTCACCGATCGGCGTGTATTCCATATAGTGGTTGTTCTCGCACACGAAGATCACCGGAAGCTTCCAGACCGCGGCAAAATTCAGCGCCTCGTGGAATGCGCCGATATTGGTGGTGCCGTCGCCGAAGAAGCAGACCGACACATCGCCGTGGCCCTTGTATTGCGCGCGCCAGGCTGCGCCGCAGGCGATCGGCAGATGCGCGCCGATGATGGCATATGAGCCCATCACCCCATGCTCGACCGAGGTCAAATGCATGGAGCCACCCTTGCCGCGCATCAGGCCGTTATCGCGGCCCATCAATTCGCCGAGCACCTCTTCCACCGGAACTCCGCGCGCCAGGGTGTGGGCATGACCGCGATAGGTACAGAAGCTGAGATCGCCCGGCTTCATGGCGGCGGCAAAACCGGCCGCAATGGCTTCCTGCCCGAGCGACAGGTGACTCGTGCCCTTGACCAGATTCTGCAGGAACAGGTCGTAGGCGCGCTGTTCCGCCTGCCGCAGCAGCACCTGCAGGCGGTACAATTCGAGCCTCTTGTCCTCTCCGATATCGTCATTCAGGCCGGGCTTTGGGTTATTGGCTTTGTCCAGCATTGTCTTCCTTAAAGCTTTCCACCGCGCGTTTGAGCGGAGCATAGCAGGGCGGCGGCATCGGGAAAAACGTCAAAAACGCAGGGCTCACGCCGTCCCGCGCACCCTTTCACGATGCAGAAGGTAGAGCCCGGATGCGATCACGACCGCAGCGCCCGCAAGCGTCCAGCTCGTCGGGATATCGCCGAACACGAAGTAGCCAAAGCCAGTCGCCCACACGAGCTGAGTGTACATGAACGGTGCGAGCACCGAAGCCGGCGCCAGCCGGTGGGCGACGATCAGGAGGTAGTGGCCAAAGCTGCCGAAGGCGCCGAACGCCACCATCAGGAAGATGACGAAGGGATCGCTCGGGGTCTGCCATACGAAAGGCAGCACCGGCACCATCGCGACCGCACCGACCAGATTGGAGTAGAACAGCGTGGTGTCGCTGGTGTCGCTCTTCGACAGCACGCGGGTGGCGACGATATAGAGCGCGTAAAATCCCGCGCTCGCGACCGAATAGAGCGCGGCCCAGTGTACGCCGCCCACGCCCGGCCGCGTCACCAGCAACACGCCGGCAAAACCGACCAGAATCGCGATCCAGCGCCGCCAGCCGATCCATTCGCCAAGCACCGGACCGGCAAGGATCGCCACCATGAACGGCGTCGAAAATAGTATCGCCAGCGCCTGATCGAGCTGCAGATAGCGGAAGGCCAGGAAATTCGTGATGGTCGAGCCGAGCAGCATGGCCGAGCGCACGATCTGCAGGACCGGCCGCCGGGTGCGCATCAGCCCGGGGCGCGAAACCGGATTGAAGATGAACAGCGCCAGCACGAAGGCGCCGGTATAGCGCGCCCAGACCACCTGCAGGGTATCCATGTAGCCGTTGAGATATTTTGCGGTCGCGTCGAGGCAGGCGAAGGACAGCACCGCACCGCACATCAGGCCAATGCCGGTCAGTCGGGCGCGCGTCTGCTCGGAATCGGGATCATGCGCGCCGGAGGTCATCCCATCTCTGTACCGAAGTCCGACGATTAGCGCGAGACGGCTGCAGGAATGCCCGCATGCCCGTCATTGCAAGTCCCGGGCAGCGGCACTAGTCTCAGCGGCGCGGGGCCTGTGACGGTCGCCCCGCCTTCAAAGGCTCGCAAGGCCCAAGCACCGTCTCCTTCGCTGGATGGAGGAGGCGCATGCCTTTGCATTTTTTTATCTCGCCGGATCAGTTGTGGCGGAAAATCGGGACGGCAGACGCTCCCCTGATCGTCGACGTCCGCAAGCCCGAAGCCGTCGCATCATCGAATGGTCTCCTGCCGGGTGCGGTCCTGCGCGACCCGGATGATGTGGTGACGTGGGGCGTCGCCCGCGATTGCGGAACCATCGCCGTCGCCTGCGCTCACGGGCACCAGAGGAGCCAGATGGCGGCAGCCCAGCTGCGGGCACGCGGCCTCGACGCGCGGGTCCTCGAGGGCGGCCACGAAGCCTGGAAGGCCGCGGGACTCCCCCTGATCGACCGGGCGGCGGTCCGCGCATTCGCGCCGGATATGCCGAGCCTTTGGGTCACGCGCCGGCGCCCGAAAATCGACCGCATCGCCTGCCCCTGGCTGATCCGCCGCTTCATCGACCCGCAGGCGCGGATCCTGTTCGTCGATCCGCCGCAGGTCGCGAACGTCGCGCGCGACAGTGGCGCGGTGCCGTTCGATATCGAAGGGGTCGATCTCTCGCATGAGGGTGAGCGCTGTTCGTTCGATACCATGCTCAGGGTGTTCGGGCTGGAAGGCGAACCCTCGCTTGCGCGTCTTGCCCTGATCGTGCGCGGTGCGGACACCGCAAGACCCGATCTCGCGCCGGAAGCGGCCGGGCTGCACGCCGTATCGCTCGGTCTGTCGGCGCTTGCGCAGGATGACGATCACGGCCTGCTGCAGCGCGGATTTTCCGTTTACGATGCATTGTTCGCGTGGCTGCGGTTCGCATCCTCCGAGCGTCACAACTGGCCCGCAAAAGCCGCCTGACATGACGACAATCGGACAGGCGGCGCCCGTGTCCGAGACACCGACCTTCGCCGACGCGCTGCGCGTCTGGTTCAAGATCGGCTGCCTCAGCTTTGGTGGACCGGCCGGCCAGATCGCGCTGATGCATCGCATCCTGGTCGACGAGAAGAAGTGGGTCGACGAGCCGCGCTTCCTGCATGCACTGAATTTCTGCATGCTGCTGCCGGGTCCGGAGGCGCAACAGCTCGCGACCTATATCGGCTGGCTGATGCATGGCGTGCGCGGCGGGATCGTGGCCGGCGTCCTGTTCGTGCTGCCGGGCGCCCTCCTGATGCTTGGCCTGAGCCTGATCTACGCGGTTGGCCAGGGCATGCCGCTGATCGACGGCGCGCTGTTCGGCATCAAGGCGGCCGTGCTGGTGATCGTGGTGGAGGCGCTGGTCCGCATCGGCAAACGGGCGCTCAAGACCCATCTGCTGAGGACCATCGCGGCCGCGGCCTTTATCGGCATTTTCTTTCTGGCCCTGCCATTTCCGCTGATCGTGATGGCCGCCGCCCTCGTCGGCTACCTGGTCGCACGGCGCGCGCCGCAATGGCTCGCGATCACGGTCGATGGGGTCTACGAACCGCCGGCTGCGAGGCGCTGGCGCCAGGCTGCGACCGCGACCGTGGTCGGACTCGTCGCCTGGTGGACGCCGGTTGCGATCGCCGTCCTGCTGCTCGGACCGCACCATGTGCTGGTTACGGTCGGCACCTTTTTCTCCAAGCTCGCGACCGTGAGCTTTGGCGGCGCATATGCGCTGCTCGCCTATATGGCGCAGGAGGCTGTCGATAATCAGGGCTGGATGACCGCCGCCGAAATGGTCGACGGTCTTGGCCTTGCAGAGACAACGCCGGGACCGCTGATTCTTGTCACGCAATTCGTCGGCTTCCTCGCGGGCTATCGCGACGCCGCGCCGTTCTCGCCGATGACTGCCGGCGTGACCGCCGCCGCGATGACGACGTGGGTAACGTTCAGTGCGGCGATGTTCTGGATCTTCGCCGGCGCGCCGTTCGTCGAGCAATTGCGATCCAACCGCAAGCTGACCGGTGCGCTGGCGGCGATCACTGCGGCCGTGGTCGGCGTCATTCTCAACCTGACGGTCTGGTTCGCGCTGCATGTGCTGTTCGGTCATGTCACCGAACAGCACACGCGCTTCCTGCGCTGGTATGCGTTCGATCCGCTCGCGCTCGACCTGAAG
>JBIQKQ010000106.1:0-12280 GCA_044506365.1 Hyphomicrobiales bacterium
CCGGTGATGATCAAGGCCTCGGCCGGCGGCGGCGGCAAGGGCATGCGCATCGCCTATTCGCGCGCCGAGGTCGCAGAAGGTTTTGCGCGCGCGCGATCGGAGGCGAAATCCTCGTTTGGTGATGACCGCGTGTTCGTGGAGAAATTCATCGTCGATCCGCGGCACATCGAAATTCAGGTGCTGGGCGACAAGCACGGCAATGTCATTCATCTCGGCGAGCGCGAGTGCTCGATCCAGCGGCGCAATCAGAAGGTGATTGAGGAGGCGCCGTCGCCGCTGCTCGATGAGGCGACACGCAGGAAGATGGGCGAGCAGGCGGTCGCACTGGCAAAGGCGGTGGGCTACGACTCCGCCGGCACCGTGGAATTCGTCGCGGGCCAGGACCGCTCATTCTATTTCCTCGAAATGAACACCCGGTTGCAGGTCGAGCATCCGGTGACCGAGCTTGTCACCGGCATCGATCTGGTCGAGCAGATGATCCGCGTTGCGGCGGGCGAGACGCTCGCCATCAAGCAGAGCGACGTGAAACTCACCGGCTGGGCGGTTGAGAGCCGCGTCTATGCCGAGGACCCCTATCGCGGCTTCCTGCCCTCGACCGGGCGGCTGGTGCGCTATCGCCCCCCGGCGGAGTCGCAGAAGGACGGCATCACGGTTCGCAATGACACGGGCGTGTACGAGGGCGGCGAGATTTCGCTCTATTACGATCCGATGATCGCCAAGCTCGTGACGCACGGGCCGACGCGCGAAGCCGCGATCGACGCCCAGGCCGATGCGCTCGACGCCTTCTATGTCGAAGGCATCCGCCACAATATTCCGTTCCTTTCCGCGCTGATGGCGCATCCGCGCTGGCGTGCCGGCCGGCTTTCCACCGGCTTCATCGCCGAGGAGTTTCCGGACGGCTTCCACGGCGTGGCACCGCAAGGCGAGACCGCGCATGTGCTGGCCGCGGTCGCGACCGCGATCGACCATGTGCTCGGCGAAAGGAAGCGCAGAATTTCCGGGCAGATGCCCCACCGCCTGGTGACGCGCGAGCGCCATCGCGCCGTCTGGCTGAACGAGGTGGAGTACAGGCTCGACGTGACGCGCGCCAACGGCGCCATTGAGGTCGCGTTCCGCGATGGGCCGGCCGATGTCCACACGCTGCAATCGGACTGGAAGCCTGGCGAGCCCGTCTGGTCCGGCACGGTGAACGGCAAGCCGGTCGCGGTTCAGGTCAGCCCGATGCCGAACGGTTTCGATCTCGCGCACCGCGGCGTGCAGGCGCGGGCCTATGTCTACACCGAGAGCGAAGCCGCCTATGCGCGGCTGATGCCGGTGAAGAAGACCGCCGACACCGGCAAGGCGCTGCTCTGTCCGATGCCGGGTCTCGTGGTCTCGATCGCGGTCACCGAAGGGCAGGAGGTGAAGGCGGGCGAGACGCTTGCGGTGGTCGAGGCGATGAAGATGGAGAACGTGCTGCGGGCCGAGCGCGACGGCACCGTGAAGAAGATCCATGCCAAGAAGGGCGACAGTCTCGCGGTTGACGCGGTGATCATGGAGTTTGCCTGACGCTTTTTCCGACGCTGCCGCAATCCGACAGAGTATGAAGGAACCTCGGCTTTGCGCCGCCGTTTTCCTTGGGAACCCTGTGCGGAGCAAGACATGGCAGAACGCAAGCCGCCGCTATCCCCGCCGGTGATGCCGGACGACCTGCGCCGGCAGGATCCCCGTCCGGACCGCCCGGACTCGCTTCCCGAAGTGCCGGCCGATGTTTCCCACGGTGGCATCAGTCCGTCCCCCGACGGGGACAACCCGCAGCATCCCGTTCATGACGAAGACCTCGAGGATGCCGGGCCGGAAGACTTCGAGACCATGATTGACCGCGATGGCGTGCGTCCCGTGGACAAGGTGATGCCCAAGTAGCCGCGACATGCAGGGGCCGCATTGGCGTCCGCGCATCGCCGTGCGACCATGGCTGCATGAATTTTCTCGAATCGCTGACGCCGTCTGGCGACCTGGATCAGGGACCCTATAGCCGCGCTCTGATCGGGCTCGCGATCGGTGCCATTCTCTCGAACATGCTGACTGCGCCGGCCATCACGGCAGTGCTTGGCATCTGGCCTTTCGTCGTGACCCAGCTGGCTCTGCTGTGGTTCTGGTTCGCATTGACGGCGAAGCGATTGCGTAACGCGGAGCGCAGCGTCCTTGGCGTGACCGCGGTCGCGCTGATCGCTGTGATTGCGATCGTGCTGTTGTCGGTCATGCTGGTCCTGCAATTCACCGACACGACCGCGGGCGCGGCCGCGCCATGGCTGCCGGCGTCGATCGGCACCCTGATCTATCCTTTCGTGTTCCTGTTCAATCTGGTCGCGGGTCCCCCCGCTGCCGCGCAGGACGTGACCGTCGCAGTGCTGTCGGCATTCACGATCGCGCCGCTCCTCTTGATGATCTGGTACTCGGCCTGGGCCGCATTGCAGCCGTCCGAACTGCACGCCAGCGAGCCGACCGCGTGATGCTGTACTTTGCCTATGGCTCGAACATGAGCCGCGGGCCGATGCAAGCGCGCTGTCCGACCGCGCGCGAGGCCGGCAGGGCGGTCTTGCGCGGCTACCGTTTCATCATCATGGCGAACGGCTATGCCTCGGTGATTCCTGCGCCCGGTCAGGATGTGCACGGTGTTCTGTGGCGGGTCGGACCTCGCGATCTTGCCGCACTCGACGAGTATGAAGACATCGCCGGCGGCCTCTATCGCCATGCCACGCTGCCGGTGCTGCAGGATGGCGAGTCGAAGGAGGCGCTGGTCTATCTCGGCTGTGAGACGCGGGAAGGGCTGCCGCGTCCCGGCTATATCGCCGGAGTGATCGAAGCGGCGCGCGACTGCGGCTTGCCGGAAGACTATATCGCAACGCTGGCGCGTTTTGCGCCCGGAGTGAGGGAATGAGCGGTCACGTCATTCGCCGCGTCATCGTTCGCGGCCGTGTGCAGGGCGTCGGCTATCGCGACTGGACGCGTCACGTGGCGCGTGGCCGCGGTCTCGAGGGCTGGGTCCGCAACCGAAGGGACGGCAGTGTGGAGGCGCTGTTCTCCGGCAGCGACGAGGCGGTCGCGGGCATGGTCGAAGCCTGCCGCAAGGGGCCGCCGATCGCGGTCGTGGAGTCCATCGAGCAGGACGAGGCGTCCGGGACCGATCTGGCGCTGCGCGGCGACAAAGGCTTTGCGGTGCTGCCGAGCGCCTGACGACCGTCGCCGTGCAGGACGGGACCTACATTCCGGTTTGATGGCTTTGGACTGCGGCTTTCGCGGGGACGGCGGCCACTGAACGCCCGAACAATCCCTCGAATTCCGCTTTCAGGGCGGCGTCGAGATCGTCCATCGTCACCGGCAGGCCGAGATCGACCAGACTGGTCACGCCATATCGGTGCTCGCGCACGCCACACGGCACGATTCCGGCGAAATGCGACAGGTCCGGCTCGACATTGATCGCGATGCCGTGCAGCGACACCCAGCGCTTCAGCCGGATGCCGATGGCCGCGATCTTGTCCTCGTGGCCCTCGCCCGGTTGCGCGTCCTTGTCCGGGCGGCGGACCCAGACCCCGACGCGGTCGTCGCGGCGCTCGCCCACCACGTTGAAATGTGCGAGCGCGCGGATGATCCATTCCTCCAGCGTCGCCACGAAGGCGCGCACGTCCTGCCGCCGACGTTTCAGGTCGAGCATCAGATAGACCACCCGCTGGCCCGGTCCGTGATAGGTCGTCTGGCCGCCGCGGCCTGTCGCGTGGACCGGGAAGCGCGCATCCAGCACCTCGCCGGCGGCCGCACTGGTTCCGGCGGTGTAGAGCGGGGGATGCTCGACCAGCCAGACCAGTTCGTCCGCGCGCCCGGCGGCGATATCGGCGACCCGGGCCTTCATCGCGGCAAGTGCGTGCTCGTAGGACAAAAGCCCCGGTTCGACCCGCCATGCGACCGCAGGGCTGCCGGGACGGGCGGGCATGCCGGGGATGAGTGTATCGCGCGCGTTAACCACTGATTCACCATAGCATGGTGACCTGCGAAAGCCGCTCCGGCGTTCGGAGGGCTGGAAGGACATAGCCACGTGCCCACGCTCGACAAGGTCTCGCTTGATATATCGGTGGTTCTCGGGACGAGCATCATGCCCGTCCATCAGGTTCTGCGGCTTGGCCGCGGCGCCATCATCGAACTCGATGCTGGCGAGGACGACGACGTGAAAATCCTCGCCAACAACATGCCGGTGGCGGAGGGGACCGTGGTGGTCAATGGCAACCGGATCGCGGTCGAGGTGAAGCGGCTCCTGCCGAAATCGCCGGATATGCGCTGAAAGCCGCGCTGTCGGTCGGTCTGGAAAGCCCCCGCGCGGCCCTTGTCGCTGGGATTTTCATTTGTTACATGCTGCCCCACCTCACGCCGGAACATCCGGCGCTTACCCAAACGCGGCCGTGGCGGAATTGGTAGACGCACTGCCTTGAGGTGGCAGCGGGTAACACCGTGGAGGTTCGAGTCCTCTCGGCCGCACCAATCGAAAAGCGAAAACGAGATCAATCGTCTGGCTGGAGATTGCAGGCCGTTTGGCAGGCAGTTCCAAGCGCCTGGCAGCAGGCGCGAATTGCGCCCGGACCGGAAGACGAACCCTGAGCACGGTTGGGCGCAGAAGGGGAGCCGTGGGTGGCCCATTGGCAGGGCAAAAACGGGGACTGCCCAACGGTAAGCAGTCCCCTTAGCACGGTCTGGTCTAGCCGCCGTGATTCGACGCTTACTTCAGCGCGCCCTGCACGCTGGTGAACGTGGAGACGAGCTTCTCACCGAGCGTGGTGACCACGCCGATGATGGCGACCGAAATGCCCGCAGCGATCAGACCATATTCGATGGCCGTGGCGCCGGATTCGTCGCGGAGAAACTTCCGGATCATGACTGTCCTCTGTCGTTCTGGGTGGAACTTGGTGTTGCAGAACACGCGGGAACCTAGGCCGCGCCCCCTAAGGACCGGTCACCCGATTGTGTAGAATTTTATGTAAGCCGAGTCCGTTCGGCGTCTGCGAAGTGCTTTGCGATCTGTCGGTCAATGAATCGACAATCATGACGCAGAAAGATCGGGGGAATCGGCGCTCCGGCCGGGAACGAAAGGGCCGCTGCGGATCGCGTGCGACCGGCTCGGGCGCGAAAGTCCTATGCACAACGTAGCGGCACACGTTGCCAATGTCCGTTTGCGCGCGGAAATCGGAGCGCGTACAAGCCCGCCTGACCTGACCCGTAACTGACCGGCGCGCTTATGCTCGACCATGACCAGATGAGCGAGACGCGACCGCCGGAGGCAGCTTTCCGCGACGAAGCCGGCGCCCTTCGCCAGGATTTTCTGGATCGCGTCAGCGATGCCGTCCGCCACCATGACTCGGCGGTCCTGCGCGATCTCGTTGGCGGGTTGCACGAGGCTGATACCGGCGACTTGATCGAGGCGCTCGATTCGGACCTGCGCTCGCAGCTCATCGAGCTGATGGGCAAGGATTTCGATTTCTCGGCGCTCACCGAAGTCGACGCCACGGTTCGCGGGGAGATTCTCAACGAGCTGCCGCCTGAAACGGTGGCGGAAGGGGTTCGGGAACTCGATTCCGACGATGCCGTCTATATTCTCGAAGACCTCGACCGCGACGAGCAGGTCGAAATTCTGGACAAGCTGCCGCCGGTCGAGCGCGTCGCGCTCGAGCGCAGCCTGCTGTATCCGCAGGAATCGGCCGGCCGGCGGATGCAGACGGAGTTCATCGCCGTCCCGCCGGACTGGAAGGTCGGGCAGGCGATCGACTACATGCGTGAAACCGCCGACCTGCCGGACCGCTTCTACGAACTCTACGTTGTGGGCCCGTCCGGCAAATTCCTCGGCGCCGTGGCCCTGGATCGTCTGCTCCGGACCAAGCGCCCGGTGCCGGTGGTCGAGCTGATGGACGAGGAGCGCCGGCGGGTCCGCGCGACCGAGGACCAGGAAGAGGTCGCGCGGCAGTTCGAGCGATACAATCTTGTGGCTGCGCCGGTCGTCGACGAGGACGACCGGCTGGTCGGGGTGCTCACCTTCGACGATATCGTCGATGTGATCCAGCAGGAGGCGGAAGAGGATATCAAGGCGCTCGGCGGCGTGACCGGCGAGGAGGAATTGTCCGATAGCGTTCTCGTCACCTCGCGCTTGCGGCTTCCCTGGCTTGTTATCAACATGGGTACGGCCTTTGTCGCGGCGACCGTGATCTCGTTTTTCGAGGCGACGATTGCGCAGGTGGTGGCCGTGGCCTTCCTGATGCCGGTGAACGCCGCTCTTGGCGGCAATGCCGGGACGCAGGCGCTGACTGTGGCTGTGCGCGCGCTCGCGACCCAGGAGCTCAATTCGTCAAATCGGGTGCGGATCATCATCCGTGAATGCCTGGTCGGGCTTGTCAATGGATGTGCGCTTGCGATCTTGGCCGGAGCGGCCGCTGCACTGATCTTTGGAAACGTCAAGCTCGGCATGGTGCTGAGCGCAGCAATGGTGCTGACCGTGATGTTCGCGACCACCCTCGGCATTCTTGTCCCGCTCACCTTGAACCATCTGAAGATCGATCCGGCGGTGGCGTCGGGTGTGTTCGTGACCACGATCACGGACGTGTTCGGCTTTTTCGTGTTCCTGAGTTTCGCGACGCTGGTGTTCCGCGCGCTTTAACGGGACTGGGGCAGTGGGGCTGCCAGCAATGTGTCGAGCGCAAGCGCCGTATCCATTGCCGAGACCGATTTCGGATCGAGCAGGCTCTGCCCGAACAGATAGGCATAAACCATGACGGCGCGCGCGGAAGCCTCGCGCGCCGGCCAGCCGAGCCGCTCGAACAGGGCGGCGACCAGATGCAGCCGTTCAGCATCGACCGCTTGCACCGCGCGGGACGCCGCCACGTCATTGCGGGCGAGCGAGCGGATCGCAAGCTCGATCGCAAGTCCGCGGGCATTGCTGCGCCGCGTATAAAGCTCGGCGAGGCGGCGCAGCGCGCTGGCCGGGTCGCCCTCGCGCGGCGCCTGCTCGCGGATTGCGGCGACGCGTCCGGCGGACCACGTCGTCAGCATTGCTTCGATCAGGGCCCGGCGGGCGGCGAAGTGCCAGTAGAAGCTGCCCTTGGTGACGCAAAGGGCTTTCGCCAGCGGTTCGATCCGGACGGCCTCGATGCCTTCCGTTGCGAGGACATCGAGCCCCGCCGCAATCCAGGCCGCCGCATCCAGCGCGCCCCTGCGGGCGGCTGCGGCGTTCGTGACCGCGTCTTTCCTGCGCGCCATCGGGCTTGACTTGCCTCCATACGGTCGCGTATTGGAACATACGCTGCCGTATGGATCAAGGGTGCAAGCCTCAGGGCAAGGCGAGGGACCGATGAGCGCGTTCAAGCCCCGCAATCCGCATTGGGAAACGCGCGTGCGCGAAAGCTTTGCGCGGCAATCGTTCATGACGCTGATCGGCGGCGAGATCGCGGCGCTGTCTCCGGGCGCCTGCGCGGTGGCGCTGAAGGCGCGGCCGGACCTGTGCCAACAGCGCGGCTTCCTGCATGGTGGGGTGACGACCGCGCTCGCCGACACGGCCGCGGGCTTTTCCGCCTATTCGCTGATGCCTGAGGGTTCCGCGCCGCTGACAGTCGAACTCAAGATCAATCTGATGTCGCCGGCGGTCGGCGAGCGTTTCGTTGCCAAGGGCCGGGTTCTGCGTTCAGGCCGAACGCTGACGATTGTCGAGGTGGACGTGGACGCCGAGACCGGCACGCAATCGAAGTTGATCGCGCGCATGCTCGCGACCATGATCTGCATGGAGAATACGTCCGATGCGCCGCAGGACGGGCGCGGACAAAGCTCCGGCTAAACTCCGTTCGGAGGAGCGGCCCATGATTGCGAATGCCTGGACCGGGTTCGATTTCGGCCTTGGCGAGGATGTCGACATGCTGCGTGACAGCGTGCGCCGCTTCGCGCAAAGCAAGATCGCGCCGCGCGCCGACGAGATCGACCGGAAAAACGAATTCCCGCGCGATCTGTGGCCGAAGCTCGGAGAGCTCGGGCTGCTCGGCATCACGGTCGAAGAGAAATGGGGCGGGGCCGGCCTCGGCTATCTCGAACATTGCGTGGCCATGGAAGAGATTTCGCGCGCTTCCGGCTCGATCGGCCTGTCATACGGCGCGCATTCCAATCTCTGCGTGAACCAGATCCGCAGGAATGGCAGCGCCGACCAGAAGAAGCGCTATCTGCCGAAACTGATTTCGGGCGCCCATGTCGGCGCGCTCGCCATGTCGGAGCCGGGTTCGGGCTCGGACGTCGTATCGATGCGCACCCGCGCCGACAAGAAGGGGAACCGTTACATCCTCAACGGCTCCAAAATGTGGATCACCAATGGTCCGCTTGCCGATGCCATCGTGGTCTATGCCAAGACCGATGCGACCGCCGGCGCACGCGGCATCACCGCCTTCATCGTGGAGAAGAAGTTCAAGGGCTTTTCGACCGCACAGAAGCTCGACAAGCTCGGCATGCGCGGCTCCGATACCGGCGAGATCGTGTTCCAGGATTGCGAGGTGCCGGAGGAAAATGTGCTCGGCGCCGTCGGCAACGGCGTCAACATCCTGATGTCGGGATTGGATTATGAGCGCGTGGTGCTCGCCGCAGGTCCGCTCGGGCTGATGCAGGCAGCCATCGATGTGGTCATTCCCTATATCCATGATCGCAAGCAGTTCGGCCAGTCGATCGGCCGCTTCCAGCTGATGCAGGCCAAGATCGCCGACATGTATGTGCAGATGAATGCGGCCAGGGCCTACGTCTATGCGGTGGCGAAGGCGTGCGACGAAGGCCGCACGACGCGCGAGGACGCGGCGGGTGCGATCCTGTTCGCCTCCGAGCGCGCAACCCAAGTTGCGCTGGAGGCGATCCAGGCACTCGGCGGCAACGGCTATATCAATGAATTCCCCGCCGGCCGCCTGTTGCGCGATGCCAAGCTGTACGAGATCGGCGCCGGCACGAGTGAAATCCGCCGCATGCTGATCGGCCGCGAGATCTTCGAGAAGACGCGCTAGAATCGGCGATGCGCGTCCATTCAGCGTTAAGGGTTCATTGAACGATTGCGCCGATCATCGGTGCATGAACAGCAAGCCTGATCTGAGATTGCGCCTCAAGGCCGACGGCCGCATCGTCGAGATCCTCGCCGACGGCAGCGAGCGCACCGTCTCTGAGACCAGCCGGTTTCCGCAATTCGCCGCGCCCCCAGCTCCAGGTCCGGTCGGCGGCGACGCGGCCTATGCTCGCGCGATTCGCGCCGCGGTCCGCATGACGCAGGCCGAATTCGCGGCGCGTATCGGCGTCCCGGTCGAAACCGTGCGCAACTGGGAGCAGGGCAAGCGCTCGCCGCGCGGTCCCGCCCGCGCATTGCTGCGCGTGATCGAGGGTGCGCCGGACGTGGCGTTTTCGGTTCTCGACAAGAAACATTAGCCGCGCGCAAGGACTTGCAGCCGCAACGCCGCTTGCGTTACCGGTCGCGTGCATGGCGCGGTCCGCGGTTGGCGGTGCGTCGCGCCAGGCGAGTTATCCCGGCGGGATTTTCGCCACGCTTGGCACAGACCGTCCGGCGCGGCATTCTCGCGCGCCATTGACGAATTGGGGGCGTGCGGCATGGTTCCGATGGTTGAGGTCAAGGGGGCGCGGATTCCGGCGGTCGGGCTCGGCACCATGACGCTGAAGGGCGACGTCTGTGTCGAGGCGGTCAGCACAGCGCTCAGAATGGGTTACCGTCATATCGATACCGCTGCTTTCTATGACAACGAGGCCGAGGTCGGCGAGGGCATCCGCAAGTCCGGGGTGCCGCGCGAGGAAATCTTCCTCACCACCAAGGTACGCCACACCAATCTCGCGCCGGGCGATTTCGAAGCCTCGGTTGAGGCCAGTCTCAAGCGGCTCGATCTGGCTTATGTGGACCCGCTGCTGATTCATTGGCCGCACCCGGATATTCCGCCGCCGGTCTATATTCCCGCCCTGTGCAAGGCGAAGCGGAACGGGCAGACCCGCCACATCGGCGTCGCCAATTTCACGATCGCGCTTCTGGAACAGGCCGAGAAGATCGCCGACGAGCCGATCGTCAACAATCAGATCGAGGCGCATCCATTCGTCGATCACCGCACCATCCTCGCCTATTGCAAGGGCCGCGGCATTTCGGTGACCGGCTATTGTCCGCTCGGTCGCGGCCGTATCCCCGGCAACGCGGTGCTCGGCCGCATCGCCAAGACCCACAACAAGAGTGAAGCGCAGGTCGCACTGCGTTTCCTCGTCCAGGAAGGCGTGATTCCGATTCCGCGCACGGCGACGCCCGAAAAGCTCAAGGCCAATCTCGATATTTTCGACTTCATGCTGGCGGATTCCGAGATGACCGAGATCCGCAATCTCGCCGAGCCAAACGGCCGCATCGTCAACCCGGCGCAAGCGCCGAAATGGGATAGCTGAAGACGCATGATGTATCTTGACGCCAAGGACGCTCACTTTCCTGCCCTTGGACTTGGTACATGGGAATTGCGCGGGCGTGAGTGCTCGCGGCTGGTCGAGCAGGCGGTGCGCCTCGGTTATCGGCACTTTGACACCGCACAGATGTACGGCAACGAGCGTGAAGTGGGCGAGGGCATCCGCGCGTCCGGCATCAGGCGCGAGGAGGTGTTCGTCGTCACAAAGGTTTCCCCCGACAATCTCGCGCCGAACCTGCTGGTGCGGTCGGTGAGGGAATCGCTCGGTGCGCTGCGCCTCGGTCAGATCGACCTGCTTCTGCTGCATTGGCCGAACAAGGGACTGCCGCTCGCCCCGACAATCGACGCGCTGGTCGGCGTCAAGCGCGACGGCCTGGTGCGCCATATCGGCGTATCGAATTACACGGTCGCGCTGATCGAGGAGGCAAGCCGGCTGTCGGGCGACCGCCTGGTCTGCAATCAGTTCGAGTATCATCCCTATCTCGATCAGTCGAAGGTGATCGCCGCCTGCCGCAGGCATGGCATGGCGGCGGTGGCCTATTCGCCGATTGCAAAAGGCAGCACCAGGCGCGATTCCGTGCTGACACGGATTGGCAATGGTTACGGAAAGACGGGAGCGCAGGTGTCGCTGCGCTGGCTGCTCCAGCAGGGCGTGGGGGCGATCCCGCGCACCAGCAAGGTTGAACGTCTCGCCGAGAATATCGCCATCTTTGATTTTTCCCTGACCGATGCCGAGATGGCCGAAATCGCAAGCCTCGCTAGTCCCGGCGGTCGGCTTGTGGACTGGGCCTGGTCTCCGAAATGGGACTAGCGCCGCCGATTGTGCTGCCCACGTCGCTGATGTAGAGCGACGCCTTGCCTGGCTCTTCAAGGTCGCGCCAAGGCAATCGGATATGCGAATTTTGCAATGAGAATCGAGACACGCCGCCGGACCGAGGGCTTGCTGTTCTTCGGGCTGTTCTGCCTGACCATCCCGGTCGCCAACTGGATGATCTACAATGTCGGCACCGTCTGCACCCGCGACGGGCCCTGTCTCGTCCCGGTGGCGCCGGGGCTGATGGCGCCTTCGGGCGTGGTGATGGTGGGCGTTGCGCTGGTGCTGCGCGATCTGGTGCAGCGGCGATTGGGGCTTGGCGCCGCGGTCGCAGCGATCCTGATCGGCGGCGCCATATCCGGTTTCGTCGCTCCGCTCTCCCTGGTGACGGCCTCAGTCGCAGCCTATCTGCTCTCCGAATTCGCCGACCTTGCGGTCTATACGCCGCTGCAGGAACGTCGCTTCGTCGCCGCGGTGATCGCTTCGAGCATCGTCGGTCTCGTCGTCGATTCGATCATATTTCTGTGGCTCGCCTTCGGGTCCCTGGAATTCCTGGCCGGCCAGGTCCTTGGCAAGGCGTGGATGGTGCTCCTGTCGGTACCGTTTATCATGTATCTGCGGCGGCGCGACGAGCAGATTGGCCTCGGACCTGCCTGACCGTTTTTGGGGGTGATGAATGGGCGCGCTCGACGATCTGCGCAATATCACGACCGGGACCATCACGACGATGCTGCTCAAGCGCGGCATCCGCCATAGCTGGATGAGCGGACCGATGCCCCTCGCGCCGGGCGGCAGGCGGGTGGTCGGTCCTGCCTTCACGCTGCGTTTCGTGCCGGTGCGAGAGGATCTCGCCACGCCCGAAAGCTGGGGCAAGCCGATCTCGACGCGGGCCGCGATCGAGGACATGCCCGAGGGCTGCATCGCGATTGCCGATGCGATGGGTGTGCGCAATGCCGGCATTTTCGGCGACATTGTGGTCATGCGCATGGTGGAAGGC
>JBIQKQ010000002.1:0-15607 GCA_044506365.1 Hyphomicrobiales bacterium
ACTGATGGATTCCATCGTCTACAAGCTGGTGCGGTCCGGCGCCGGGGCGTGATCGCCGCCGCCCTTGCGAATGGCGGAGCCTCCGACGGCGCCGCCGGGCTTCGCCCGCAGCACGGCGCGGGCTATTACGCGGCCTTTATCCGCGACGCGGATGGCAATCGGATCGAAGCCGTGACGTTCCTCAGCTAGCGCTTACAGCCGCTCCGCGGTTCCGGCTTCCATCAGCTTTTCCGATTCCGATACAGGCCGCGCGGCTTCCTGCAGCCGAGGCACGATGTCCTCCACCCGGTCGGCGACCAGGAGGTTGACCGACATGCCGTTACGGATGAAGGCCAGCGCCCGCATGTGATCCAGCAGCGCGCAGAGCGGGTCCCAGAATCCGCCGATATTGGCGGCGAGGATTGGCTTCTTGTGGCGGCCAAGCTGCGCCCATGTGAGCTGCTCGACCAGTTCCTCCAGCGTGCCGACCCCGCCCGGCAACGCCACGAATGCGTCCGAGCGCTCGAACATGATGCGCTTTCGCTCATGCATGTCGCGGGTCACGATTAGCTCCTGGGCGTCCGCGAACGGGCGCTCCCGGTGCGACAGGAATTCCGGGATGATCCCGGTTACCCGGCCGCCGCGGGCCAGCGTCGCGGCCGCCACCGCGCCCATCAGGCCGACCGAACCGCCGCCATAGACGAGGCCGATGTCGTTGTCGGCCAGGATGCCGCCGAAGGCATGCGCGGCCTTGACGAAGCGGGGGTCGGTGCCGGGACCGGAACCGCAATACACGCAGATATTCCGAATCGTGCTCATGCGTTCACTGTGGCAGGAGGGGGATGGTCGCAAAGCCCGGTTGATGTAGCCTGCCAATGCGCCTATTCCAAGCATGCTAACAAACGGCGCCGGCAGCCCTATATCTGCCGGTAGACCCCGTTAACGATCAGGCCCCTCCCTCTCGCGACAATGACCGACACCACCGCCCCCACCGGCGAGCCTCCGAGGCCGCGGGTTACCGCGCAGAAGGGTCTGTACCGGACCTTGTTCGCGCTCTGGCCCTATATTTGGCCGGGCGACCGCGCCGACCTGAAAATGCGTGTGGTCTGGGCGATGGTGCTCCTGATCTTCGCCAAGCTCGCGACCATTGCGGTACCGTTCACCTTTAAATGGGCGACCGACGCACTGGCCGGTCACTCCAGCGCGCCGGCCGGCGCATCGTGGTTGACCTGGGTGGTGGCCGCGCCGATCGCCATGACGATCGCCTATGGCGGCATGCGCATCGTGATGGCGCTGCTGACGCAGGCTCGCGATGGCGTATTCGCGAAAGTTGCGATGCATGCGGTGCGGCGCCTCGCCATCCTGACCTTCGAGCACATGCATCAGCTGTCGCTGCGCTTCCACCTCGAGCGCAAGACCGGCGGGCTGACGCGCGTCCTGGAGCGCGGCCGGAACGGGATCGAGATCATCGTTCGCATGGTGATTTTGCAGCTGATCCCGACCATCCTGGAACTGACGCTGATCGTCGGGGTGCTGTTCTGGCAGTTCGACTGGCGCTACGTGGCCGTCATCGTTGCGACCGTCACCGCCTACATGGTCTATACCTACTATGCGACCGAATGGCGGATCGCGATTCGCAAGCGGATGAACGAGAGCGACACGGAGGCCAATACCAAGGCGATCGACTCGCTTCTGAACTACGAGACCGTCAAATATTTCACCGCCGAAGATCGCGAGGCGAAGCGTTACGACCGCTCGATGGAGCGCTACGAGAAGGCGAGCGTACAGACCTACACCTCACTCGCCGTACTCAATGCGGGACAGGCCGCGATTTTCAGTGCAGGCCTTGCCGCGGTGATGGTGATGTGCGCCCGCGGCATCCAGGCCGGAACCAACACGGTCGGCGATTTCGTGATGATCAACGCCATGATGATCCAGCTCTATCTGCCGCTGAATTTCATGGGCATGGTCTATCGCGAGATCAAGCAGGCCGTCACCGATATCGAGACCATGTTTCATATTCTTTCGCGCGATCCGGAGATCCGCGACAAGCCCGGCGCGCCGCCGCTCGTTGTCGAGAAAGGGGCGATCCGCTTCGACAATGTCAGCTTCAGCTATGAGCCGGCGCGGCCAATCCTGAAAGGCATCAGCTTCGAGGTGCCCGCGGGGCGTACAGTCGCGATCGTCGGCCCCTCCGGGGCCGGCAAGTCGACAATCTCGCGGCTCCTGTTTCGGTTCTACGATGTCACCGGCGGCCGTATCCTGATTGACGGTCAGGACATCCGCGACGTGACGCAGGTGTCGCTGCGCTCGTCCATCGGCATGGTGCCGCAGGACACGGTGCTGTTCAACGATACCTTGCGCTACAATATCCGCTATGGGCGCTGGGAGGCGACCGACGCCGAGGTCGAGGAGGCGGCCCGCTTGGCGCAGGTGGATGGTTTCATCCGCATGAGCCCGAAGGGCTACGAGACCGAGGTTGGCGAGCGCGGGCTGAAACTGTCCGGGGGCGAGAAGCAGCGTGTCGCGATCGCGCGCACCATCCTCAAGGCGCCGCCGATCCTGGTGCTGGATGAGGCGACCTCTGCGCTTGACAGCCATACTGAAAGGGAAATCCAGGATGCGCTCGACAGCGTCTCGCGCAACCGCACCACGCTTGTCATCGCCCATCGCCTCTCCACCATCGTGAATGCGGACGAGATCATCGTGCTGCAGGCAGGCCACATCGTCGAACGCGGCACGCATTATCAGCTGCTGTCGGCCGGCGGTCTTTATGCAAGCATGTGGAACCGGCAACGCGAAGCCGATGCTGCGCGCGAGAAACTCGCCGCCGTGGGCGAGGATGTTGCGCCAAACCGCAACCCGCCGACGGTCGCGGACGAGATTTCAGAAGCTGCCGACGCACCGAGAATCCGCGCGCCGGTGGATGCACTGGAGTAAGACATGTCGATCATTCGATCGATCAGTTCACAGATCGTACCGATCCATCCTCAGGGCATGCCGTTTATCGGCGGATTTGCGCTGGTCAGTCTGGTGCTGTTCTGGTTCTGGTCGCCGCTCGGCTGGATTGGGACCGTCCTGACCGCATGGTGCGCCTATTTCTTCCGCGACCCGCCACGTGTCACACCGGTTCGCGAGGGCATCGTGGTGTCGCCGGCTGATGGCCGCGTCAGCCTCGTGGTGAATGCGGTGCCACCGGGCGAACTCGGTCTGGGCGACCGGCCGCTGCCACGCATTTCGGTCTTCATGAGCGTGTTCGACTGTCATGTGAATCGCGCGCCAGTCGCCGGCCGCGTCGAACGCATCATCTATCGCGCCGGCTCATTCCTGAACGCCGATTTGGACAAGGCGAGCGAGGACAACGAACGCAACGCGCTGGTCATCGCGACCGCCGCCGGCCGGGTCGGGGTGGTGCAGATCGCCGGGCTGGTGGCGCGGCGCATCCTGTGCTTCGTGCGGGAAGGCGAGCCGATCGGCGTCGGCGACCGCTTCGGCATGATCCGCTTCGGCTCGCGGCTCGATGTGTATCTGCCGGAAGGCACGCGGCCGCTGGTCGCGGAGGGACAGACCGCGATCGCCGGGGAAACCGTGCTTGCCGATCTGAACGGCGCGGAAGCACCGCGCAACTTCAAGGTCGGTTGATGCGCTCCCGCGAAAAGCGCAATCCGGCATGTTTCGCGCCCGGTTTGCGCTTCCGCGGGGACGAACGGACAACGAACTGATAGGGTCCGCATATGGTCTTTTCACCTGTCGATCCCCAGGGGCGTGAGCCGCGGCGCCGGCGCTTTCGCGCCATACCCGTTCGGTTGCTTCTGCCGAACATGATCACGCTGCTGTCGCTTTGCGCGGGTCTCACCGCGATCCGCCTTGCACTCGAGGGACGGATCGAATGGGCGCTGGGCGCCATCGTGTTTGCGGCCGTGCTCGACGGCGTCGACGGACGCGTCGCGCGCCTGCTGAAGGGCCAGTCGAAATTCGGTGCCGAACTCGACAGCCTCGCCGACTTCGTCAATTTCGGCGTGGTGCCGGGGCTGATCCTGTATTTCTGGGGGCTGAACGAGCTTGGCGCGATCGGCTGGATCGCGGCGCTTGTCTTCGCCATCTGCATGAGTCTGCGCCTCGCGCGCTTCAACGTGATGGCCGACGACCCCAACCGCCCGATCTGGACGGCCAATTTCTTCACCGGCGTGCCGGCGCCCGCGGGCGCCATCATCGTCCTGCTTCCGATTTATGTGAACCTGCTGGGGATGCCGCGCCTGACCGCGCTGGCCTGCGTTTACACGCTCGCAGTCGCGCTGCTGCTGGTGTCGACACTGCCGGTTCTCTCGGGCAAGAAACTCGGGACGCGGGTGGCGCCGAACATGGTGCTGCCGGTCTTCCTGTTGGTCGTGTTGTTCGTGGCGCTGCTCGTCAGCTATCCATGGCACGTGCTCACGCTCGGTTCGCTGGTCTATCTCGGCTCGCTGCCGTGGGGCTGGATGTCCTATCGCCGGTATCTGCAGAAAGATGCCGAAGCGGCAGCCGCCAGGGCGACGCACGCCGCGGCCCAGTCGCGTGCCACCCAAGCGCATGCAACCCAGCTGCGGCCGGCTCGCCACGACCTCGACCACACCGAGGACGAAGAACGGCCGAGCCGTCTGAACTAGATCCGCGCGTGCGGAACGATTGCACAAGGCGGGCGGTGTCGGTCGTCAGCCCCGACTCCGGCGCGCCGATCCGCGACACGCTCCTGCTTAGCTATGCGCAACGGCGTGCGCCGGGCGGCACCGTTCTTGCCTTGCGCGGGACCGCGATGGACCTCGCGCTGGCGCGGGGAACCCGCCTGTCGCACGATGACCACCTCCTGCTCGAGGACGGAAGCATGGTCGAAATCGTGGCGAGGCCCGAGGCTTTGCTGGAGGTGCGTGCCGCCGATCTCGCATCGCTCGCCCATGCTGCCTGGCTGCTTGGCGATCATCATATTCCTGTCGAAATTCACGGGCGCTATCTGCGCGTGCTGCATACGGAATCTGCATCCGCCCTGTTGCGCCGGCTTGGCGTCGCATGGCGCGAGATCGAAGCGCCATTCGAACCCGAAGGCGGCGCCTATGAACACCCGGACGATCCGGGCTCTTGACGGCGTTTGCTGCTGCGATGTGCTGAGGCCCCGATGAGCCAGGACGCCAGACGATATGCCCGCCGCAGCGTTCTGATCTCGGCGGGGGCGGCGCTGGCCGCGCCGGCGCTGGCGCGGTTCGCACATGCGAACGCGCCTGAGGTCGTACTGAAACTTCATCATTTCCTTGCGCCGACCTCGAATGCGCAAGTGCGGTTTCTGGCACCCTGGGCGCGCGGCGTCGAGAAGCAGTCCGGCGGCCGCATCCGGATCGATCTCTATCCGAACATGCATCTCGGCGGCACGGCGGCGCAGCTCTACGATCAGGCGCGGGACGGTGTCGCCGACATCGTCTGGACGTTGCCGGGACTGACGCCGGGACGGTTTCCAAAGATCGAGGTGTTCGAACTTCCGTTCGTCGCCAACAAGTCCGCGGTCGCGAATGCGCAAGCCGTGCAGGCGCTGTATGAGGCGCAGCTTCGCAACGAGTTCAAAGACGTGCATCCGATCTGCGTCTGGGCGCACGATCAGGGCGTGATCCACACGATGAGACCAGTCGGCGCCTTGCCAGACTTGAAAGGCCTGCGGCTGCGCGCGCCGACCAGGCTGTCCGCTGAGGCGCTGAAGTCACTCGGGGCCAACGGCATCGCGATGCCGGTGATGCAGGTGCCTGACGCATTGGCGATGAAGGTCATCGATGGATGCGTGGTCCCCTGGGAGGTTGTCCCCGCAATCAAGGTCGGCGATTACGCGAAGTTTCACGCGGAGTTTGCGGCCTCGCCGGTGCTCTACACCGCGACCTTCATTCTGGCGATGAACAAGCGCCGCTACGACACCTTGCCACCCGATCTGAAGGCGGCGATCGACCGCCATTCCGGTCAGAGCGCAGCACAGGCCGCCGGGAAGATGTGGGACGACCAGGCGGTGACGGTCGCGGAGGCGGTGAGGGAACGCGGCAACACGATCACCCAGATCGACAAGGCCGAGGCCGAACGCTGGCGCAAGGCCACACAGCCGGTGATCGATGCATGGCTCAAGGCGTCAAAGAAGATCGGCGGCGAGAAACTGCTCGCCGACGCGAAGGCGTTGCTCGCCAGATACGGCGGGGCGTGAGGTGCTTGCGGCGTGACGGACCGCAAGGACTCAGGACAGCGGATGTCCGGGCATCAGATCATAAGGATGGCCCCAGCCGGGAAGCGCCTTCATCCGATCAAGCCAGGCTGCGATATTCGGATGGGCGCCCGCCATGTCGAACCCGAATTCCTCGGCCGGATAATACAGATAGCCGACCAGTGAAATGTCGGCGATGGTCGGGCGATCGCCGAGCACGAACGGCGAATGCGCCAACCGCTTCTCCAGAATGGCGAGCGAATTGTCGATCCGTCCCTTCAGGAAGGCCATCGCCGCCGGGTCGCCAGCGGGTTTGGCGAAATTGCGCAGGAAGCGGTACGGGCCGAGATAGCCGTTGAGCTTCTGGTTGTCGAAGATGATCCAGCGCAGGGCTTCCAGCCGCTCATCTTCGCTCTGCGGTCTGAACTTGCCGGTCCGATCCGACAGATAGGTCAGGATCACGCCGGATTGCGTCAGCCGCTTGCCGTCGTGATCGAGCACAGGCACCTCGCCCATCTCGTTTACCTCGGCGCGCCATTGCGGGGTGCGCGGCAGGCCGGTCCCGAAGAAATCGACGAAATGAGGCTTCCAGTCGGCGCCGATCAGATTGAGCATCAATGCCACGCGATAGGCATTGCCGGATTGGGCAAAGCAGTGAAGCGTATATTCGGCCATAGCTGTGTCAGCCTCTCATCAACGCATGGTCGGGATGACGAATTCGGCGCCTTCTTTGGTGCCGGATGGCCAGCGCGACGTCACCGTCTTGGTCTTGGTGTAGAAGCGGATCGAGTCGGGACCGTGCTGATTGAGGTCGCCGAAACCCGACTTCTTCCAGCCGCCGAAGGTGTGATAGGCCAGCGGCACGGGGATCGCGAAATTCACGCCCACCATGCCGACATTCACGCGATCGGTGAAATCGCGCGCGGTGTCGCCGTCGCGGGTGAAGATCGAAACGCCGTTGCCGTATTCGTGTTCCGAGGGGGGACGGACCGCTTCCCCATAATCCGTGGCGCGTACGATCGACAGCACCGGACCGAAAATCTCATCCTTGTAGATCGTCATGTTCGGCGTCACTTCGTCGAACAGGCAGCCGCCCATGAAGTTGCCGTTCTCGTAGCCCTGCAGCTTGAAACCGCGGCCATCGACCAGCAGCTTGGCGCCTTCCTTCACGCCGATGTCGACATAATCCTTCACCTTGTTGAGATGCGCCTTGGTGATCAACGGTCCGTAGTCGGCCTGCGGGTCGGTTGATGGCCCTACCTTGAGGCTCTCCACCCGCGGAATCAGTTTGCTGACCAGCGCGTCGGCGGTCTTCTGCCCGACCGGCACCGCGACCGAGATCGCCATGCAGCGCTCGCCCGCCGAGCCATAGCCAGCGCCGACGAGGGCGTCGACGGCCTGATCGAGATCGGCATCGGGCATCACGATCATGTGGTTCTTGGCGCCGCCAAAGCATTGCACGCGCTTTCCATGCGCACAGCCGGTCGCGTAGATGTATTGCGCGATGGGTGTCGAGCCGACAAAGCCAATCGCTGCGATGCGCGGATCTTCGAGGAGGGCATCGACCGCTTCCTTGTCGCCATTGACCACGTTCAGGATGCCGGCCGGCAGCCCGGCTTCCAGGAACAGTTCGGCGATGCGCATCGGCACCGATGGATCGCGCTCGGACGGCTTCAGGATGAAGGCATTGCCGCAGGCGATGGCGGGAGCGGCCTTCCATAGCGGGATCATCGCGGGAAAATTGAACGGCGTGATGCCGGCGACCACGCCGAGTGGCTGGCGCATCGAATAGAGATCGATGCTCGGGCCGGCGCCCGCTGAATATTCGCCCTTCATCAGGTGCGGTACCCCGCAGGCGAATTCCACCACCTCGACACCGCGCTGAATGTCGCCCTTGGCATCCGCGAGAGTCTTGCCGTGTTCAGAGGAGAGCAGGGCGGCGAGCGTATCGGTCTCCTTGGCGATCAGTTCGAGAAACCGGAACATCACCCGCGCGCGGCGCTGCGGATTGGTTGCGGCCCAGGCCGGCTGGGCAGCCTGCGCATTGGCGATCGCTGCCTCGACCTCGCGCCTGCCGGCGAGCGCGACCCTTGCCTGCACGTCTCCGGTATTGGGGTTGAAGATGTCGGCGAACCGGCCCGATGCGCCCGCCACCGCTTTTCCTCCGATGAAATGGCCGATCTCGCGCATCCTGCTCTCCCATTGAATTCACGCGGCTTTTTTGCCTAGTCCAAGCCGACGGGCGAGGGACCGGCCCCGCGCCGCGAGGTTCAGATAGCGCAGCGGGAAAGCCGGTGCAAAGTCCGGGAAACCGGCCGTCCATCTCCTGTTAGCCTTTACCCAACCTTAATGGCGGTCCGCCTAATGTTCCGCGCGTTTCGCGTTCGCGGCGCAGAAGGCGCGTGGGGTGGCGTTTCATGGATATTGCAACCGGATTGGGCCTTTTGGCCGGCTTGGGCGTTCTCGTCACCCTGATTCTGATGGGCGGCGAGCTCAGCATGTTCCTGGATTCGCACGCCTTCATCGCAATTTTCGGCGGTGCCTTTGCCGCGACATTGATCAGGTTTCCGTTGGCATCGATCTTTCACGGGATGCCGCTAGGCATGAGATTCGCGTTCTCGCTGCGTCGTATAAGCCAGCGCGAACTGATCGACGAGATCGCGGCGCTGGCCGAAATCGCGAGGAAGCAGGGCCCGATCGGGCTGGAAAAGGCAGAGATATCGGACTCTTTCCTCGCCAAGGGCGTGCGCTATGTCGCAGACGGCTACGATGCCGATTTCATACGCGACAATCTCGAGCGTGATCGCGACAACTTCCTCACGCATCTGGATGAAGGTCAGAAGATTTACCGCTCCATCGGCGACTGCGCGCCGGCCTTCGGCATGGTGGCTACGCTGATCGGCATGGTGCAAATGTTTGCCAATATGAGCGATCCGTCAAAGCTCGGTCCCTATATGGCGGTGGCGTTGCTTGCGACATTTTACGGCGCCGCGCTCGCAAACCTATTCTGCCTCCCCATTGCCGACAAGCTTCATCTCAAACTGGTCGATGAAGAGATCAATCGCTCGCTGATCATCGATGGCGTCCTGATGATGCGGGAATCAAAGTCACCGGTGCTCGTGCGCGAGATGTTGCTGGCCTATCTGCCGGAGAAACATCGCCACGACGCTGAGGAACTCGCACCGGCTTGACCTGACGCTTCAGCGGGGATCGCTCGATGGCCAAAAAGAGGCGCGGCGACGGACATGCTGGCGGTCACGGCTGGTTCGTGACTTTCGCCGACCTGATGGCGCTGCTGGTCGCCTTCTTCGTGATGCTGGTGGCGTTCTCCACCCAGGACAACGCCAAGCTGCAGATCGTCGCAGGCTCGATGCGCGACGCCTTCGGCGTGCAGCAGAATGTCCGCTATTCCGGCATCATCGAGGTCGACGGCCTGCCGACGCGCCCGAAAATCAAGAATGTCGACAAGATCACGCCCGCGGAATCGTCGGCGACTCCCTCGCCAGACGAAAAGGATCACAGCAAGGCCTTCGGTACGCGCCTGAAGAAGGATTCCGCTTTCGCGCTGGCTTCGGCCTCCCTCCGTCAGGCGCTGCAGGAGATGCCGGAAATCACCGAGATCTCCAAGAACATCATGATGGACGAGACCGAAGACGGCCTCAACATCGAGATCGTCGATCAGGACGGGCGCTCGATGTTCCCGGACGGATCGAAACATCCATATGAACGTACCCGCCGGTTGGTGCAGACCCTGGCCAGCCGGTTCAAGGCGATGCCTTACCGCTTGTCTATCGCCGGCCATACCACTGCGCCGCGAATCCCGCCACGTCCGGGCTATGGCCCCTGGGATCTTTCGGCCGACCGGGCGAACGCGATCCGGCAAATCCTCCAGGAATCCGGCGTGCCGCCATCCCACATTTACATGGTTGCCGGTCGCGCCGACACGCAACCGTTGTTTCCCGACGATCCCTTCATGGCCGCCAACCGCCGGGTGACGATCACCCTGATGCGTGAAGCGCCGCCGGTTCCGGCGAACCTCAAGCCCTGACTGCTGGCGTCCGCGGTTCGGTCGCGCCTATTGCCGAGGCCCTGCGGGTGGGATAAGCCGCGCGCGTTTTCCCAGAAGGGCACGGGGCGCATCCCGGTTCCATGAAAAAGCCGATCGGCGAAGTCCTGGCCTCCGCGCCAGGTCGAACTGGCCCTCCGGAGCAGGCTACCGGGGCGAATATTCTGGCGCTGACGCTTGGCAGCATCGGGGTCGTTTTCGGCGACATCGGCACCAGTCCGCTCTACGCCTTCCGCGAGGCAGTCCATGCGGCTCAGCATGGCGGTCCGCTCACGCGCGACATCGTGCTCGGCGTGCTATCGATGATCCTGTGGTCGCTCATCCTTGTGGTGACGATCAAATATGTTTTGATCCTGTTGCGTGCGGACAATAACGGCGAGGGTGGCACCCTGTCGCTTGCGGCTCTTGCGATGCGCGCGCTCGGTCGCCGCACCACGCTGGTTTTCGTGCTGGGGATGGTCGGCGCCGCAATGTTCCTCGGCGATTCCTTCATCACGCCGGCGATTTCGGTGCTGTCGGCGGTCGAAGGCCTCAAGCTCGCGGCGCCGGGACTCGAAGATTACGTCATCCCGATCACCATCGTGATCCTGGTGGCGCTGTTCTCGGTGCAGAGCCATGGCACGGCGCGGGTCGCCTCGTTCTTTGGGCCGATCACGGCGACATGGTTCGTTGCGATCGCGATTGCCGGCTCCCTGCACATCCTCGACGATCCGCATGTGCTGCACGCGATCAATCCCATATACGCGCTGAATTTCCTGTTCTCCAACGGCACCGTCGCGCTGGTGACGCTTGGGCTTGTGTTCCTTGCCGTGACGGGCGGCGAGGCGCTTTATGCCGATCTCGGGCATTTCGGGCGCAAGCCGATCCGCATCGCCTGGTTCGCGCTGGTCTTGCCGGCGCTGCTGATCAACTATTTCGGGCAGGGTGCACTGGTGCTCGCCAATCCGGCGGCGATCGAGAACTCGTTCTATCGCCTCGTGCCCGACATGCTGCTGATGCCGATGGTGGTGCTTGCGACCGCGGCCACTGTGATCGCGAGCCAGGCGGTGATCACGGGGGCCTATTCGCTGGTGCAGCAGGCGATCCAGCTCGGCTTCCTGCCGCGGCTTGCGATCGTCCACACCTCCGAAGACCAGTATGGCCAGATCTACATGCCGCGGGTGAACGCGATCCTGTTGGTCGGCGTGGTCCTGCTGGTGCTGATGTTCCGATCGTCAAGCGCGCTCGCATCGGCTTACGGAATTGCGGTGGCGACAACCATGGTGGTGGACGGTCTGCTTGGCTTCATCGTCATCTGGGCGCTGTGGAAATGGAAGTGGTGGCAGGCGGCGCTCCTGATCATCCCGTTCGTCATGCTCGACATGTTGTTCCTCAGCGCCAATCTGATGAAGCTGTTCGAGGGAGCCTGGGTGCCGCTGCTCTTTGCGGGCGCAATGGTACTCGTGATGTGGACCTGGCGCCGCGGCACCCGCATTCTCGCCAACAAGACCCGCCGGACCGAGGTGCCGCTCGACACTCTCGTGCGCAGTCTGGAGAAGAAGCCGCCGCATCATGTGCCCGGCACCGCGGTATTCCTGACCAGCGACCCGACGTCGGCCCCGACCGCGCTCATGCACAATCTGAAGCACAATAAGATCCTGCACCAGCACAACGTCATTCTCACCATTGTCACAACCGACACCCCGCGGGTAGCCGAAGAGGATCGGGTGGTGATGGCACAGATCAGTCCGCATTTCAGTACGGTCACGCTCAATTTCGGCTACATGGAACAGCCCAATATCCCACGGGCGCTCGCGATCGCGCGCAAGCTGGGCTGGACCTTCGACATCATGTCGACATCGTTCTTCCTGTCGCGCCGCGCGCTCAAGCCGTCGCCAAGTTCAGGCATGCCGAGGTGGCAGGATCGCTTGTTCATCGGGCTGGCAAAAAGCGCGAGCGATGCGACGGACTTCTTCCAGATTCCGACCGGCCGCGTGGTCGAGGTCGGAACGCAGGTGACGGTATAGCGGGGGCGCGCCGGCCCACGCGCGCGAATTTATTCCGCCTCCTCGACTTTGGCGCGATCCTGGTTGTTAATGTGTCGGATCAGACCGAATTCGGAGGAGCGCGCCCATGACACTGCGTCAGGTTCTTCTGTCCGGAGCTGCAGCCGCCGCCCTGATCGCCGTCGACGGGAGCCTCGCGCCTCGCCTGAGCGCCCAGCACCAATCGGTCGCGATCGATCCTGACGACATCGGCGGCATCGTCACCGGGCCGAATGGTCCGGAGGCTGGGGTCTGGGTCATCGCCGAAACCACCGATCTGCCGACGCGCTACACCAAGAGCGTCGTCACTGACGACCAGGGGCGCTATGTCATTCCGGATCTTCCGGTCGCCAATTACCAAGTATGGGTGCGGGGGTACGGTCTGGTCGACTCGCCCCGGCTGCGTGCCAAACCGGGGCAGTTGCTGAACCATAGGGCCATTGCGGCGCCGGACGCGCGCGCCGCAGCGCACTATTACCCGGCGATCTACTGGTACACGATGATGAAAATTCCGCCGGCCAAGGATTTCGGCGGGTCGACCGACATTCCCGAGGACATCACTCAGGATATCTGGCGTCAGCGCATGGGTAATGTCGACTGCGTCGGCTGCCATCAGCTTGGTCAGGAGGCGACGCGCACAATCCCGGCGCAGTTCGGCACGTTCGAGACCGGCGAAGAAGCGTGGATGCGGCGCATCGCCGCCGGTCAGTCGGGCGAGTCGATGACCAACCGGATCGCCGGCCAGCTCGGCGGCGTGCCGTACAAATATTTCGGCGATTGGACCGATCGTGTCGCTCAGGGCGAGCTTCCAAAGCACAGGCCGCAGCGGCCGCAAGGCGAGGAGCGCAACCTCGTTGTCACGACCTGGGACTGGTCGCAGCCGAACAAATATCTGCACGACCTGATTTCGTCGGACCGGCGCAAACCCACGGTGAATGCCAACGGCAAGCTTTACGGATCGCCCGAATATTCGACTGACATGATGCCGATTCTCGATCCGAAGACCCACACCGTCACTTATTACAAGATGCCGGTCGCCGATCCCGACATGCCGGTCTCGCTCGGACCGGGACATGCCGGTGCGATCAAACCGACAACCCCCTCCGCCTATTGGGGAGACGCGGTGATGTGGGACACGCGCGCGAATAATCACAATGCGATGTTCGACGGAAAGGGCCGGCTCTGGATCGCCGCGAGCGTGCGTGGCCTGGCCAATCCGGAGTTTTGCAAGCAGGGCTCGGACCATCCTTCCGCCAAGGCTTTTCCGCTGGCGCAGAGCGCGCGGCAGGTGGCGATGCTCGAGCCTGACACGATGAAATATCATTTCATCGACACCTGCTTTGGAACGCACCATCCGCAATTCGGCTATGACGCCGACAACACGCTGTGGTTCTCCGGAACCGGTCAGGTGGCCGGCTGGGTCAACACCAGGATCTGGGAAGAAACCGGGGACGTGCAAAAGGCGCAGGGCTGGGCGCCATTCGTGCTTGATATCAACGGCAACGGCAAGCTCGACGAGTGGACCGACGCCGGCAAGCCGAGCGAATCCGGCAAGGATCGCCGCATCAATCCCGGCTCGGGCCCCTATGCGGTGATGCCGCATCCGCGTGACGGTTCGGTCTGGTACACCGTTGGCGTGTTCGCCGGCCGACCCGGCTTCATGCGCTTCGATCCGAAGACGAAGCTCAGCGAGTTCTATGCCATCCCGAAACGAGGAATCGGCGTGCGAGGTGGCGATATCGACAAGGATGGGGTCGTGTGGGGCTCGGGTTCGAGCGGTGATCTCATCAGTTTCGACCGGCGGAAATGCAAAGCTCCGCTCAATGGTCCGGATGCGACCGGCGATCATTGTCAGGAAGGCTTTGCGTTTTATCGGTATCCCGGGCCCGGTTTCGAAGGCTTCGAGGATTCGAGCGCGGAGGCGAGCTATTATACCTGGGTCGATCAGCACAATGCGGTGGGCCTCGGCGAAAATGTGCCGATCTCGACGGCCAATCTCCAAGATGGCTTCGTCGCGCTGAAAGACGGCAAAATGATTCTGATGCGGGTACCTTATCCCATGGGCTTTTACGCCAAGGGTCTCGATGCCCGAATCGACGATCCGCAGGCCGGCTGGAAAGGCCGCGGCCTCTGGAGCTCGAGTGGTGATCGCACGCCGTGGCTGAACGAACTCGGCAAGGGCGCGCGTCCCATGGCGGTGCAGATTCAGGTGCGGCCCGATCCGCTTGCCAGATAGGCAGGACGCGTGATTGCGTCATGCCGAGCGGCGCTGCCTTGATGCAAGCATGCGCTCGAGATTTGCACGCCGTGGTCGTGCAAAGCGTCGAGCATGGATAGTGTCTGTTCGCCATCCTGAACAGACGGCTTCGGTAATCTCGAGGTCCGGACGCCTGGTGGCAGCCGCTTTCGCTGAGCGCGCGCAGGATGGAGGGTGAGGAGGTTGCGGTTTCTGACCGGGCCGGCGACAGATTGACGGCGACTGAAACATCCTGGGACCATCCCGCCGCATCCGCGGCTTGGCGCGGTACCCATTCTCCAATTGGTACGATCGGACCCGTATCCTCGGCCCAGCCGGAGAAAATGATCGGGGTCAGGCGATTTCGCTACGCCTGTGATGAGGGACGGCAAGCCGCGCCCTGCCGGCAGCGTTATCAACGGTTGACGGCAAGGACGGAGGGTGGTTCCTCTCTGCCGTCAAGCGGGAGACGCCGATCGATGGGCTGGTTCAGCCGCAAGCAGCCGGTGGTGCACGATCTGAAGGCGGAGGATGTGGCGCGCGGTATCGCCGAGGGCCGCATCCTGCTGGTCGATGTGCGCGAGCCGAACGAGGTGGCGGCCGAGGCCTATCCCGACGCCGTCGTGGTGCCGCTGTCGACCTTCGATGTCGCGCAGATCCCGGACCCCGGATTCAAGCGGGTGGTGTTCGCCTGTCGTTCGGGACGGCGCTCGGTCACCGCCTCGCTCGCTGCGCATGAGGCCGGCCTGCCGCACGGTTCGCATCTTGAGGGCGGCATCATCGCCTGTCAGCAGGCGGGATTGCCCACCAAAACCGGATAGGTCCGATCATGGCTGGATTGCGACAGTTGCGCGCCGCTGCGGTGCTGATGGCCATTGCGATGTGCTTCGCGGCCACTCCCGGAGCGGCGCAGAAGGAGCGCGTGGTCAACGTCTATAACTGGTCCGACTATGTCGATCCGCAGGTGCTGCAGGACTTTACCAAGGAGACCGGCATCAAGCTGCGCTACGACACGTTCGACTCAAACGACACGCTGGAGGCGCGGCTGCTCGCCGGAAAATCCGGCTACGACGTGGTGGTGCCGACTGCGTATTTCC
>JBIQKQ010000002.1:15617-66235 GCA_044506365.1 Hyphomicrobiales bacterium
GCAGCGCCAGATCAAGGCCGGGCTGTTCCAGAAGCTCGACAAGGCGAGGCTGTCCAATCTTAAGAACGCCTGGCCCGAGATCACTGAGCGGCTTGCAACCTACGATCCCGGCAACGACTTCGCCGTGAACTACATGTGGGGCACGACCGGCATCGGCTACAACGTGAAGAAAGCGAAGGAAGTTCTCGGAGGCGCGGAGCCTGATTCCTGGGACATTGTGTTCAAGCCGGAGAACCTTGCAAAGTTCAAGGATTGCGGGGTGATGATGCTCGATTCCGCCGACGACATGGTGCCGGCGGCCCTGCATTATCTCGGGCTCGATCCGAACTCGACGGCGCAAGGCGATCTTGAAAAGGCGGCTGAACTGCTCGCCAAAGTGCGGCCCGCGGTACGCAAGTTCCATTCGTCGGAATATCTGACCGCGCTCGCGACCGGCGAAATCTGCCTCGTGGTCGGCTGGTCCGGCGATATCAAGCAGGCGCAGAAGCGAGCTGCCGAAGCCAACGGCGTCGAGGTCGGCTACGTCATCCCGAAATCGGGTGCGCAGATGTTTTTCGACAATTTCGCGATCCCCAAGGACGCGCGCAATGTCGAGGAGGCGCACGAATTCATCAATTACATGCTGCGACCGGACGTGGCGGCGAAGAACACCAATTTCGTCAGCTACCCGAACGGCAATCTGGCCAGTCAGAAGCTGATCGATCCAGCGATCCTGAACGACAAGACGATCTATCCGGAGGCGGAGACGATGAAACGCCTGTATGTCGTCACCGCGCGCGACGCCAGGACCCAGCGCACCATCAACAGGCTCTGGACCAGGGTGAAGACGGGACGGTGAACTTTCCCCTCTACCCGTTCTTACGGGGAGAGGTGACTACCGCCACCTGCGATGCAGCCATAGCCACTGCTCGGGATGCTCGCGGATCCAGCCTTCGACGATGCTCGTGATCCGCTGCATCGTGCCCTGGACATCTATCCTGCCATCGGCGTCGCGAACCGGGGGTACTTCCGGCGTCAGTTCGACAAAGAACCGGTGGTTTGGTTTGCGCACCACGCGAACGCCGTGGATCGGACATTCGATTTGACGAGCGAGTCGCGCCAGCAGCGGATTGGCGTTGGTCTCCCGCCCGAAGAACGTCACCGGCACGCCCCGTACGTAATACTGATCGACCAGCATGCCGACGTGCAGGCCCTCCTGCAGGGCTTCGGCCGCCTTCAACGCGCCGTCCATCCCGGTCTTGATCAGCCGGCCCATATTCACGCCGCGCGTCGCCATCACCATGTCGGCGATCTTGCCAATATTGGGTGCGCGATAGACCGCGGCGCTCGGCAGGTTATGCGCGGGGCCGGGCAGGGCGGGCATCTCCCAGTTCGCGAGATGGGCGGCGAAGACCAGCGCGGGCTTGCCGTCGTCGCGCAGCGTGATGAAACGCTCCTCCGAGGCCGGGTCGAAATCGATATGGCTGGCACCGCGATTTTCCGGATTGTGATCCCAGATGCGGTCGAGATGCGCGAACTCGATGCCGAGCCGTCCGAGATTGTCCCACACGCCGAGCAATATGTCTTCGATCTCCGCGTCCGATTTGTCCGGATAGGCCATGCGCAGATTGGCGCGTCCGATCCGGTGCTCGCGCAACTTCGGGCCGACCCTGCGCATCACCTTCGCCGCGAAATCCGACATCCGATGCGGGTCGGTCCATCGCACCATCTTGATCAGACCGACCGCGGCATTGCCGAGTACGGCGTCGCGGACGGCGTTCGGAACGCGGATGCGCATTTATCCCTGCCGTCGCCCCCGCGAAAGTGGGGGCGCATAGCCGCCGCTCTGCGATATGGATCCCCGGCTGTGCGGGGACGACCTGAAGCAAGTGCCGTGCATCACAGCGTAACAATCACCTTGCCAAAGACCTGCCGGGTCTCGAGCCGCTCGAGCCCGCGCTCGAACTCTTCGAGCGGGACCTCCATGTCGATCACCGGCTTGATGCCGGCCGCCATCTTGTTGAGGCTTTCGCGGATGTTCTTCATGGTGGCGCCGAACGAGCCGAAGATCTTGTATTGCTGCTGGAACAGCTGCATCAGATTCATCTGCACGGTCGGACCCGCGGTCGAGCCGCAGGTGACCAGGCGACCGCCGCGCTTGAGCACCAGCAGCGAGCCGTTGAAGCCTTCGCCGCCGACATGCTCGAACACCACGTCGACGCCCTTCTTGTTGGTCAGCTTTCGCGTCACGCTCTCGAACCGGTCCTTGCGATAGTTGATCACGTGATCGGCGCCAAGCGCCTTGGCCTTGTCGATCTTGGCGTCGTCGCCGACCGTGGTGATCACGTTGCAGCCGATCGCCTTGGCCATCAGGATTGCGGCCGAGCCGATTCCCGATCCGGCCGCATGCACCAGAAGGGTCTCGCCTGGCTGCAGCTTCGCATTGTCGAACAGCATGTGCTGCACGGTTGAAAACGCGACCGGCGCGCAGGCGGCATCGCGCATCGATATGCCCTTCGGCACCGGAATCACCAGCCGCTCCGGCATGTTGAGCAATTCGCGTGCAAAGCCGTCGACATGGAAGCCCATGACGCCGCCGACCTTCTCGCAAAGGTTGTCGCGGCCTTCGCGACAGGCCTTGCAGGTTCCGCAGGTGAGCGCGCCATACATCACGACCGGATCGCCGGCCTTGAATTTCGTCACGCCGTCGCCGGCCGAGACAATCTCGCCCGCCGCCTCCACGCCGACCACCACCGGGAACGCGCGCTTGGCGAAGGCCATGCCGCGATAGCCCCAGAGATCGAGATGGTTCAGCCCGACCGCGCGCACGCGGATTTGCAGTTCGCCCGGGCCGGGCGGGGGCGGGGCGGGCAGGTCGACGAGGTCGAGCTTGCGGTCGGCAATCAGGGCGAGCGCACGCATCGGCGCTGGTCTCCTAGGAATGAGGGGAGGACGGCGCTTTGCCTATCGCCCGCGCGCGGGGGGCGTCAACCTAAGTCTCGGCGGGCGTCTCGGCCGGCCCCGGGACCTCGTGTACCAGCGGCGCAGCCTGCGGGGCCAGGATATCAAAGGTGCGCTCCCGCCGCTCGGCGGGCGCCACGGTCAGGATTCGGGTGGCAGCCACGACGCAAAGCAGAAGGGCGGCGCCGGCCATCATGTAGAAAACCCCGTCGATGCTGTACCAGGCGATTAAGTTGGCTCCGATCAGCGGGCCCAGGGCTGAGCCCAGTCCGCTGGCCAGGATCAGACGGCCACTCACCGCCACCACGCTGTCGGCCGGCATGCGGTCATGGGCATGCGCCACGCTGACCGGGTAAATCGTCGAGATCAGCCCGCCGAGCACGGCAGCGGCCGGCAGGATCGCCGCCTGGCTTTGCGGCAGCCTGAGGATACCGATCGCGGTGACGATCAGCGCGCCGCCGAGCACCGCGATCACGACGCGCCGGTCGAATCGGTCGGAAAGCCGGCCAATCGGAACCTGGAAGAGAAGGCCGCCCAGCACGGCCGTCAGCATGAAGAGGCCGATGGTCTGGGGATCGATATTCTCGTCCTGCATCCAGGCGGGAACCAGCGCATAGAATGCGCCGGTGATGAAGCCGCTCAACAATGCACCCGCGACGGCAACCGGCGCTTCGCGCAGCAGGAGCCGGAGAGGCAGGAATTCCGTCGGGACGATTTGCGGGGCTTCGGCGCGGGTTGTGCTCACCAGGACGAGGGCAACGGCAAACAGCACGATCACGAGGTTGAAGGGCGCCGAGCCCTCGATGGGCGCCCAGCCGATCAGCAGCTGCCCCAGCGCCAGCGCGGTGAAGCAGCCGACCATGTAGATCGAAAACACGCTGCCGCGCTCTTCGGCGCCGGCTTTCGCGTTCAGCCAGCTTTCGGTCGTGACGAACAGGCCGGCGCAGCCGAAGCCGATGATCCCGCGCAGGATAATCCACCACGGCGGCTCGATCGTCAGCGTCATGATGGCGGTTGCGGCCACGACGATGCCGGCAAAGGCGGCATAGACGCGGATATGTCCGTAGCGCTCGATGATGTTCTTGCCGAAATATGCTCCGACCGTGAAGCCGGCGAAATAGCTGGCGAGAACCAGCCCGGATCTCATCGCGCTGAAGTCGGCGAGCGCCACGCGCAGCGCAAAAAAGGTTCCGAAAAAGCCGATGGCGAGTTGGGCAGCGCTTGTCGCGACAATGAGCGTGCCGATCTGCGCCCTGAGCGATTTCGCCGGCATTGAATCTCCTGGAGGGACGCCCGCGGGAGTGTCGTTCGATGCCACGAGGCACGGCGGGCGCCGTGCAATCGCGCATGAACGAATTGGGCTGCGTCAGATGTTCACGCCGGCTCGCCGGTGATGACGAGGCAGGTATTCTGCCCGCCGAACCCGAACGAGTTGGAGATCACCCGCCGTACTTTTGCATCGCGCGCAACATTCGGCACGACGTCAAGCGGGATCGCCGGATCGGGCAGCTGGTAATTGATTGTCGGGGGAATGCGCTGGTTGATGATGGTGAGCGCCGACACAACCGCCTCGATCGCGCCGGCCGCCGTCAGCGTGTGACCGATCATGGACTTGTTCGAGGAGATTGGGATGTCCTTCAGCCGCTCGCCGAACACGGTCGAGACGCCGAGATATTCCATCTTGTCATTTTCCGGGGTCGAGGTGCCATGCGCGTTGATATAGTCGACATCGGCCGGGGTTACGCCCGCGTCCGCGAGCGCATTGCGCATGCAGGAAATGACCGGCTTGCCGTCCGGGCTCGAACGCGTGCGGTGGAAATTGTCAGCCTTCTCGCCGCACCCCTCGACCACAGCGAGTATCGTCGCGCCGCGCGCGGCGGCGTGCTCATAGCTTTCCAGCACCACCGCGCCGGCGCCCTCCGCGAGCACGAATCCGTCGCGGTTTTTCGAGAACGGACGCGAGGCGCCTGCGGGCGCTGCGTTGTTGGTCGACAAAGCCGACAAGAGCGAGAACCGAACGACCGATTCCGCCGTGATCGATCCGTCTGCGCCGATCGCAAGCGCCGCGTTGCATTCGCCGCGCTGGATCGCCTCGACCCCGAGCTGAATCGCGGTCGCCCCTGAAGCGCAGGCGGTGGTCAGAGAGATCGGCGAACCCTTGGTGCCGAAATGCTCGGCGAGGCGCTCAGGCACCACGCCGTATTTCGACTCCTCGTAGAAGGGCCGGAACTGCGGATTGGGCGCCACCCGCACGAGATCGGCATACTCGATCTTCTCGTTTGCCCCAGAGGCTTCCGCCAGCGCGTAGCGCTGCGACCATTCGATCTCGATCGGCGGAAAGGCGAGGAAAAACGGACCGGGGAAGTCGCCCTTGGAGATGCCGGATTGCTCGATCGCTTCGGTGCCGGCCAGCCGCGCAAGCTTCTCGGACAGTTCGGATGAAACCATCCCCTCTTCGAAGACATGATCGACCGCGCCAGAGATGGTGGTCCGCAGGCCCTCCGTCGGAAAGCGGGTGATCGAGCGGATGCCTGATTCGCCTGCGGTCAGGCGCTTCCAGTTCTCCTCCTTGCCCGAGCCGAGCGGCGAGACGATGCCCATGCCGGTGATGACGACGACCGGACGCCCCTTCTTGTCGCGCAATGCTTTGCCCGCCATTCGCATCTCCTTCGAGCGTGGTTCCGTTGAATGGAGCCTATCCGAATCCGCTCTATCCCGCGCAAGCGGGAAATCCAGTGTTTTGGTTCTGGTCGCCGCCTTCGCGGGACAAGCGGAGGAGGGGCGTTGCCACTCAATCCTTATTGTATTACGCGCTAATCGACGCGCTCGATCAGCGCCAACCCTTCGCCGCGCCAATGGCCGACATTGGTGACGACGGCCTGGCGGATGCCGGAGGCGGGCGCCTCGCCGATATCGCCGCTGCCATTGGGAGGAAACAGCGTTCCCTTGCGTACCGCCTGACAACCTATGGCGATATTGGCGAGAAACTGCGCCTCCATGCCGTTACCGATATAGGTGGTGGTGGCACGGACGGGGAGCCCGATCCGTTCAAGCGCCCCGCGCTCTTCGGAGGTCGCAGGCTCGGCGCCGGAAGCCCCGGAAATCACCACCGCGCCGCTCCGATCGACCAGCGGTTCGATCGCTTTCCATTCTTCGAGCAGGGTCGCGGTCGTATCGCCCGCCCGACGCGGATTGCGGTTCGACTGCACGCTGGTCAGGCGTGCCACAGGCGTCGCCCCGCGCTTCTCTGCATGCGCCCGGCTTTCGATCACCACAAACGCGCCCATGGCGGCCAGCGCCAGCGCCCCGTCCGGCCCCCGGTCCCAGACCGGGCGGAACGGCGCTTCCAGCAGCGGCGCGCCGAGCCGGAACAGCAACACCAGGTCCCAGCGCGTGCCATTATAGGCTCCTCCGACGAGGCTGATATCGCTCTGCCCGGCCGCGATTCGCGCATGCGCAACCCGCATCGCATCGGCGCCCGAGGCTTCTTCGCCCATGAAGGTGCGCGATGAGCCCACCACGCCATGCACCAGCGAGATGTTTCCGGCGAGCAAGTTGGGGAGCTGGGCAAGGAACAGAGTAGGGCGCAGATCGCTCATCAGCCGTTCGTTGACGAAGGCGTCGCGCTTTTCGACATTGCGCATGTCGGTCAGGATCGCGGTATCGACCGCGACATCGCGTTCGCCGCCACCGGCGGCGACGATCATGTCGGTCTTGTCGAGAATGTCGGTGTTCCTGGCGATGCCGGCATCGGTCAGCGCAAGGCCTGCCGCATAGACGCCGATGCGCTGCCAGGCTTCCATCTGGCGCTGATCGCCCTTCTTCGGAATCTGGCTGTCGAAGCTGATCGGCTGGGTGGGAAAGGTGATATAGGGCGCAAAGGTCTTGTCGTCGTAAGGCGGTTCTCCACCAGCCATCAGCTTGTCCCAATGCTGATCGAGCCCCTCGCCAAGCGCGGAGACAAGTCCGATGCCGGTTATCCAGACCTCGTGGCGCTCGCTCACGGATGCACCTTTATTCCTGGCTGCCGGTCTTGCGGAATTTTTCGAGCGGGAAATCGAGCTGCTTGGCCCAGGTCACCATGGTGTTCTGGAATTCCGGGCTTGGATACGGAATGATCCGGTAGGTGAGGCGCGCATCGGCAATTGCGGTGTCGCCAGACTTGATCTTGCCGTCGGCGATCGCAAAGCCGGACCCGTCATGCACGATCTTGCCTTCCGTCGACAGCTGCATGCCGGGGAATACGGCGCCGCGCACCTTGGCTTCCTTCACGCCGGCGAGTACCGGCAGGCCAGTGAAGCCGGTGATCGCGCTGACCAGCCAGCCGCAGGTCTGCGCCATGTTTTCAATCAGCAGCACGCCCGGCATCAGCGGATAGCCGGGAAAATGCCCTTCGAATACCGGGCTTTCGTTCGGGACCGTGCTCTCCGTGCGGATCCAGCGCTCGTCGGCCTTCACCTCGACGAAGCGGTCGAGCATCTGGAAATATTCAAGCCGCATGGATGCCCGCCCGTACTCGCAACGGCCTGGAACAGCGAACCGGCACTCTCATCCGCCGGCGTCTCAGGCCGCGCTCTTGGCCGCGATCAGTTCGTCGATGCGGGCGCACAGATTCTTCAACACGAAATACTGGTCGGTGGTCGCCTGACCATCATTGATCTGCTGGGTCCACTGTTCCAGCGGCAGCTTGATCCCGAATGCCTTGTCGATCGCAAAGGCGATGTCCAGAAAATCGAGGCTGTCGATCTTCAAATCGTCGATCGCGTGACTGTCCGGCGTGATCGTGTCGCGCGGGATATCGCACGTCTCGGCAATGATATCGGCGACTTTGTCGAAAGTGGTGGACATCGGTGCTCTCAGGATCGCGGGCAGGCAGCGGACGGCCCAAGGAAGACGAAGGAGGGACGGCGAAAGTCTGCCGCTTTCGGGTTTGGCAAGCCTATAGCGAAGGCGGGCCCCAAGTTCAACGCCGGGACCTTCCCAGTTTTCGGTCTTGTGCAGCGCTCCCCAATTCCCTAACCAGCAGCCCCGCATCCGGCATCGGTAGACGATGGTCGACCCGCAGGTCAAAAAACGCTGTGTTTTCTTTCTGGGTGGCTATGAGCCGATCCCTCCGGAGCGGCAACGCGAGCGGTACATCCGCGAACTCGCCCGGTCCGGACGCACCTGGGCGGCGAAAACCGAGGTCGGACCGCTCGATCTCGATCCCGGCCGCATGATCGGGACGTGGCGGATCGCCGCCAACGGCCCGAACTGGTCCACCGAGGCGACATATCACTCGTTGTTGTGGCATGACATTGTGCTTTCGGATTTCGCCCGTCCGACCTGGCGGCGCCTGATCCAGGCGGTGGTGGCGTTCGGCGACTTCATCCTGACCGGAACCGCGTTCCGGTATTTCCGGGTGAACTGGCGTTATGGGCTGTTCTTCGCCTATCCGGTGATGCTGCTGACCGCGTTCGCCGCGCTAGCGATTTATGCGGCATCCTTTGTACCGGGTATGGGATTGCCGCTCTCGGTCCTGCTGACGCCGCTGGTGGCGATTGCCGTTTTCGCCCTGCTGATGGTCTGGCCAGGGCGATTCCTTCTGCTCGATTACATGATGGACGACTGGATCTTCGGACACGAACTTGTCCACCGCGCAAGGGCCGGTTTCGATGACCGCCTGGAGGGATTCGCACAGGCCTTGGCGCAGACCCTGCGGGGCGGCGACTGCGACGAGGTGGTGTTTGCGGCCCACAGTCTCGGCTGCGCCCTGAAGATCGCGGTGGTCGACCGGGCGTTGCAGCTCGCACCCGATTTCGGTCGCGACGGCCAGCGGCTGTGGCTTCTGTCGACCGGCTCGTCGCTGCTGAAAATCGCCTTCCATCCGAAGGCGGGCTGGCTGCGGGACATGGTCGCCCGCGTCTCCGCCCATCCGGCGGTGCTGTGGATCGAGTACCAGTCGATGGCCGACCCGATCTCGTTCTACAAGGTCGATGCGCTGGCGGCGCTGAAGCTGCCGGCGCGTCCAAACGTCATCATCCGCCGCGTGCATATCCGCGATATGCTGGAGGCCTCGACCTACCGGCGGTTCAAGGCAAACTTCTTCCGCCTGCATCGCCAGCTGGTGATGGGTAACGAGAAGCGATACTTCTACGATTATTACATGATCTGCTGCGGGCCGCTGCCGCTCGACATGCGTGTCCTCAAACCGGATCTCGTGGTTCCGAGCTTTGCCGCCGATGGCAGCCTGATCGATCCCCCCGGCGCGCGCAGCGCGCCTTCTACGAGGATGACCGCACCGTGATTTTCGCCGCAAGGATGCCCGCTTCATGACGCCTGACATCGCGAAAATCATCCTGGTGATCGGCGCGGTCTCCTGGTTCGTCATCCGGCTCCCGCATCAGATCAAATCCTGGAAGACGAAGACCCGGGTGAATCGGCGCAGCACGCTCGAAAAGATCCTGCTGACCTGCTCGTTCACCGGTCTCGGAATCATCCCGTTCCTTTACGTGATCTCCGGAATGCCGCGCTTTGCGAACTATCCCTTCCAGCCGGTCCTGGCCTGGCTCGGCACTGCCGTTTTTGCCCTCTCGTTGTGGCTGTTCTTCCGCGTGCACAAGGAACTGGGTCGCAACTGGTCCGATTCGCTCGAGGTGCGCGAACAGCACAAGCTGGTGACCGACGGGCTGTATCGCCATGTGCGTCATCCGATGTACACGGCATTTTTCCTGTGGGCGGTGGCGCAGGCTCTGCTGCTGCCGAACTGGTTCGCCGGGTTGGCCGGTCTCGTCGGCTTTGGGACGCTCTTCCTATTCCGCGTCGGCCGGGAGGAGGAGATGATGCTCGACAATTTCGGCGACGACTACCGCGCGTATATGAAGCGGACCGCGCGCCTCATTCCTGGGATTTATTGACCAGCCTCGACTTTACTGACCCGGGTGCCGTGGCATACCGGCAACACCGGTGAATGTTCACATTGAAAGCGTCCTGGCCGTGTGGCCTTGGGCTGGGACGCTGTTGTAAACCTTCGAATGTGTTGACGGGCGATTCAGGGATGGGCCCGATAATAGAAAAAGTCATAAAAGACGTGGAGCATCGGGTCCGATGAAGGGGATCAGACAACGCTGGTTGCTCGTGCCCATCGTAATTTCGACTATGGCGCTGGCCGCGCCGCTGCAAGCGCAGACCATGGCCGCAGCCGAACGACCGGCCAAGTCGTCCAAGTCCAAGCGCACGCAGCAGTCGAACGGGCACGTCTATCTTCTGCGCGGTCTTTTGAACATTTTCTCCCTGGGCATGGACGATCTGGCGTCGAAGATTCAGGCGCGCGGCATCAGCGCGAGCGTCCATAATCACAGTGAGTGGCAATCCCTCGCCGATACAATCGCGGTGCAGTACAAGGCGCGCCAGCACGGCCCGATCGTGCTGGTGGGTCACTCCCTCGGAGCCGATGCGGTCATGTTCATGGCGGAATATCTCGGAAAGAAGGGGGTCCCTGTCGCGCTCGTGGTCCCCTTCGACGGGACCGGTTCGTTCGCGGCATCAGCCAATATCGGCCAGGTCTATAATCTGACCCAGCGCGATTATGCGCATATGCGGCGTGGTCCCGGTTTTCGTGGGCAGCTCAACAATGTCGACGTGAGCGGCCAGGGCTACGGGCATATCGACATCGACAAATCGCCCCGGCTGCACGCGCTGGTGATCGGCCGCATTCAGTCCGTGATTCGGACCCGCTCGCGTCCGGTCGAACAGGCTGAGCCTGCGCCCCGGGTTCGTTCGGTCGCTCCACAGGAATCCGCGCCTTCGGCAAAGCCGGCCTCCGCAGCCTCGCCGGCCGCTGCACCCGCGACGCCGGACAAGCCGGCGGCCGCAAGGGCGCCGGCCGAGCCGGTAGCGGCGGCCGCGTCTGCCGAACGGACTGCACCGGCCACCACGGCAAGCGTGAATGCGGTCGATAAGCCCGCGGCAGAGCCCGCCGTGTCAGCGTCGCCGCCCGTGGTGTCGCGGCCGGCATCGGTCTCGACTGAAAAGCAGCCCGAGCGCACTCCCGCAAGCGCCGAGAGCAGCGCGAAGCCCGAACTGCGGTTCTGAGCAGACACACGTTCGCCGCTTCGACCGGCGCGACCGTCGGAGCGCCGGTAGAATTGTGTAGCGCCGGGGTGCGTAGCGGCGGATGCTACCTCCGACGTAGCAAATGTGGCGCCCCGCGCCTCCCAATCAGCTCAAACTTTTCATGATCGCGCCCGGTTGAGGGACGATTTGGACCGTACTCGCTTCCTTCAGTGCTTTGATTGGGGGGAAGCAGAATGGTCGTCCGCACGATCGGAGGGTTTCTTCTGTCGTTTTTTCTTCTGGCTGCTCCGGCTGAAGCGATGGATGGCATCGCGTCGGTCTATGGTTTCAAGGGTGACAGACACGCGGGTGCGAAAACCGCGAGCGGGGAACGGGTCAACCCGCAGGCGCTGGCCGCGGCGCATCGCACCTTGCCCTTCGGCACCATGGTGCGCGTTACCCACAAGAAGACAGGGCGTTCCGTGGTGGTCCGTATCAATGATCGCGGCCCGTTCGTGCGCGGCCGCATCATCGATCTGACGCCCCGTGCGGCGGCTGCGCTCGGGTTTTCCGGATTGGCTCCGGTCACGCTTTCCCGGGTCGGCGCCGAGCGCGTCGCCAGGAACTAGCGGTCTGTCACCGGCGCTTCGACCGGGGCGCATCCGCGTTTGCCCGCCAGCAGACAATCCTGAGTCTTGCGCATCGTGGTGATCGTATCGGCGAGCCACACGCCGGCGGCCACCAAAGCCAACACAAACACAAACGCCGCTGCGTTCACGATCATGCGGTGGCGGAAGTCGTCAGGTTCACCGTCCCTCGCATATTGCGCGAGTTCGTCTTGAGCGCGTTCGTTTGCTCGCGACGAAGTTTTCGGTGCGCTTTCCACGGGCTGATATCTGCGTCGCGTGCGCAGGCTTATGACAACCCGGTCATCGGCGGTTGATGACGGACGGTCTGGCATCGCAGGTCCCGTTACGATTTCCCCCTCCTCATAGCACGATCTCTCGGCTGCGGACTATGTCCGTCCGACAACCGAGTCGGACGGACTTGTGTTCCTGCCCCTGATGGATCGGTCGACGTTTCCTTAACGGGAAAACTTACGCGATCACGCGAATCGCGCGGAGCCACCCGGATGAGACGCGCCGCGACGCGACTCAGCTTTGCAATCAGGACGGATCCGGCTCGAGCAGCCCCGACTTGAACATCAGTCCGGCAATCGATGCGCCGATCAGCGGAGCCACGATGAACAGCCACAGCTGCCCGACCGCGGCCGGGTTGCTTCCGTAACCGACCAGCGCCGGGCCGATCGAGCGCGCCGGATTGACGGACACCCCGGTCACGTTGATTCCCACGATATGGATCGCGGTCAGGGTCAGGCCGATCGCCAGACCGGCAAAATGCACCGGCGCGCGGCCATGCGTTGCGCCGAGGATGCAGACAAGAAACAGGAATGTCGCCAACGCCTCGAATATGAAGGCGGCCGTGACATTGTACTCGCCCAGATAGCCTTGTCCCCAGCCGTTCTGGCCGAGCCCGCCAGTCCAGCCTGAAGCCTTGCCGGACAGGATCAGATAAAGCACCAGCGCACCGGCAATCGCGCCGAGCACCTGCGCGATCACATAGCCGATGAATTCGGCCGTGGACATCCGGCCAGCGATCAGCACGCCGAAACTGACCGCCGGGTTCACATGGCAGCCGGAGATCGGGCCGATGCCGTAAGCCATGGCGACGATGGCAAGACCGAAAGCGAATGCGATGCCGAGAATGTCGATCGCGGTCGGACCGCTGCCCATGCCGGCGATCACGGCCGCGCCGCATCCGAAAAAGACAAGCGTGAATGTGCCGATGAATTCGGCGACCAGCTTCTTCATGTTGCCCCCGGAATCAAGATTGAAACGCAAAAGCATGATGATTTCGCGTGGCAATGGAAAGCGCAATTCGCAATGGGTGCTCCGGCCAATGCGCAGCAATCGGCAGCCGGATACCGGAACCGGCGTGTCAGCCCCGCATGGCTGCCCGCGGCTCGGCGAATGGATAGACTTCGTCGTCGGGCAGCGGCACGCGGAAGACATTGAGCGTCATCGCCACCAGCGTGTAATAGCCGAGGATCCCGACAAACTCGACCATGCCGGCGTCGCCGAAGAGCGCGTGCACGCGGGCATAGGTCTTGTCGGTGACACGCTTCGTCTTATGCAGTTCGGCGATGAAATCGTAGATCGCTCGCTCGTCTTTGCGAAGACGTGCAGTGCGGCCGGTGCGCAGCGCTTCGATGGTCGCGGGTTTTACGCCTGCCTTTTGCGCAATCGGAGCATGAATCCAGAATTCGTATTGCGAACGCCACAAGCGGGCGAGGACAAGGATCGTGAACTCGGACAGGCGCGGCGGCACCGAAGTCTTGTAGCGGCAGAAGGCGCCCAGCTTTTGCGCGAGGTCGCCGTATTCGGGCGCCTGCAGGAAGACGGCGAAGGGTCCGCCGAGCGGTCCTGTGCCGCGGCTCTTGCGGATGTCTGCCAGCAACTCCCGTTGCTTCGGCGACAGGTCGCTCTCCGCCCGGATCGACAGGCGCGGGGCGGGAATGGCGGCGGCCTTGCGCTTGCTTTTGACTGTCTTGGGCATTCCTCAGTGTCCTTGTTGATGAGCCGCTGTTTCTGACATGCCCGCCGGCACCGGCAAAGAGCAGCCGGGACGCTGTCCGCTGTTCTGGACGGTGAGAAGCGATTGGAGGAGGACTGCCAAATCGGGTTACACTTGGTCTTGCGTCGGTCGCCGGTCACGAAGACACGGAGAGCATCATGCCTGCCGAACGCTTCGATTTTCTCAACGACCATGGTGAGCGTCTCTCCGCCTTGCTGGACATTCCCGCCGGCAAGGTACGCGCCCATGCGCTGTTTGCGCATTGCTTCACCTGCGGCAAGGACATCCATGCCGCCCGCCGGATCGCGGCGGGTCTGACCGCGCTCGGTGTCGCGGTGCTGCGTTTCGATTTCACTGGTCTCGGCTCCAGCGAGGGCGAGTTCGCAAATACGACGTTCTCCTCCAATGTCGCCGATCTTGTCGCGGCAGCCCGGCACATGAGCGAACAGGGCCACGGACCTGCGATTCTGATCGGTCACAGCCTTGGGGGAGCTGCGATCCTCGCCGCGGCTGGATCAATCCCGGACGCGCGTGCGGTCGTGACCATCGCGGCACCGGCTGACCCCGCACATGTGACGCACCTGTTCAGTGACCATGTCGATGCCATCCGCGACGCCGGTGAACTGGAGGTGTCGCTCGGCGGCCGGCCGTTCACGATCAAGCGCGAGTTTCTGGACGATATCGCGGGCCAAAAGCAGGCGGAGCGAATCGCACGCTTGCGCAAGGCACTGCTGGTGTTTCATTCGCCGACCGACGAGATCGTGGGCATCGACAATGCGACCGCAATTTTCGTCGCAGCCAAGCATCCGAAGAGCTTCGTCTCGCTCGCGGGGGCGGACCATCTCCTGAGCCGCAAGGAGGATTCGACCTATGTCGCGCATGTCATCGCAGCCTGGGCCGAACGTTATCTCGACGTGTCGATGCCGATGGAGAGTGTCGAGCCGGACCCGGGCAGCGTCACGGTCAGCGAGACCGGGCAGGGCAAATTCCAGCAGGCGATCCGCGCTGGCCGTCACACCTTGATCGCAGATGAGCCGATGGCGCAAGGCGGCGACGATTCAGGGCCGACCCCGTACGACCTCGTGCTCGCAGGCCTTGGTGCCTGCACCGCGATGACGCTGCGCCTCTATGCCGATCACAAGGGGCTGCCGTTGGAGCGTGTGTCGGTGACGCTGAAGCATGCGCGTATCCACGCCGCCGATTGCGAGGACTGCGAGACCAAGGAAGGCAAGATCGATCGCATCGAGCGCCTTCTGACGCTCACGGGCAATCTGGACGACGCGCAGCGCAAGCGGCTTCTGGAGATCGCCGACAAGTGCCCGGTGCATCGGACGCTGACGTCGGAGATCGACATTCGCTCGAGGGAGGAGGGCTGACGCTTCGCCGCAGCCGACCTCGCAAGAGAAGCTCACGCTTCGTCGAACACGCGCTTGAAGATCGTATCGACGTGCTTGAAGTGATAGCCGAGATCGAAATTCTCCTCGATTTCGGCGGCGCTCATCTTTGCCGTGACGCGCGGATCGGCTTTCAGGAAGGCGAGAAAATCGCCTTCGCCGCGCCAGACCTTCATCGCGCTGTCCTGTACGATCTTGTAAGCGTCCTCGCGCGACACGCCCTTGTTGGTCAGTGCGATCAGCACGCGCTGGGAATGCACAAGCCCGCCCAGCCGGTCGAGATTCTTCCGCATGTTTTCCGGATACACCACCAGCTTGTCGATGATGCCGGCGAGCCGGTTGAGCGCGAAGTCGAGCGTTACTGTCGCGTCCGGCCCGATCATGCGCTCGACCGAGGAATGCGAAATGTCGCGTTCGTGCCAGAGCGCCACATTCTCCATGGCGGGCAGGGCGTAGGCGCGCACCATGCGGGCGAGGCCCGTGATGTTCTCCGACAGCACCGGGTTGCGCTTGTGCGGCATCGCCGAGGAACCCTTCTGCCCCTGCGAGAAGAATTCCTCGGCTTCCAGCACTTCGGTGCGTTGAAGATGACGGATTTCGGTTGCCAGCCGCTCGACCGAGGAAGCGATCACGCCGAGGGTTGCGAAATACATCGCGTGACGGTCGCGCGGGATCACCTGGGTCGAGACCGGCTCGATCGTCAGTCCCATCGCCTTGGCGACATGCGCCTCTACCCGCGGGTCGATCTGCGCGAAGGTGCCGACCGCGCCGGATATGGCGCAGGTTGCGATCTCCTTGCGGGCAGCGGTCAGGCGAGCCTTGCCGCGATCGAATTCGGCATAGGCTTGCGCGAGCTTGAGCCCGAAGGTCGTCGGCTCGGCATGGATGCCGTGCGAGCGCCCGATGGTCGGGGTCAGCTTGTGCTCGAATGCGCGGCGCTTGAGCGCGTCCAGCAGCCGTTCGGTATCGGCGATCAGGATGTCGGTCGCGCGCGCAAGCTGCACCGACAGGCACGTGTCCAGTACGTCAGAGGAGGTCATGCCCTGATGCACGAAACGCGCCTCGGGGCCGACGATCTCGGCGAGATGGGTCAGGAAGGCGATGACGTCGTGCTTGACCTCGGCCTCGATGGCGTCGATCCGCGCCACATCGAAGGTGGCGGCGCTGCCCTTCTCGCGGATGGTCTTGGCGGCTTCCTTCGGGATCAGGCCAAGTTCGGCCATCGCGTCGGCCGCATGCGACTCGATCTCGAACCAGATGCGGAATTTCTGTTCCGGCGACCAGACAGCAGCCATTTCCGGGCGGGTATAACGGGGGATCATCGGCGGCTCATAAGCATGACGTGAACCGTCGCGTAACACGCTGTGGCTGCGGGGCAAACCCTGGCGGGCTGCAACGGTGCGGTATTCACCTGCCTCTCAATAGAGACCGTAGGTTTCCCACTGGTCCTCGGGAATCGGATTGCCGATCTTGTAGCTGAACGAGGACACGGTCATGTGGTCGGCGGTCGCCTTGCATGTGAAGGAATAGCGATACCACTTGCCCTTGCTGCGGAAGGCGCCGCCGTTGCCGGTGACGGTGTCGCCTTTCAGGACCGGGGCGGCCAGCGCATAGATGATCGCACGGTCGGGGCGATGAGGATTGGCGTCCTTGTGGACCCGAGCCATCGTCTCCATCGCACAAATCTGCTCCAGCCGGGTCATTGGATCCAGGGTGTGCAGCTTCTTCTCGACACGGCGGTTCGCGGCATCTGCCGTCGTGGCCAATGTGGCGGCGAGGCATGCCGCCCACGCGATCTGCTTCATGTCGGACGTCCGGAAAGGTTCGCAGAGCATGCGATTCGGAGGGATCGGGATTATAGGCTCTTAGCGGCCTTTGCGGGCCGCCTCCAGCCGCATGGCCGCCTCCTGTGGATCGGCCAGGTCGCGCAAGGCGAGCCTGCCGGTATAGTCGACATCGCGAAGTTTCGTGGGCATGCCGGAGGCAAAATAAAGATGTCCGCCCTTGCCGGAAGGGGCCGCGACTTCGAACGTCGCATCCATCCGCTCGAACGGGCAGCTCACGACGCCGGGCCGCAGGCCATGGTGCACGACCAGCACGCGGCGATCGGTAATCGCGTAAATGGTGTAGCGCCTGTCGATTGCCATCAGGATTGGAGCGGCCAGGAGAGCGATCCCGATCATCGCCAAGGGGAAGGCAATCATGGCGGAGGCGCGCCCTGCGAAATACAGACTGAGGGAGCCAGCGCACCACGGGATGCCGATCCACGCCAGGACCAGCTTGTTGCGCAATGCGACGCGGATATCCGGACGGACCGCGTAACGAACGTGCTCGCCCGGCTCAAGCTTGTCGGCGAGCAGCGTCAGCGCATGGGCCGGCGCGATCACGCCGCTTCGCCGCGCGCCAGCGCGCCGGCATGGCGGATCGCTGCGATATTGCCGCGATAGGCCTGCGCGCCGCCCTTGAAGATGGCGGAACCGGCAACCAGCACATTGGCGCCGGCGGCCACGACCTGAGGCGCGGTCTCGGGCGTGATGCCGCCATCAACCTCGATGTCGATCGGGCGGGCGCCGACCATCGCCCGGATGCGCGCGATCTTCTCGGTGGCAGCGGGAATGAAGGCCTGGCCCCCGAATCCGGGGTTGACCGACATGACGAGGACCAGGTCGACGAGGTCGAGCACATGCTCGATGGTGTTTTCCGGCGTCGCCGGGTTCATCGTCACACCGGCCTTCTTGCCGAGCGCCCGGATCGTCTGCAGCGAGCGGTGCAGATGCGGGCCCGCTTCCACATGCACGGTGATGATGTCCGCCCCGGCCTTGGCGAAGGCTTCCAGATGCGGATCGGCGGGCGCAATCATCAGGTGCACGTCGAAGACTTTGTTCGTGCAGGGCCGCATCGCCTTCACCGCGTCAGGGCCGAAGGTGATGTTAGGGACGAAATGCCCATCCATCACGTCGAGATGGATCCAGTCTGCGCCGGCGGCGTCGACGGCGCGCACTTCCTCGCCGAGTCTGGCGAAATCGGAGGCGAGAATTGACGGCGCGATCAGCAGGGGACGGGACATGCGGCTCTCGGTCATGGGTCGGCGCCTCCTCTTACACCGCAGGTCCGCGCTGGCAAAATGCCGGGCAAGCCGGCGCACAACCGGCCCAAACAGACAGGGCAGGATATCCACCTTGGAACCGGGCGAGCGCGAAACACAGCTGAAGTCAGTTCCGCCGCGGCGCCCCCAGGCGCACGACCGTCAACCCCATGTTGCGCTGCCGACGGATCACCCCGATAGCCAGCGCGGCTGCCTTGCGGGCCGAGCCATGCCAGCGCGGCAAGGACCACGTAAAACACAGCATGGCGCCTGATACTGCACGGATGTCGCGCAAGCCATATATCTGTGCCATCACATCCCGAATCGCGGGTCCATGCCGCGCATAGCGGGACCGCACAGGCGACCAATCACCCCGAGGAAGTTATGGCCCGCACCGATGCAATCGTTCTTGGCGCCGGCATGGTCGGGGTTTCCGCCGCTGTTCACCTGGCCAAACGCGGGCTGTCCGTGGCGCTGGTCGACCGGCGTGCACCCGGCGAGGAGACCTCCTACGGCAATGCCGGAATCATCGAGGGCAATACCTATTTTCCCTATCCGTTTCCGCACAAGCTTTCCGCGCTCCTGAAGATCGCGTTCAAGCGCGCGCCCGAGGCGAACTATCATCTGTCGCATCTGCCGAAGCTCGCGCCCTGGCTGTTCGCCTATCTGCGCTATTCGACCGGCGAAGCCATGCTCGAATTCGCAACCACGATGCGTCCGCTATTCGCGGCGGCGATCGCCGAGCACGAGACGCTGATGCGGGAGGCGGGCGCCGAGCGCTATCTGCGCACCAATGGCTGGTTGAAGATCTACCGCACGACCCGCGCGTTCAACGATGCCAAGCCCGATCTCGATGCCATCGCCGCCGCCGGGCTGGCTTTCGAGCCGCTCGACGTCGATGGCTCGCTGGCGCTCGAGCCCGGTCTGTCGCCGGTCTTCGAGCGCGGCATTTTCTGGCCCCAGGCAGCGAGCGTCAGCAATCCGCTGGCGGTGACGCGCGCTTATGTCGAGCTTTTCCGCTCGCTCGGCGGCGTGACGCTGATTGGCGACGCGCGTTCGCTGCATCGGGCTGACGGCCGCTGGCGGGTCGACACCTCCGAAGGGCCGGTCGATGCGCAAGACGCTGTCGTCGCGCTCGGGCCCTGGGCGTCGGACCTGCTCGATCCGCTCGGGATCAGGCTGCCGCTGGAGGTAAAGCGCGGTTATCACCGGCATTACCGGCCGCTCGGGAATCGCGGCCTGAACCGTCCGGTGCTGGATGCGGAGGTCGGCTATGCGGTGGTGCCGATGGAGCAGGGGCTTCGGCTCACGACCGGCGCGGAATTCGCCCATCGCGACGCACCTCCGACGCCGGTGCAGTTCGACCGCCTGATGGCAAAGGCACAGGCGCTGTTCCCGCTCGGCGATCCGGTCGAGGCGGAGCCCTGGATGGGACGGCGGCCCTGCTTCCCCGATTCCATGCCGGTGATCGGCCGCGCGCCGGGTCAGCCGGGCCTATGGCTCGATTACGGCCACGCGCACTGGGGTCTGACGCTCGGGCCGGTTAGCGGACGGCTGCTGGCCGAGATGATGACCGGCGAGGTGCCGCTGACCGATCCGACGCCGTTCCGCGCAGAGCGGTTTACGAACCCCACGTGATCAATGCCGTGTGCGCGGCTGCGACGGCGACAGTTCATGGAACTGGAAACGGCCGCGGATGGCGATGTTGAAGAAGGCGCCGCGGGACGGCGATGCCACGAACGCGTCGTAGATTGCTTGCGGGACGTCGACATAGGCAAACGCCCGGCCCGATTTGAAGGTGATCCGTAATTCACGCCGGTCCGCCAGATAGACGGCGTCGCGGATTCCCGCCGAACCGGTTTGCTGCCCGCTCAGAATGCCAGGGAGCACATGGCGCACATTTGCTGACATGATCGCATTCCCGCAATCATTATTGCTCGATGAGCAACGGAAGCGACAGGGGGCGGTTCGCAGCAAATTCGGCGGATGGTTTACGTCTCGGATTTTACGCGAACTTGTCGCGCCAGGCCGGCAGCGCGCCTTCGAATGGCAGCGCGGTGGCCTCATAGACGCCGCGTGCAATGGCGCGCGCCAGCACATTGGCGGCGAGAGAGCCGAGCGCTGTCAGCGTGAACAGCGGATCGGGCAGCGCCTTTTTCCCGGTCGCCGCCGCGAAGACGATGTCGCCGTCGAGCGGTGTATGCACCGGATAGATTGCGCGGGCGCAGCCGGTCTGCGCCATCACCGCGACCCGGTGGCATTGCGCCTTGGTCAGGATCGCATCGGTTGCGACCAGCGCGATGGTCGTGGCCTGGCGCGGGCCGCCCTTGGTGCGGATCGCCACCGCATCGGGTCCAAACTGGTCCGGCCAGCCGCGACCGCCGAATTCGCCGTCCTGCTCGAACGGCGCCGCCCAGAAATGCGGACCCTCGCCGATGGTCACGTTGCCGACCGCATTGACAATCACGATCGCGCCGACCGTGACGCCATCCGCAGTCGTAGCCGAGGCCGATCCGATGCCGCCTTTCAGGCTGGCCGTGGTCGCGCCAAGGCCGCCGCCAGTGCTGCCGAGCGCGAAATCGGCGGAGGCCGAAGCCGCTGCGTGATAGCCGAGCTCACGGTAGGGGGAGAACCGGCCCCATTGCTTGTCGCCACCGGCAAGCAGGTCGAACACGATCGCACCCGGCACGATCGGCACGCGCGCGGTCCCGATCGCATAGCCGCGGCCGTGTTCGTGCAGCCAGCTCTGCACGCCCGAGGTGGCGTCGAGGCCGAATGCGGACCCGCCGGACAGCACGACCGCATCCACGCGCTCGACCGTCGAATGCGCGGCGAGCAGCTCGGTCTCGCGCGAGCCCGGACCGCCGCCGCGCAGATCGACGGAGGCGACCGCGGGTTCGTCGAACACGATTGTGGTCGAGCCGGAACCGAGCTTTCCGTCCTCGGCGTGGCCGACCCGGACCCCGGCGACATCGGTGATGAGATTGCGCAAGGATGCATTCCCGAAGCTTTCCGCTCGTCCCCGCGAAAGCGGGTACCCAGACTGGATTCCCGGTTTCGCGGGAATGAACGGAGAAACCTGCAACTCTAGTCGCAACGCAGCCAAAATCCATAACGGCCGGTCACATCATGGCGAGCCGTCGCCGGCGTGCTTGCTTCGTCGCGGGCCGGCGGGCATGACATCCCCATGCCGGACGTTTCCCTTGTCGCCGCACTGTTCGCGGGCCTGATCAGCTTCCTGTCGCCCTGCGTTCTGCCGCTCGTTCCACCCTATCTTGTGTATCTCGCGGGGGCTTCGCTCGAACGGCTCGCCGATGCCGAGCCGGAACCGCGGGTGCGCCGGCAGGCGGTGCTGGCGGCCTGCCTGTTCGTGGCCGGCTTTTCCACGGTGTTCATCGCGCTTGGGGCCAGCGCCACCCTGATCGGAAGCCTGCTGCGCGCCTATTCCGACGTGCTCGCGACCATTGCCGGCATCGCGATCATCATCATGGGCCTGCACTTTCTCGGGCTGACCCGCATCGATTTCCTGCTGCGCGAAAAGCGGCTCGGGATGGCGAAGCCGATCGGGCTTTGGGGCGCCTATGTCATGGGCCTTGCCTTCGCCTTCGGCTGGACCCCCTGTATCGGGCCGATCCTCGCCGCGATCCTTGCCGTTGCCGCGTCCGAGGCGACGGTCGCCAAAGGCGCGGGGCTGCTTGCGGTCTATTCGCTCGGGCTCGGCATTCCGTTTGTATTGGCGGCCTTCGCGGCGGAGCCATTCGCGGCGTTCCTGTCGCGCTTTCGTTCGCACATGCAGAAGGTCGAAATGGCGATGGGCGCGCTGCTGGTATTGACCGGGATCATGTTTCTCACCGGGACCATCACGACCATGAGTTTCTGGCTTCTGGAGACATTCCCGGCGCTCGGGCGGATCGGCTGAACGGCCGGAACCGGAACAATCAGGGCGCCGCGCTGGCGTTATCTGAGGAAGTATCTGAGGAAGTTCCTTTTTCGCGCGTGCTCCGCCTGTTCATCCCGGTGGCAGCCCTCATCCCGGGTGCCGCAGGTCCCACGAAAGTCGGAGCACCGCTTTCCTCGCCCGGTGACGTCACACGCGGGTGGTGCCGCGGCGACTAGCGTCTGCCGGTGGAGGGATTGAGGGGACCCTTGCGCTCGCGGGTCAGGCCTTCCGGCGGCTGGCCACCATATTCGCCTTGTTCCTTGTCCTTCGCCCGCGCCGGATCGACGTCATAAGCACCGCCTTGCACGTCGCGCGCCGTCGCGAATTTCAGCTTATCGGCGGACTTGTCAGGCTTGCCGCGAAAGTCACCGTTTCCGAAATCGTCGGGCATTGCAAATTCTCCTGTCTCGCCAGTCTCCCGAGCCCTCTGCAGAAGAAGCGCGCACCAGCAGGCAGGTTCCAGCGAGGCTTTTGCCCAGGCTGCGGAACTCCACACCGGATCGGCCGTTGCAAGCGGAAACCGGGTGAGACCATGCCGACCAAACCGCAGCAGGGCACGCGAAAAGCCGAGAAATTCAAGGACGGCTTGAAGAAAGGCGGCGGCGCCGAGGCGCAGCGCCACGCCGGCCCCGGGCGGTCGGGCAGGACTCTCTCCGGCAAGAGGAAGGCGCAGCCATGACAGTGCCTATCATGCAGATTCGTCACGATCCGAGCGATCGGTGGTGGGTTGCGGCCAGGTGGCCCGACGGCCGCAGCGAGGACATCAAGGATTTCAGATCGGAGAACGCCGCGAACGAATGGATCGCCAACGAGCTGGATGCCTGGCTCGAAACCGCGCGGAACACTCAGGGCGCGAAAGCATCGCGTCACGCGCCGTGAAGGCGGCTCCCGCCCAGCCCGGTGGATCGTTCGACGATGCAAGCGAGCTGACGACTTGAGGCCGTGGGGGCCGACGCCTTATGGCACCACGACCGTCAGCTTCTTGGCGGCTCTGGTGATGCCGGTATAGAGCCAGCGGGCGCGGCTGTCGGGAAAGGCGAAGCTCTCGTCGAACAGCACCACGTCATCCCATTGCGAACCTTGCGCCTTGTGCACGGTAAGCACATAGCCGTAATCGAACTCGTCGTATTTCTTGCGCTGCGGCCAATCGTAATCCTCGATGCCGCCGAGGAAGCATTCGCGGCGCACCGACACCTTGATGCCCTTGATGCCGAGCGCAGAGCCCGACAGATCCGCGTCCGGCGCGATCCGCATGGTGATGATGCTGCCGGACCTTCCCGCGGCGCGTTCCTTCACCGTCCACAGCCCGCCATTGAACAGGCCCTTGCGGCGATTGTTGCGCAGGCAGACCAGCTTGTCGCCGGCCACCGGCAGCCCTTCGTCGCGGCCGAGCCGCTCACGCAGTCGCGTATTATAGGCGCGGCGCGTGTTGTTGCGGCCGACCAGAATCTGGTCTGTCTCAAGCACGCGGTCGGGATCGAAGTCGCTGCGCCGTACCACTTCACTGTCGCCATAGCGCCCGGGTTCCAGCCACTCGCCTTCGCGCACCATCATCGACAGCCGCACGATCGGATCGTCCTGCGCCTGGCGATGGACCTCGGTCAGCATTGCGTCCGGTTGCGCGTCGGTGAAGAAGCCCGCGCCCTGAACCGGCGGAAGCTGCGCGGGGTCGCCGAGCACCAGGAGCGGAATGCCAAAGGAGAGGAGGTCTCGTCCGAGTTCGGCATCGACCATCGAGCACTCGTCAATCACGATCAGTTTGGCCTTCGAGGCGGGCGCGTCGTCCCACAGTTCGAAGCTCGGCGTCTCCTCGCCGCTCTCGCGCGTCTTGTAGATCAGCGAATGGATGGTTGAGGCCCCGCCACAGCCCTTCGCAGGCATTACCAGCGCCGCCTTGCCGGTAAAGGCAGCATAGGACACCTTGCCATCGACGCTTTCGGCCAGATGGCGCGCGAGCGTGGTCTTGCCGGTACCGGCGTAACCGAACAGGCGGAACACCTGCGGCGTGCCGCCTGTGCCGGGCCTGGCTTTGAGCCAGTCCGAAACGGCGCGAAGCGCCGCGTCCTGTTGCGGGGAAAAATCGGGCATTTTCGGAGGCTTGTCGTGACTTGCGGGAAGCGGTGTAGCCGTAACGTCTGCGAGCCGCAAACCGAAAAGCCCGGATCGCGGCCGCAGCCGCTTTCCTGTCACTGCATCGCGCCGCCGATGCGCGTCTCGTCGACAAATTGCTCGGTCGAATCGTCGATATGTCGGCCGGCGCGGCCACGCGGCGCGTGAATGTAGAGGCCGGCCGCGTTTGCGCGCGGTGCGCTCGTGGCGGCCGGCCGCGGCAGCGGGATTTCGTAGCGGACCGGCTGCGCGTGATCGCCGAGCATCTTCTCGAGATTGTAGGTCTTGTTGTACAGCATCATGCCGCGAAGGAAATTGGTCTGGCCGCGCATGAGCAAGGCCAGCGCCTCTTTCGCGACCAGCGGCGCGGTGCGCCAGTTCAGATGCTTGCGATAGAGCACGCGCTGCGTCTCGAGCAGCTCGCGGTAGAATGTCGCAAGCGGCAGCTTGGTTGGCAGCACCGCATGCTGGATATCGAAGAGCCTGTAGTCGCGGGTCGCAAGGCGCCGCGGTTCGGTCAGCCAGCTCTCTGTGCCGGGATAGGGGGTGTTGATGCTGATATTGACGATTTCCGGCACCTCCAGGCACCATTCGCGGATCGTCGCGAAGCGTTCCTCATCCCAGTCGGGGTCGGCGATCAGGTTGATCGCCACTTCGATGCCAAGCGTGCGCGCAAATTCCAGCGCTTCGAAATTCCTGCCCAGCGGAACGCGCTTGCGGTATTTGCGCAAGCCCTCGTCGTCGATCGCCTCGATGCCGAGGAACATGTATGCAAGTCCGATTGTCTTCCAAAACCTGAACACCTCCTTGTTGCGCAACAGCACATCGCCGCGCGTCTCGAGATAATAGTGCTTGCGGATATTCGCTTTTGCGATCGCCTCTCCGATCGCAACGCCGTGACGGCCCTGCACGAATGCGACGTCGTCGACAATGAAGACGCCAGGCTCGGTGATCGCTGCGAGATCTTCCACCACGCGCTCGGGACTGACCAGCCGGTAGCTGCGGCCATAGAATGTCCACGCGCTGCAGAACGAGCAGTCCCACGGGCATCCGCGCGAGAATTCGATCGAGGCCGCCGGATCGAGAATGCCGATGAAATACTTGCGGCGATGCTGCAACAGGTCGCGGGCGGGCATACAATCGTCCAGGTCGTGGATGAAACGTGGCATCGGGCCTTCGCCGTCGATCGTCACCGCGCCGGGGACCCGATCGACTGCGTGACGGTCACCGGCCACCGCTTCGAGGAGCTGGAGAATGCCGGCCTCGCCTTCGCCCCTAAGCACGCAGTCGATTGCGCCTTCGCCGTGCTCCACAATGGCATGCGAGGTGAAAGAGGCGCTGTGTCCGCCAACGCAGATGAAGCAGGCCGGCAGGGCTGATTTCGTCTGTTTCGCCAGATCGACGATTTCGGGGACATTGGCCAGATAGTTGCAGGAAAACGCGATCACGTCCGGCTGCCAGTCCGCGACCAGCCGGTGATAGTCGGCGTGGCCTTCGACCTGCAGATCGATGAGTTTCACTGCATGTCCCGCGCGCCGCGCCGCGCCGGCGACCAGTTCGAGCCCGAGCGGTTCGAGTCGCAGGAAGATGCGCGTATAGAGAAGGGGGCCGGGATGGACGAACAGGAGCTTCATGAGACATCCCCGACGTGCTGGCGTCCCGGTAGAAGGCTAGGACACCAAGTCGCGGATGTCGAAGTGGTTCCGGTCGTGTCCGCGCCGGAACGGGGTACGCCGTCCACGCAGCGGTGGCCGCTCGTTCAACCGTCGCGGTCTGAAACGAAAAAGCCCGCCGTGCGGCGGGCTTTCCGTTCAGGCTGGCTGCGGGAGCTTAGGAGCCCTGCATGTTCGCCGGCAGTTCCTCGTAGGTGATCTTGCCGTCGGCGCCCTTCTTCCAGACATAGACGACGTAATCCGGCCGGGTGATGTCGCCCTTCTTGTCGAAGGAGAACTCGCCGATCACCGTCTTGAACTTCTGGCCGGACTTGATCTGCGCTGCGACTTTTTTCGGATCAAGCGACTTGGCCGCGTCGGCGGCCTGATTGATCACCTGGACCGCGGCATAGCTGTAGAGCGTGTAGGCTTCCGGCTCGAACTTCTTGGCGCGGAATTTCTCGATCACCGCCTTGGCTTCCGGACGCTTGCGCGGATCCGGCGCGAAGGTCATCAGCGTGCCTTCGACGCCCGGACCGCCGATCGCGGCGAACTCGTCGGAGGTGATGCCATCGGCGCCGAACAGCGGCGCCTTCACGCCCTGGTCGCGCAACTGGCGCACCAGGAGGCCGCCTTCGGTGTGCAGGCCGCCCCAATAGACGAGATCGGCGCCCGAGGCCTTGATCTTCGAGACCAGCGCCGAGAAGTCCTTGTCGCCGAGGTTGATGCCCTCATACAGCACTTCCTTCATGCCGCCCTTGTGCATCGCCTTGCGGGTTTCGTCGGCAAGGCCCTGACCATAGGTGGTCTTGTCATGCACGATCGCGATCTTCTTGTCCTTCATGTGCTTGAGGATATAGGCGGCGGCCACCGCGCCCTGCTGGTCGTCGCGACCGCAGACCCGGAACACGTTCCACATGCCGCGATCAGTCACGCGCGGATTGGTCGAGGCCGGCGTGATCGCGAGCATGCCGTTCTCCTGATAGACTTCTGAGGTCGGCATGGTGACGCCGGAATTGAAATGGCCCACCACGAACTTCACGCCCTCGGCCGCAAACTTGTTGGCGACCGACACGCCCTGTTTCGGATCGCCGACATCGTCGCCGACCGTGGTGGTGATTTTCTGACCCTGGATGCCGCCGGCCGCGTTGATGTCCTCGATCGCTTGTTCGAAACCGTTCTTCAATTGCGCGCCGAAGGCGGCGTTCGAACCGGTGAGTGGGCCGGCGACGCCGAACTTGATTTGGGCATCGGCCGGACTCGAGGCTTGGCCCGACAGCGCGACCGCGAGGCCAAGCGCGACGCCGAGCGCGGTGATCCGTTTCATTCGAAACTCCCCTGGTGACAGCGTGTAAGCAAAACGTAGCGGGTCGATTGCGCCGGAATCGTTCGGCCCCGCCGCATTGCTGGATTTAACGACAAAGCGGGGAAAACGTCAGCCGGATTTCGTGGCTGCGGCGTTTGGCGCGGGCCTTTTTTTCGCCCAGTTGATCAGCCCGGCGCGCCGATACAACCAGCCATATTGCTCGGCCATCTGTCCCGCCCGGGTGACCCGATAGCCCCAGAAACCGAACAGAAAACAGAATGCGGCGTCTACCAGGTAGTAATGCAGGGAGAGGAGGTGTCCCTCGAACAGCGCCATGTGGAAGAACCGCACTGCGCCGCCGAGAATGCACATATAGGCCGCGACCTGCCACCATGGCCGCCAGGTCATCGCAATGGCGCGCCCGGTCAGGAACGCCGCACCACCGCCGAGGATGATGGTGACCAGCAGGAAGACGAAGAAGGAATCTTCCTCGTAGAAGAGATGGCCGATGGCGTCGAGCATGGTCATCCCGCCTCCCGTCGCCCGCCTTCCAGATAGGCCGCGCGGATTTCCGGCCGATCGAGTAATTCGCGCCCGGTTCCCGACATGGTGATGGCGCCGTTGACCATCACATAGCCGCGGTGCGCGAGGCGGAGCGCATGGAATGCATTCTGCTCGACCAGCAGCACGGTCAGGCCGGTGCGTGCGTTCAGGTCGGCGATGATGTCGAAAATCTGTTTCACGATCAGGGGCGCAAGCCCGAGCGAGGGCTCGTCGAGCAAAAGCAGACGTGGCCGTGACATCAGCGCGCGCGCGATCGCCAGCATCTGCTGTTCGCCGCCCGACAGCGTACCGCCGCGCTGATTGATGCGCTCGCGAATGCGCGGGAACAGGGTGAAGACGCGCTGCAGGTCCTCGTCGAAATGCTTGTTGCCGATGACGGCTGCGCCCATCTGCAGGTTCTCCATCACCGTCATGCGCGAAAAGATGCGCCGGCCCTCCGGCGACTGTGCGATGTCGAGCCGCGCAATCTCGTGGGTGGGCATCTGCGTGATATCGCGGCCCTCATAGAGAACCTGCCCCTCGGACGCGCGTGGACTGCCGAAGATGGTCATCATCAGCGTCGATTTTCCGGCGCCATTGGCGCCGATCAACGTCACGATCTCGCCGGCATGAACCTCCAGGTCGACGCCGCGCAGGGCGACGATGTTGCCATACATCGTGGTGACGCCGCGGATTGCGAGCAGGGGGGCTGCTTGCTCGGTTGAGGTCGTGGTCACGGCCAAAGTATCCGCTTGTCCCCGCGAAAGCGGGGACCCAGGGCCGCAAGACGCTTTGCAGCCCGAATGAAAGACTGGGTTCCCGCTTGCGCGTGAACGAACGGAGCATGGGGCTCGACAGGTGGAGTTCCAGTCACAATCCCACCTCCGTCGCGACCGCTTCCACTTCCTCCTGCTCGACGCCGAGATAGGCGGCGATCACGTTCGGATCGTTCTTCACCTCCTCGCAGGTGCCGTCGGAAATCTTCACGCCGTAATCAAGCACGACCACATGGTCGGAAATCTGCATCACCACTGACATGTCATGCTCGATCAGAAGCACCGACGTCTTGTGGCGGTCGCGGATCGAAATGAGAAGTTCCGACAATTCCGCGCTCTCGCGCGGATTGAGGCCGGCAGCTGGTTCGTCGAGGCACAAGAGAACCGGGTCGGTGCACATGGCGCGCGCGATTTCGAGGCGGCGCTGATCGCCATAGGGCAGGTCGCCGGCCGGATCGTCGGCACGCTCGATCAGGTTGATGGTCTCGAGCCAGTGCGTCGCCTTGTCGATCGCGGCGTCCTCGGCGCGGCGGAACGGCGCCAGTCCAAAAATGCCGAACAGCGAGAAGCCGGAGGCGCGGATCAGGGGATTGTGCTGCGCGACCAGCAGATTTTCCAGGACCGTCATGCCGCGGAACAGGCGGATATTCTGGAAGGTGCGCGCCACGCGCGCGTGATGGGCGACCGCATGATCGGGCATCCGCTCGAGCAGGAACAGCCCGCTATTGCGGCGGACGCGGCTCTGCGCGGCGCTCGCCGTCAGCGCGTCGAGCCCGTTCCAGATCGAGGGATCGCCGTATTGCAGCGCGATGCGCCCCTCGGTCGGCTGGTAGAAGCCGGTGATGCAGTTGAAGACGGTGGTCTTGCCTGCGCCGTTCGGCCCGATCAACGCGGTGATTTCGCCGTGGCGCGCAGTGAAGGACAGGTCGTGCACCGCAACCAGGCCGCCAAAGCGCATGGTGAGATGCTCGACACGAAGCACATCATGCGCAACGCTCATCGTCGTGGCGCTCCACGAAAGACGGCGCTCATCCGCGACCTTCCTTGACGAATTTCGCCGCGATGAGCTTGCGTTCGTGCAGGAAGGCCGTGGGATCGCGCGTTGCGATCAGCCCGCGCGGCTTCCAGATCATGATCAGCACCATGGCGAGCCCGAAAAGCAGCATGCGGTATTGCGTCGGATCGAACTGGCTGCCGAAAACGGCTTTGAGGAAATCGAGATCACGCATGATCTCGGTGCCGCCGATCATGACGATGGCGGCGATCGCGACGCCGACCTGGCTGCCCATGCCGCCGAGCACGACGATCGCCACGATCATCGCCGATTCCATGAAGGTGAAACTCTCCGGCGAGATGAAGCCCTGGCGCGCTGCGAAGAACGAGCCGGCGAAGCCGCCGAACATCGCGCCGATGGCGAAGGCCGACAGCTTGGTCTTGGTGGTGTCGATACCGAGTGCGCGGCACGCGATCTCGTCCTCGCGCAGCGCCTCCCAGGCGCGTCCGATCGGCAGCCGTCGCAGCCGGGTCGTCACGAAGGCGGTGAGCAGCACCAGGCAGAGCACGACATAATAGAGGAATATCGTGCGGTAGACCGGCGAGAATTCCAGTCCGAATACCGCGGCGAAACCGTCGTCATTGGCCGTGAACGGAATGCCAAAAAAGGTCGGACGCGGGATGCCGGAAATTCCGGCATAGCCGCTGGTGAGATCGACCCAGTTGATCAGCACAAGGCGGATGATTTCCCCGAAAGCGAGGGTGACGATCGCGAGATAGTCGCCGCGAAGCCGCAGCACCGGAAAGCCGAGCAGGATGCCCCAGAACGCAGCGAGAATGCCAGCGAGCGGCAGCAGCACCCAGAACGAGAAGCCAAAGGTCTTGGCGAGAAGCGCGTAGGAATAGGCACCCACAGCATAGAAGGCGACATAGCCGAGATCGAGCAGGCCGGCGAGGCCGACCACCACATTCAGCCCGAGGCCCAGCATGATGTAGATCAGGATCTGGATGCCGAAATTGTCGATCCATTTCACCGAACCGGACAAGCCGCCGAGCGCGATCACAAATACCGGAAACAGGAAGGCGAAGCCGAGCGCGAAGGGGATCGCGATCTTCGCGAATCGCGCGCGCCGCTGGGCGGCCCGCACGCTCGCGCCGTCGGGCCGGATCGCCGCGCGCCGCGCCGCGAGCGGCTGCACCACGAGCGACATCACAAGGCTGATCGCAACCACGAATGCGACCATCACCGCGAGCAGCACGGGCCGCGGGTTCAGGACCAACTCATTGCGGATGTTGACCGTGGTCTGCAGCCCGATCAGCGGCAGCAGGATTCCGAATGCGACCAGCCCCGCAATCACTGCATCGCGGATTGCGCGCGGCACATCGACCCGCGCTTGCACCGGCTGCGTCATGTCAGACCTTTTCGACCTCGGGCCGGCCGAGGAGGCCCTGCGGCAGGAAGATCAGCACGATGGCCAGGATCGAAAAGGCAGCGACGTCCTTGTAGTCGATCGAGAAATAGGCCGACCAGAAGGTCTCGATCAGGCCGATCAGGAGTCCGCCGATCACCGCGCCCGGCAGCGAGCCGATGCCGCCGAGCACCGCCGCCGTGAACGCCTTGATGCCGGGCACGAAGCCGTCGGCGAAGCTGACCACCCCGTAATACATCAGGTACATGGTGCCGGCGACCGCGGCGAGGGCGGCTCCGATCACGAAGGTGATGGAGATGGTGCGGTCGACATTGACGCCGAGCAGCGCCGCCATCTTCGGATCCTGCTCGCAGGCGCGCTGCGCCCGCCCCAGCGAGGTTTTGGCGACGAGATACCAGAATGCGGCCAGCAGCAGCGCGGTGATGCCCCAGATGATCAATTGCCGGTACGACAGGGTCACGGTGTAATTGCCTCGGTCCATCAGCACGATCACGTCGGTGACCATCGGCGGGATCGACTTGTTGCGCGGGCCCTGCGCCACCTGCACGAAATTCATCAGGAAGATTGACATGCCGATCGCCGAGATCAGCGGCGCCAGCCGGAACGAGCCGCGCAGCGGACGATAGGCGACGCGCTCGATCGCCCAGCTGAGCAGCGAGGTGATGAGCATGCCGACGATCAGCACGATCAGCAGTGTGAGAAAGATCGATGAGATGCCGAGTACGGTGGACAGCACGAGCACGGTGATCAGCGCAACGAAGGCCGACACCATGAACACATCGCCATGCGCGAAATTCACCATGCCGATGATGCCGAACACCATCGTGTAGCCGATTGCGATCAACCCGTAGATCGATCCGAGCGTGATGCCGTTGATCAGTTGCTGGACAAACACTTCCATGTCGACGCGCCCTTCCCCCCGGAGTGTCGCACCCGGCCCGCCGATCGGGCGACCGCCGTGCGGGCGCCCGAATGACTCAAATGTCTTAGCAGCGGGGGTGCTGGGCGGCAACGCGACGCGCCGGCGCGACACGAAGCTGAAGGGTCCTTGAGGCATTCCAGCGCCAGCGTGGCTGCCACGGCATTGTGGCGGAACACCATGTTTTACGGGCGCTTGCACTCAAACCTTCGTGTCGCGAGGGCCGCGGAACATCAGCGCCAAGGGAGGCGTTGTTAGGCAGGGCAGGGGTCAGACAGGAGCCTCATGATGGCGAACGAACGTAACCAAGGCCAGCAGCAGCAGAACAACCCGAATCAGGGCGGTCAGCAGGGCGGGCAGCAGAAGCCCGGCCAGCAGAGCCAGAATCCGGGTCAGGGCGGGCAGCAGGGCGGGCAGCAGAAGCCCGGCCAGCAACAGAGCCGCTAGCTGGCGTTGCAACGCACAATCGATCTGCGAAGGCCCCACCCGCAAGGTGGGGCTTTTCGTTTGGCTATCGAACGGAGGTTGGCCAGCCCGGTGAACGGGGCTAGGCTAAAGTCCATGAGCGCCGGGCTTCCGCTGTTTCACCTCTATGGCGATCCGCCTGACGATCAGGCGTTCGACTTCATGCATGTCGAAACCATCGCCTCGCGATCCTCGCTGCACGACTGGCTGATCCGTGCGCATCGCCATCGCAACCTGTTCCAGATCCTGCTTGTCGAGCGGGGCGGCGGCGAGATGACATTCGAAGCGTCGATCAAGCCGTTCAGCGCGCCTTGCGCCATCATCGTGGCGCCGAATGTCGCGCATGGCTTCCGCTTCCAGGCGAATGCAACTGCAGGCTATGTCATGAGCTTCAGCGAGGACGTCGCCACGATGCTCGGCCAGCGCTCGGGGGAGGCGATCGCCACCCTCAAGGCGCTTTCGGCGGACCCGATCATTGCCCTCAAGACCGCGCGCGATGGCCGTCTCGCGGCGCTGTGCGAGGACCTGCATCAGGAAATGCTGCTGGCGCGCGACGGCTATCGTCTGGCGATGCGCGCATTGCTGGCGCTGATTGCGATCGAGGTTGGGCGTCAATCGGCCAGCCGGGCCCGCAGTGGGGCGGTGACGCTTGCGCCCGCCGACACGACCGTGGATGCGCTGCAGCGGCTGGTTGAGGACAATTTCCGCAAGGAACGCCAGATCGGCTTTTACGCCTCGGCGCTGGCAATGACCGCGGACCGGCTGAACGATCACGTCAAGCGGGCCACCGGCGTGACCGCTGGCCATCTGATCCGGCAGCGGGTGCTGACCGAAGCCAAGCGCGAACTCGTCTTTACCGGGCGGCCGATCCACGAAATCGCTTACCAGCTCGGCTTTGCCGACCCCTCGCATTTCGCCCGGTTTTTCCGCAAGCAGACCGGGAAAAGCCCGCAGGATTTCCGCGCCCAGCAATTAGGGTGACCCGGCCCAGCCTGCGTTGCTCTCCCGGTCACGCCACGGGTTTGTCCCCAAGAGCGCGTCCCAAGAGCGCGTCCCCGGGAGCGTGTCCCAAGAGCGTGTCCCCAGGAGCGTGTCCCCAAGAGCGCGGTCTTAACCTAAACAAAACCTTTCCATTGAAGCGCGAAGTTTAACCGGCTGTGCTTGGCCTCCTGCAGTCCCGGACGGGGCGGAGGTGCGCATGCGCTGGATTCCCAAAGCGGTTCCGATGTTGATCGCTGTGATTGCGCTCGATCTTGCCATGGTGTTCGGATTCGAGGCGTTCCGGGTTCTGACATCCCCGATCTATGGACTCGACCAGCGTGCCTTTGCCGATCTTGTCTACGGGGCCGCCAGGCTGTTCGGCGTGCAGGCGCACGGCCTGTTCAGTGTCGCGGCGTTTTTTGGCGCGGTCTATCTAACGATTTGCGTGATCTTCACGCTGCATCTTGCGAACCGGATCGGCGCGCTGCAGGACATGCGGCTCTCGCACGACCTGCTCGATTCAGGTCTCATCCTGGTCGTAGCCGCGACCATGGTGGCGGGGATGCCGGCGGTCATGCAGGGCGCGAGCGATATTCTGGTGCAGGGGCGCTTGCCGTTATGGCTTGTCGGCCTTGCGGCCACCCTGTCGATGATCGAACGGGTTCCCGACTGCGACTCGCGGCCGCCGAGCCGCATCGAGCGGTGGGGCTTGTGGTTCGTGACGCGCCGGATGCATCGCTGCCGCACCGTTGTGTCACCTGCGATCCGCGGCTGCGTGGCGCCGCAACGCTGGCATGATCTGCGCAGCGAGGCGGGCATGGTGGCCGCGCCTGTCCCGATCGCCCGACCGGCAGGGCCGTGGTTCACATTGCGCCAGGGCTAGATCGGCGCGCGCCTCAACGCGCGCGAACAGAGTCGGTTCAGCTTCGCGTTGGGCGGCGCAGAAGGCGCCTTGACGCAAGGGCTTGAGCGCGGCCTGTTCGAGGTCGTGAGAACGGCTTCTGACCCGCCTCGGCGACCGGCTACAGCGACAGCAGATCGGTCCGGGCCTTGATGAAAGCCTTCAGCGCGGCCAAAGCGGGGGTCTGGTCATTGCGCCGGTAGATCGCAGAAAGGCTGTTCATTTCCCGTGTCTTCAGCGGCACGAATACGAGACCCGGAACATTCAGGCGCCCCAGCTGAATAGCCGTGATGCTGACGCCATAACCGGCGGCCACGAGGTTCAGAAGCGACAGAATGTCCGGCGCGCGCTTGGCGATGCGCGGTTCCGATCGCGTGGCGACGGAGATGTTGCGCCAGAAGGCGACTTCCGATTCCACATTGAGGCTCACGAAGGTCTCGTCCTCGAGATCGGACGGCTTGATTTCGGTGCGGCGCGCAAGCCTGTGCCAGGTTGGCAGGACCACGGCATAGGGCAGTTGCACGATGGTGAATCCGGCGATCCCCGTCGGCATTTTCGTCGGCGAGCGCACGATGCCAAGGTCGATGTCGCCCTCGACGATCGCGCGCTGCTGCGGAATCATTTCGGTCCGGTGCAGGTTGATGTCGATTGACGGGTTTTCGCGCCGGAACTGACCGATGACCGTCGGCACGATCCCGATCACCGTCGCGATCAGCATATAGCCGATTTCAAGCTTGCCGCTGGTTCCGCGCGCCGCGTTCTGCGCCGCGAGCATGGCATCTGTCGCGTGCCGAAGCGTGGCTTCGGCTTCGACGAGGAACGATTTGCCCGCTGCGGTGAGGCCGACCGAGCGCGCTGAACGGTCCAGGAGACGCGTTCCGACACTGCGCTCGAGCGCCTGGATCTGCTCAGTCAGCGTTGGCGGCGAGATGCCCAGAAGCTCGGCCGCGCGCCCAAAATGGCGCTCCTCCGCCACCGTCACAAACGCTCGAAAATGCCGAAGCTCCATGCCCCATCATTAGGTTTTTCCGAACGAAAAACAATGTCAACTTTAATGACCCGCACGAATATCTGGGCAATTCTAGGTCGCCAACAAGAAGAGTCGCTTTTGCCAGCGACCGGCACCGAGAAACCGCAAAAAATCAGAAAATGCACAACGGACGAATGGATACACCGTGAGTACAACCAAGCAGCCAAACCCGATCGACATTGAGGTGGGGCGGCGGATTCGCCTGCGGCGAACCGAAATCGGAATGTCCCAGACCCAGCTCGGCGACGAACTCGGCATCACTTTTCAGCAGGTGCAGAAATACGAAAAGGGCGTCAATCGTGTCGGCGCAAGCCGGCTCGTGAAGATATCCGAGGTCCTGCAGACGTCGGTCCAGTTCCTGACGAACCAGAGCGCCAAGGAGGATTCCTCGTTCTCCGAGATGCTGGTTCAGCCCTATGCGATGGACCTGCTCAAGGCCTATACGTCGATCAAGGACAAGAAAGTCCGCGCCTCGCTGCTGCGGCTGGTCGACGAACTCGCTGTACAGGAAAGGGCTGCCGCCTGATCGGATCGTCGGCCCAGCACGCAGGCGCCGGTGCAACGCGGCGGTAGCGAGCATCGTGCCCGGCCGCACCAAAGGTGCGGCCGAAGCTTCGTTTTTGCGGTGCTCAGCCTTGCCGGATCTCGGCGATGACCTCCGCCGCTTCCTTGAAGGCGTGATTGGCAGCCGGCACGCCGCAATAGATCGCCTGCTGCATGATGATTTCCTTGATATCGTCAGGCGTGAAGCCGCCCTCGATCAGAGCTGCGCGCACGTGCATGCGGAATTCGGCCCATTTGTCGAGTGCGAGCATGGTGCCGATCACCAGCACCCGCCGCGTGCGCTCGTCGTAATGGGGACGGGTCCAGACTTCGCCCCAGGCATAGCGGGTGATGAAGTCCTGGAACTCGGAATTGAACGACGTTTTGCCGGCATTCGCCTTGTCGACCCAGGCATCGCCAAGCACCTGGCGGCGGCGCACCATGCCTTTGTCGTAGCGGTCCTTCTCGTCCATCGTGAGTTCGCTATTTCGAACCGAGGAAGTCGAGCACGACCTTCGCATAGTCGTGCGGGGCCTCGACATTGGCGATATGGGCCGCATCGACGATTGCGAGCTTCGAACCGCCGATCTGGTCGCGAATGGATTCGGCCGCCGCGACATTGGTCGCCGGGTCCTTGCTGCCGGCGATGATCAGGGTCGGCACGTTGATCTGCTTCAGGAGCGCGCGGTGATCCATGTCGCGCACGGCCGCGCAGCAGCCGAGATAACCTTCGACCGGCGTGGCGATCATCATCTCCTTCATGCGCGCCGTGACGTCGGGATGAGCGGCCTGGAAATCCTTGGTGAGCCAGCCATTGATCACCGTGTCGGCGACCGCAGCGACCGAACCGGCCTTGCTTACGGCCTCCATGCGGGTGTGCCACATGGTCTTGTCAGGGTAATGCGCCGAGGTGTTGGACAGGATCAGCTTGTCGATACGCTCCCCGGCATTGGCGCCGAGCCACATGCCTTCCATGCCGCCCATCGACAGCCCCAGCCAGTTGATCTTGTCGAGCTTGAGCCCGTCCATGATGGCGAGCGCGTCGCGCGCCAGCATCTCCATCGAATACGGGCCTTTCGGCGTACCCGACTTGCCGTGCCCGCGCCGGTCGTAGCGCACCACGCGATATTGCGACGTGAATGCGTCCATCTGCGGATCCCACATATGCTTCGTGGTGCCGAGGGACGACGCCAGCATCAGTACCGGCGCGCGATCCGAACCTGAGACCTCCACGTCGATGGGGCAGCCATTGGATTCGATGACGGGCATGTCGGGCTTGTCCTCCAGTTTTTTGATGATTGGCTGGCTACAAACTTTCGTTCATTCCCGCGAAAGCGGGAATCCAGAATTCCTGACTCTGGGTCCCCGCTTTCGCGGCGACGAGCGGAGAGGGAATGCAACAAGGCGCACCTAACGCACCGCCTTGGCGGTGGCAATCAGACGGTCAATGAAGGTCTGCGCAACGCCCTGATAGCTCATCGGGTCGAATAGCCTGCCCAATTCGCCGGCGGGGACCACCGCGGTGACTTTCGGGTCGGCGGCCAGCGCGTCCTTCAGCGATTTTTTCTCCGCATGTGCGCGCTTGCTTGCGTCCTCCACAAGCCTGTGCGCATCCGCCTTGCCAATGGTTTCGGCGAGCTTGAACGCGACCGCTTCGGCCATGATCTGTCCGCCGGTGATGTCGAGATTGTCACGCATGCGCTCGGCATCGACGTCGAGGCCTTCGGCAATATCAACCACCGCGTTGAGCGCGCCCGAGGTGACGAGCGCGAGCGCGGGAAAGGTCGGCCATTCCGCCGCCCAGGCGCCGGCCGCGCGCTCGTGCTCCTGCACCTGCGCTGCAAGAATAGTGGCGCAGAGCTGCGGCGCCATTGCCGCGCAGGCGAGTCCTGCCGCGGCGGCGACCGGATTGCGCTTGTGTGGCATGGTGGAAGAGGCGCCGCGCCCTTCGCCCGCAGGCTCGAACGCTTCGCCGACCTCGGTCTGCATCAACAGCGCGACGTCGCGCGCGATCTTGCCGCAGGCGCCGGCGAGCAGCGCAAGCGCGCTTGCGACCTCTCCGAGCCGGTCGCGATGGGTGTGCCACGGCCCGTCCGGCAGCGGCAGGTCCAGTTCGCTGGCAAAGGCGATCGCCACCTCAAGGCCGCGATCGCCGAGCGCGGCCAGCGTGCCGGTGGCGCCGCCGAATTGCAGCACCAGCGCCTCGTTGCGTACGCGCTTCAACCGCGTGCGCGCCCGCGGCAGCGCCGCCGCATAGCCTGCGATCTTCAGTCCAAACGGCATCGGCAAGGCCTGCTGCAGCCAGGTGCGCCCGACGGTGGCGGTGTGACGATGCTTCTCGGCGAGTGTGGTGAAGGCCGGAATCGCGCGATCGATCTCGGTGGTCAAATCGTCGATCACCGCGCGCAATTCGAGCACGAGCGCAGTGTCGATGATGTCCTGGCTGGTCGCTCCCCAATGCACATAGCGCGCCGCTTCCGGATCCTTCTTCGCGACTTCGGCGGTGAGCGCCTTGACCAGCGGGATCGCGAGATTGCCAGCCGAAACGGCCGCAAGGCCGAGCGCGCCGACATCATAGAATTTCGCCTGGCAGGCGTCCGCAATCGGTTTCGCGGCGCTTTTCGGGATCACGCCGATCGAGGCTTCGGCGGCGGCCAGCGCGCTTTCTGCCCGCAGCATGCGGTTGAGCCGCGCGGTATCGGACAGGATTTCGCGCATGGCGGCGCTGGAAAACAGCGGGCTCATCAGCGCGGAAGGCAGAAGCGGCGTGGACATCGGCGGGACCTTGGATCAGCCCCGGCACACTATGCGCCTCGTGCAGGTCCGCCAAGTGTCAGTCCGGCTCCGGCGGGTCTTGCTTCACTGCATGAAAATCGGCGATACCGCCGCCATGTTTGAGCTGACGCTTTCCTTCGACAACGGCCCGGAGCCGGCGGTGACCCCGCTCGTGCTGGACGAATTGTCGCGGCGGAAAATCAAGACGACCTTTTTCGTCATCGGCGAGAAGATCGCGCGCCCGGAATACCGCGCGATCGCCGAGCGCGCTCACCGGGAGGGCCACTGGATCGGCAACCATTCCTGGACCCATTCGGTGCCGCTCGGGGAGCAGCAGGGCCGCGATGTCGCCGAGCGCGAGATCGGCCGCACGCAGGAGGCGATGGCGGGCCTCATTCATCCGCATCGGTACTTTCGCCCCTTCGGCGGCGGCGGCAATCTCGATCGGCGGCTGATGTCCGGTCCCGTTGTCGAATACCTCAGGCGCGGCGGCTACACCTGCGTGCTATGGAATTCCATTCCGCGCGACTGGGCCGATCCAGACGGCTGGGTCGACCGCGCATTGGCGCATTGCCGTGCGCAAGCCGCGACGCCGGAGAACTGGACTCTGATGGTGTTGCACGACCTGCCGACCGGGGCGATGGCGCATTTGCCGCGCTTTCTTGATAAGGTCGCCGAAGCTGGCGGGCGCATCCGCCAGGATTTTCCGCCGGATTGCATGCCGATTATCGATGGCAAGGTGGTACGTCCCGTCGAGGACTACGTGGCCGCAGCCTGAACTTAGCGAATGGAGTGACCGCCGATGGCGATGACGATGACGGGTGAGATTCCGCTGGAAGCAAGCCGCGAGGTGGTGTGGGCGAAGCTCAACGATCCCGAAGTGCTCAAGGCCTGCATCCCCGGCTGCGAGGAACTCAATGTCGTCGGCGAGAACGAGTTCGAAGCGGTTGCGGTCAACAAGGTCGGCCCGGTCAAGGCCAAGTTCAAAGGCAAGGTGCAGCTGTCCGACATCGATCCGCCGAATGGTTACAAGATTTCCGGGCAGGGTGACGGCGGCATTGCCGGCTTCGCCAAGGGCGGCGCGACCGTAAGCCTGTCTGACCACGAGGGCGGCACGCTGTTGAAATACGATGTCGAAGCCCAGATCGGCGGCAAGCTGGCTCAGCTCGGCCAGCGCCTGATCAACGGCGCGGCCAAGAAGATGGCTGACGATTTCTTCTCCCGATTCGCCGAGGCGGTGAAGGCCGGCTGACGCCCCGTATAGAGAGCGCGCAATAAAGGCTTGCAGGCCTTGCGCGCTAATTCGTCTCGCGCGGCTGGCCGATGGTGCGCCGCCAGGCATCGGCGAGCGAGCGGCCCGCTCTGGGCGGCTCGGGACTGTAAGCCGAAACCAGCGTCGTGAGCTGCGAGCCGCCCCGCATCAGATCCGCAGATTGCTTCAGGATCGCTTTGCGGATGTCGCGGTTCAGCGGGATCGTGACATGGGTCACGATCGAATCGGTAATCTTGCTGGTGCGCAGGTTATAGGAGCCCGGGATTCTGGGATACGTCGCTGTGTGGATGTTGATGCAGCTTTCCACCGGACAGCGATAGACGTCACCCCACACCGTCGCGGCGTCGAGCGTGATGATCGTCGGATGGAATTTTGCTTCTTCCACCATGCGCTTGCCGAACATGTAGGCGCGCGCGCCGCCGGCCGAATGCCCGACGATCAGCACGGGTTCTTCGTCGCGGCTGAAGATGCCAAGGTGGTTGTCGATCACGACGCGCCAGCCCTGGTGACGCAGGTCGTTCGCCAGCGCGGCGAGCGGCGTCAGGATTCCCGGCTGGTATTGCGCCAGCCCATTGAACAGCAGCGCGGTCGGCTTGACCGGCGACTGTGCGGCGGCCGGCGTTGCGATCAACGCCGCCGCGAGGGCGAGTGCAAATTTCATGTACGCTTTACTCGTTACCCAATGCGGTCGGTTTATGGCGAAGCTGTAAACCGAAAATTACCTACGATGCAGTGGCTAATATCCGCCTAACGGGCCGCGGCCGCGGGCCGGGGCTGATTAAAGGACGAAGCCGATCGCATGGGCAAGCCGCCGCTTGACCGGCGCTTGCGGCCTGTTAAGACTTGTTCCCGTTCCAAGTTGCTGAAAACGGCAAGATTTCGCCTCCGAAGCGAGCGGGTCGGCCGGTTTCGGGCCAAAAACACTGCGATTTCAGCCGAGGGAGGACCTCATGGCATCCGTCACGATGACCGTGAATGGCAAGCAGACCAGCGCGGACGTGGATGAGCGCACGCTTCTGGTCCAGTTTCTGCGCGAAAATCTCCGGCTTACCGGCACCCATGTCGGCTGCGACACCTCGCAATGCGGGGCCTGCGTCGTGCATGTGGACGGCGTCGCCCGCAAGAGCTGCACCACCTTCGCGTGGCAGGTGGATGGCGCGAAAATCACCACCATCGAAGGCGTGGCGAATGGCTCAACCCTGCATCCCATGCAGGAAGCCTTCCGCGAGCATCACGGTCTGCAATGCGGCTTCTGCACGCCCGGCATGATCATGGCGGCCATCGACATGGTCAACCGCAAGGGCAACGATCTCGACGACAAGACCATCCGTCACGAACTCGACGGTAATCTCTGCCGCTGCACCGGCTACCATAACATCGTGAAGGCGATCGCTGCCGGCGCCAAGGCCATGGCGAAATGACGATGGTGAAATAGGACACGTCTTTTCGACAATTCGGGAAGGAGTCTGTCATGACTGCCACCGGAATTGGCGCTCCCGTGCGCCGCAAGGAAGACCAGCGTTTCATCACCGGTCGGGGCCACTATACCGACGATCACGCCAGACCCGGACAGGTCTACGCCCATTTCATCCGCTCGCCGCATGCGCATGCGAAGCTGACAAAGATCGACACCGCGGAAGCGTCGCGGATGCCGGGCGTGATCGCGGTCTATACCGGCGAAGATTTTGCGGTGGACAAGCTCGGCTCGCTGATCTGCGGCTGGATGGTCAATTCGCGGGATGGCTCGCCGATGAACATGGCGCCCAACCCCGCGCTGGCCGCCGGGAAGGTGAATCATGTCGGCGACGCCTATGCCGTGGTGATTGCCGAGACGCTGGCGCAGGCGAAGGATGCGGCGGAAAAGGTCGTCACGGACTTCGAGATATTGCCGGCCGTAATTGATCCGGTGGAGGCGCAGAAAAAGGGCTGCCATCAGATCCACGAATGTGCGCCCGATAATACCATCTACCGCTGGCACATCGGCGATCCGGACGCGAATGCGGGCGCGATGAAGAAAGCCAGGCACGTCACGCGGCTCGACTTCATCAACAATCGCCTGGTGCCGAACGCGCTCGAGCCCCGCGCGGCGGTCGCCGAATACGATGTCGGGGCCGAGCATTTCACGCTGTGGACAACGAGCCAGAACCCGCATGTGGCGCGGCTGGTGATCTCAGCCTTCATCGGTGTTGCGCCCGAGCACAAGCTGCGGGTGATCGCGCCCGATGTCGGCGGCGGCTTCGGCTCGAAAATCTTTATCTACCCGGAAGAGGTCGTGTGCCTGTGGGCCGCAAAGAAGGTGGCGCGGCCGGTGAAATGGACCGCCGACCGCTCGGAGGCCTTCGTCACCGACGCGCATGGCCGCGATCACGTCACGCATGCCGAGCTCGGCTTCGACGAGAACAACAAGATCGTCGGCATGCGGGTGAAGACGATCGCCAATCTCGGCGCTTATATGTCGACCTTCTCGTCGGCGGTGCCGACCTATCTCTACGCGACGCTGCTGTCAGGGCAGTACGACATCCCCTCGATCTATTGCGAGGTCGATTCGGTTTATACCAATACGGTGCCCGTCGACGCCTATCGCGGGGCCGGGCGGCCGGAAGCGACCTTCGTGGTCGAACGGCTGATGGAAGTCTCCGCGCGCGAACTTGGCGTCGATCCAGCGGAGCTGCGCCGGAAGAATTTCGTGCGGAGCTTCCCGTACCAGACCGTGGTCGCCTCGCTCTATGACGCAGGCGACTACGACGCCTCGCTCGCCAAGGCGATGGATATCCACGATGTGAAGGGATTCCGGCAGCGCAAGCGCGAGAGCGCCAGGCGCGGCAAGCTGCGTGGCCTCGGCTATTCGACCTATATCGAGGCGTGCGGGGTTGCGCCGTCGGCGGTGGTCGGCTCGCTCGGCGCCGGCGTGGGCCTGTGGGAATCCGCCGAGGTGCGGGTGAATCCGACCGGCTCGGTGGAAGTTCTCACCGGCAGCCATGCGCATGGGCAGGGTCACGAGACCACGTTCGCGCAGCTGGTCTCCGAGCGGCTGGGCATTCCGATCGACAATGTCACGGTGGTGCATGGCGACACCGACAAGGTGCAGTTCGGCATGGGCACCTATGGCTCGCGCTCAGGCGCCGTCGGCATGTCGGCGATCGTCAAGGCGCTCGACAAGGTGGAGGCCAAGGCCAAGAAGATCGCGGCGCATTTGCTTGAAGCCGCCGAAGGCGACATCGAGTTCAAGGACGGCATGTTCTCGGTCGCCGGCACCGACAAGTCGATCGGCTTCGGCGATCTCGCGCTGGCGGCCTATGTCGGACACAAATTCCCGACCAGTGAAATCGAGCCGGGACTGAAGGAAGGCGCCTTCTACGACCCGACCAATTTCACTTTCCCGGCCGGCTGCCACATCTGCGAGCTCGAGGTCGATCCCGACACCGGCGCGGTGCGAATCGACCGCTGGACCGCGGTCGACGACTTCGGCACTGTCATCAATCCGATGATCGTCGAAGGTCAGGTTCATGGCGGCATCGCCCAGGGCGTCGGCCAGGCGCTGCTGGAGCATGCGGTCTATGACAAGGACGGCCAGCTCATGTCCGGTTCGTTCATGGATTACGCCATGCCGCGCGCCGAGAACTTTCCGACCTTCCAGGTGGGCATGACCGAAACGAAATGCCCGTCCAATCCGCTCGGCATGAAGGGCTGCGGCGAGGCGGGTGCAATTGCGGCTCCGGCGGCGGTCATGAACGCCATCACCAACGCCATCGGCACCGAACATATCGACATGCCGGCGACGCCGGCCGCGGTCTGGCGCGCGCTGAAGCAGAGTGCGCCGGCCCAGGCCGCGTGATTTCGAGAGATACGTAAGGGGAACGCACCATGTATGCATTCAAGTTCGAGCGTCCGACCACCGTGAAGCAGGCGGTGGCGCTGCTCTCCGGCAACGAGGATGCCAAGGCGCTGGCCGGCGGTCATTCGCTGATCCCGGTGATGAAGCAGAGGCTCGCCGCCCCGAAGCTTCTCGTTGACCTGTCGAAGATCGAAGGCCTGTCGGGCATCGAGGTGACGCCGCGCACGGTCACGATCAAGGCGATGACGAAGCATCGCGATGTCGCCAATTCCAAGGAATTGCTCGAGGTGATGCCGGCGCTCGCGAGCGTGCCGGATTCGATCGGCGATCCGCATGTCCGCGCCAGCGGCACCATCGGCGGGTCGGTCGCCAACAACGACCCGAATGCGGATTATCCCGCCGCGGTGCTAGGCCTTGGCGCCACCATCGTCACCAACAAGCGCAAGATCGCGGCCGACGACTACTTCAAGGGCATGTTCGAGACCGCGCTCGAGGACGGCGAGATCATCACCGAGATCAGCTTCCCGATCGTGAGAAAGGCGGCCTACCAGAAGTTCAAGCATCCCGCTTCGGGCTTTGCGCTGGTCGGCGTGTTCGTGTCGAAGCGTTCCTCGGAAATCCGCGTGGCGGCGACCGGCGCCGGTGCGAACGGCGTATTCCGCGTGCCGGAATTCGAGGAGGCGCTGAAGAAGCGCTTTTCGCCGAAGTCGCTCGAGGGCATCACGCTATCGCCGGACGGCATGAACTCGGACATCCACGGCTCGGCCGAATACCGCGCGCATCTCGTCGGCGTGATGGCGCGCCGCGCGGTGGCGGCTGCGAATGAGCGGGGCGGCGAGGACGAGTAGCCTCTCGCTGACGAAAACGGCGCCGCACATTGGCGTGCTCCCTCTCCCCTGGGGGGGGGAGAGGCTGGGGTGAGGGGGGCTTGCTCTCTCTCGCTCTCTTTCTCTGGCCGCCCGCAACTGTCACCCGGATCGCCTCGCGTCCTGGAGTATTTTCGCTTTCTCAGTCTCCAAAGCCGCATTGTCTCAGCCCGTCCCTCATCCGCTCCGCGTCCTCAGCGCGCACAAAAGGTAATGATGCCACGTAATCGGCCGGCGAGAAGTTCGGATTGAGCCGCAAGACCTCCGCCGCCTGCGCCTTTGCGGCTTCCATCTCGCCTGCCAACGCGAGTGCTGCGGCATGCTCGGCACGGCGCGACCAGCGCGGCTTGGGGTTGGCCGCATAGGCTTCCGCAGCATCACGGTATCGTCCCTGGTTCAGAAGCGCGCGACCGAGCAGGTGGGCGCGGGAATGGATTTCGAAAGGATCAAGCCGCATCGCTGTGCGGATCCACTCGGCTCCTTCCTCGGCTTGCCCGAACCATGTCAGGAGTTCGCCCCGCTGGGCGACGATGCGTGGATCGTTCGGATTGATCGCATAGGCGCGATCGTTGTGGCGCCTTGCGTCATCGAGCTTGCGATCTGCCATGTAAGCTTCGCACATCACCCGGTTGGCTTCGAGATCGTTGGGATCGAGCGCAATGGCCGTGTGCAATTCGGCGATAGCGACGGGATAGAGTTGCGAAAACTCGCCGAAGCCGCGTTCCCAGGCCTGGCCCAGGATGCAGCATTTCCAGGCATGCGCGACCGAGAAGGCCGGATCGGTTTCGATCGCCCGATCGATGAGGCGCTGCGCTTTGGCGTTGTCGTCGCGCTCGCCGCGGTGATGCAGCACCTTGGCAGCGAGAACGTATTCCCAGGCGGCCATGTTTTCGGGCGGCTTGGAAAAGACGCGTTGGGCGAAAGCCGCGCTGGCCCGTCCGGACACGGTGGCCGCGACCGTGCGCGCAATCTCGTCCTGGATGTCGAAGATGTCGGTTATCTCGCGATCGAACCGGTTCGCCCAGAGATGGGCCTCGGTTGCCGCATCAATAAATTGCGCCGTCACCCGCACCCGATTGGCCGACTTGCGCACGCTGCCTTCAAGGACATAGTGCACGCCGAGGTCGCGTGCGATCTCCTGCACCTTTATGCCCTTGCCCTTGTAGGCAAAGGTGGAGTTTCGCGCGATCACGAACAGGTCGGGAAACCGCGACAGCTCGGTGATGATGTCCTCGGTAATTCCCTCCGAGAAATATGTTTGCTCCGGCTCGCCGCTCATGTTGTCGAAAGGCAAGACGGCGATGGAGGGCCTGTCCGACAATCCGGCCGTGCGCGACGAGCGGTCCGCATCGAGGCGGACGGAATAGACGCGTACCGGCTGTGCGATGTTCTTCAACTGGTACTCGCCCATGCTGCTGGTGTCGAAGACGAGTTTTCCTTTGATCTGCTGGTACGCAGCGTCAGCCAGACAAATTCCGCCGGAGGAGGCCAGCGGCTCTACGCGGGCGGCAATGTTGACCCCGTCACCAAAGATGTCGTCATCGTCGATAATGATGTCACCGACATTGATGCCGATCCGAAATTCGACACGGCGATCATCAGGGACAGATGCGTTGTGCTCGGCAATCGCGCGCTGGATTTCAATGGCGCAACGCAAGGCCTCCACGGCGCTCGGAAATTCGACCAGTACGCCGTCCCCCGTCGTCTTTACGATCCGGCCGCGATGCTCGGAAATCTTCGGGTCGATGCGCTCTCTTCGATGTGTCTTGAGCGCAGAAAGCGTGCCTTCCTCGTCGAGGCCCATCAGCCGGCTGTACCCGACGACGTCCGCCGCCAGGATTGCGGCCAACCGCCGCTCGACGCGCGCTTCGGCCATTCAATCTCTCCAGCAAATTTTTGGCTACAGGTTCGATACTCAATATAGGCGACAATCCCAACTCGGCCATGGCCCACCGACCGTGGGTTTCCGGCCGGGTGGATACGAGCGGGCCGACCTGAGTGGGTCGTATTGCCGAGCCTTCGGCGGCGCTGGAGACGATGCGGTGATGCAGTCGCGAGGTATTCCGCAGCGGTTACGCCGCCTCTTTCTCCAGCTCCGCCAATAGATCCCTCAAATTCAGCGGCTCGGTCTTCATCCGGATCCCGCCGTTCTCGTCTCTGGGCCATTCCTCGCGCGGGCGGTCCCAGTACAGCTCGACGCCATTGTCGTCGAAGTCGCGCAAATAGAGCGCTTCACTGACGCCGTGGTCGCTCGCACCGTCGAGCTGGATGCCGGCCTCGACAACGCGCCGGAGCGCGTCGGCAAGGAGCCGGCGGGTCGGGTAGAGGATTGCGAGGTGATAGAGCCCGGTCGAGCCCGGCGGCGGCGGCTGTCCGCCACGGCTCTCCCAGGTGTTGAGCGCGATATGATGATGATAGCCGCCGGCTGACATGAACACCGCGCCGGGACGGCGGAATGTCTCCTCGAAGCCGAGCACGTCACGGTAAAACGGCAGCGCCCGCTCGAGGTCGGCGACCCGAAGATGCACATGGCCGATCCGGACGCCCGAATCGATGGGCTCGGCGGGCGTCTGCGGCATGGCTGCCTCCTTGGTTGATCCGTTCGCGATCGGCGAAAGCTGGCTTATATGTAGGCTGGACGCTGTGCCGGGCAAGCTGGCATATCCCGTCATTCCGCGGCGCAGCGAAGCTGCGAGCCCGGAATCCATACGCCAGGTCGTGGCTGTGGATTCGCGCCATCGGCGGCCGTCCCGGAATGACCGGTTCATTTGAGGTTCTCGCTTGACGACATCCACCCCGCGCCCCCTTCCGGCCTCCATCGATGACACGCTGAAGCTGCTCACCGCCGGGCAATATGTCGGCGACCGGTCGCTCGCAACGGTGCTTTTTCTCGCACTGAAAATGGGCCGCCCGCTGTTTCTTGAAGGCGAAGCCGGCGTCGGCAAGACCGAGATCGCAAAGGTGCTCGCGCAAACCCTGGGCCGCAAGCTGATCCGGCTGCAATGCTACGAGGGGCTCGATATTTCGGCCGCGGTGTACGAATGGAATTACGCCGCGCAGATGATCGCGATCCGGCTCGGCGAGGCCGAGGGAAGTACCGATCGCGGGCGGCTTGAGCATGACGTGTTCTCGGAACGCTTTCTGATCAAGCGGCCGCTGCTGCAGGCGCTCGAACCGAGTGCCGCGGGTGCGCCGGTGCTTCTGATCGATGAACTCGACCGCACCGACGAAGCCTTCGAGGCGTTTCTGCTCGAAGTGCTGGCCGATTATCAGGTGACGATCCCCGAACTCGGCACGGTGAAAGCCGAGCATCCGCCGATCGTCATCATCACCTCGAACCGGACCCGCGAAATCCACGACGCGCTCAAGCGCCGCTGCCTCTATCACTGGGTCGGCTATCCGGACGCCGAGCGTGAACTCTCCATCGTACGCACCAGGGTGCCGGGGATCGACCAGACGCTGTCGGCCGAGATCGTCCATTTCGTGCAACGGCTGCGCAGGCTGGAGCTGTTCAAGGCGCCGGGCGTCGCCGAGACGCTGGATTTCGCGACGGCCTTGTCCGAACTTGACGTGGTGGCGCTCGATCCGGCGACGGTATCGGACACGCTCGGCGTGTTGCTCAAGTATCAGGACGATATCGCGCGGCTGGATGGCACCAAGGTGAAGGAACTGCTGGACGACGTGCGCGCCCAGATGAAGGCGGCGGAGTAGGACACGCGATGCTTTTGCTTGCGGATAGACGGAGCGAGAGCGGCGCGTTCGGTGCGCTCCCTCCCCCCTTGCGGGGGAGGGTTGGGGAGGGGGGTGGTTGTTGCCCACCTCATCTCCGCCATGCCTGATCGCTTACCCCCCTCCCGGCTCGCTACGCTCGCCGACCTCCCCCTCAAGGGGGGAGGTGAGACGGAGCAATCGTCAGCGGACACGGCAGCACCCGGCCGGCTCGCCGAGAATATCGTCTATTTCGCGCGCGCGTTGCGCGCAGCCGGCATTCCGGTGGGCCCCGGCTCGGTGATGGATGCGCTCGAAGCGCTGCGTGTCGCCGGCATCACCAATCGCGAGGATTTCTACTGGACGCTTCACGCGGTCTTCGTCAAACGGCACGAGCATACGATCCTGTTCGACCAGGCGTTCCGCATTTTCTTCCGCAAGCGCGCCTATTTCGATCAGCTGATGGCGATGATGCTGCCGCAGGTGGTGCCGCAGCCCGACAATGCGCCGCCGCCACCGGCCGCCAAGCGCGTGCTGGACGCGATGTTCAAGAGCCAGCAGAAGCCTGCGGATGAAAAGAAGAAGGAGGTCGAGATCGACGCGCGCCTCACCGTCTCCGATCGCGAGGTTCTGGAGAAGAAGGATTTCGCGCAGATGTCGGCTGCGGAGATCGCTGAAGCGAGACAGGCGATCGCGAGGCTGGTGCTGCCGCTCGATGAGGTGAAGACGCGCCGTCTGAAGGTCTCGCCGCATGGCCATATGATCGACCTGCGCCGCACGCTGCGCTCGAGCATGAAAGCGGGCGGGGCGGTGATCGATCTCAAATATCTCGGGCCCAGGACGCGCCAGCCGCCGATCGTGGCGCTGCTCGATATCTCCGGCTCGATGAGCCAGTATACGCGGCTGTTCCTGCATTTCCTGCATGCAGTGACGGATGCGCGCAAGCGCGTCTCGACATTCCTGTTCGGGACGCGTCTGACCAATGTCACGCGCGCGCTGAAACAGAAGGATCCGGACGAAGCGCTCGCGGCCTGTTCCGGCGGGGTGCTGGACTGGTCGGGCGGCACCCGGATCGCTCCCTCGCTCGCCGCCTTCAACCGCGACTGGGGGCGGCGCGTGCTCGGGCAGGGCGCGGTGGTGCTGCTGATCACCGACGGGCTCGAGCGCGAGCCCGGCAACCAGCTCGGCTTCGAGATGGACCGGCTGCATCGCTCCTGCCGCCGCCTGATCTGGCTCAATCCGCTGCTGCGGTTCGAGGGCTTCGAGGCAAAAGCGAGCGGCATCAAGGTGATGCTGCCGCATGTTGACGAATTGCGTCCGATTCACAATCTCAATGCGATGAAGGATTTGTGCCGGGCGCTGTCGTCCGACGGCGACGGCAAGGCGGAGGCGAAGTACTGGTTGAACAAGGTTGCGTAGGGCGCGAACCAGAAGGTCCGAACCGGTTTTCGGCAGGTTCGTGTTCGACGCGAGGATTTAAAGATCGGCTGGAGATGACTGAGATGACTCACCCATCATTGGCGACGGACGAAGACATCCTCAGAGCCGCCGAGGACTGGCGCAAGTCCGGCAAGGGCGTTGCGCTCGCGACCGTGGTCGAGACCTGGGGTTCGGCGCCACGGCCGGTCGGCTCAAATCTCGTGATCGACGAAGACGGGAACTTCCTGGGCTCCGTCTCGGGCGGCTGCGTCGAGGGCGCGGTGGTGACGGAAGCGATCGACGTGATCGAGAGCGGCAAGCCCAAGACGCTGGAATTCGGCGTCGCCGACGAAACGGCGTGGAAGGTCGGGCTCTCCTGCGGCGGCACCATCCGCGTCTATGTGGAGAAGGTGGATTGAGACTGGATCTTGTTGCAGCGGCTGCGCCGCAATCTCGGAGCAACCTCCTCCCTTGCGGGGAAGGTCGATCGCCGCAGGCGGTCGGGAGGGGGGTGCGTGCGCGTGAGCGGCTTGTGGAGGGCGAACAATGAAACTCTCAATCCTCGCCGCCCTCAATGCCGAACGCTCCAACCGGCGCGCGGCCGTCGTCATCACCGATGTCGAAAGCGGCGAGCAGCGACTCGTCAAAGCCGGTGAAGTTGCCAGCGATCCCCTCAAGGATCTGATCGAAGCTCACATCCGCAGCGGCAAGAGCGGCATGGCGGAGACGCCGGCCGGCAAGGTGTTTCTCACGGTCTATGCGCCGCCGCCCAAACTTGTCATCACCGGGGCGGTCCATATCAGCCAGGCGCTGGCACCGATCGCCAGGCTTCTCGGTTACGACGTGACCATCGTCGACCCGCGCACCGCGTTCGCCACGCAGGAGCGCTTTCCGGAGGTGCCGGTGATCGCGAAATGGCCCGACGAGGCGCTGCCGGGGCTCAATATCGACAGATACACCGCCTTCGTTGCGCTCACGCACGACCCGAAGATCGACGATCCGGCGCTGCTGCACGCGCTGTCGAAGGACTGCTTCTATATCGGTGCGCTCGGCTCGCGGAAGACGCA
>JBIQKQ010000107.1:0-12170 GCA_044506365.1 Hyphomicrobiales bacterium
CTTGCCGTTTCGTCAGCATTCCTATACATGCCGCGGCGGGCCACCCCTCCCCAACGAGTGGGCGTGCTATCTGGAAGGATAGGCAGAAATGACCGAAACGAAGCCCGGCTTGCGGCCGGTAAACCCGCACTTTTCTTCCGGCCCCTGCGCCAAGCGCCCCGGCTGGAGCCTTCAAGCCCTCAAAGACGCACTGGTCGGACGCTCGCACCGCTCGAAAGAGGGCAAGGCGAAGCTGAAACGCGCCATCGACCTGACGCGCGAAATTCTCGAAGTCCCCGCTGACTACAGGATCGGCATCGTGCCGGCATCCGACACCGGCGCAGTGGAAATGGCGCTGTGGTCGCTGCTCGGCGCGCGCCCGGTGACCATGCTCGCGTGGGAATCCTTCGGCGAAGGCTGGGTCACCGATGTCGAGAAGCAGCTCAAGCTGAAGGATGTCGTCACGCTGAAGGCCCCGTATGGCGCGTTGCCCGACCTTTCGAAGGTCGACAGCGACAGCGACATCGTCTTCACCTGGAACGGCACCACCTCCGGCGTGCGCGTGCCCGATGCGAACTGGATCAAGGCCGACCGCAAGGGCCTTGCGATCTGCGACGCGACCTCGGCCGCGTTCGCGCAGCCGCTCGATTTCGCAAAGCTCGACGTCGTGACCTTCTCCTGGCAGAAGGCGCTCGGCGGCGAGGCGGCGCACGGCATTCTCATTCTCTCGCCGCGCGCCGTGGAGCGCCTCGAGACCCACAAGCCGGCCTGGCCGCTGCCGAAGATTTTCCGCATGACCAAGGGTGGCAAGCTGAACGAAGGGATCTTCGTTGGCGAAACCATCAACACGCCGTCGATGCTGTGCGTGGAGGATTATCTCGACACGCTCGCCTGGGCGAAGTCGGTCGGCGGCCTGAAGGGGCTGATCCGACGCGCCGACGCCAATGCAAACGCCGTTCATGACTGGGTCGCAAAGACCGGATGGATCGACAATCTCGCCACCGATCCGAACACGCGCTCGAACACGTCCGTTTGCCTGAAGGTCGTCGATCCCGCGATCACCGCCTTGTCGATCGATGCGCAATGGGCGTTCGTGAAGGACCTGGTTGCGCGCCTTGAAAAGGAAGGCGTGGCTTACGACTTCGCCAATCATCGCGACGCGCTGCCCGGTCTGCGTATCTGGTGCGGCGCGACCGTCGAGACGAGCGACGTCGAGAAGCTGCTGCCTTGGCTCGACTGGGCCTTCGTCAAGGCCAAGGACGCGCTGCCGAAGGCGGCTTGATCTTCACCCTCCCCTGGAGGGGGAGGGTCGCTCACCGCAGCGATAGCGAAGGTGAGCGGGGTGGGGTGACAGTCGCCCCAAACATTGCAGCCGCTCATCGCACACGCATTTTCACCCCACCCGGGCCCTTCGGGCCGACCCTCCCCCTCCAGGGGAGGGTGAAGGAAGCAAGACCATGACCGCACCCAAAGTTCTCATTTCCGACGCTCTCTCTCCCGCGGCCGTGCAGATCTTCAAGGATCGCGGCGTCGAGGTCGATTTCCAGCCCAGTCTCGGCAAGGACAAGGAGAAACTCGCCGAGATCATCGGTAATTACGATGGTCTTGCGATCCGCTCGGCGACCAAGGTCACGCCGAAAATCTTGCAGAACGCCAAGAAGCTGAAGGTGATCGGCCGCGCCGGCATCGGTGTCGACAATGTCGATATCCCGGCCGCGACGGCGAAGGGCATCATCGTGATGAATACCCCGTTCGGCAATTCGATCACGACGGCCGAACATGCCATCACCCTGATGCTCGCCCTGGCGCGGCAAATCCCGGCGGCCGATCTTTCCACCCAGGCCGGCAAGTGGGAGAAGAACCGCTTCATGGGCGTCGAGATCACTGGCAAGACGCTCGGCGTGATCGGCGCCGGCAATATCGGCTCGATTGTGATCGACCGCGCGCTCGGCCTGCGCATGCGCGTGATCGCCTATGACCCCTTCCTGTCGCCGGAGCGGGCCATGGATCTCGGTGTCGAGAAGGTTGACCTCGCCGACCTGTTCAAGCGCGCTGATTTCATCACCCTGCATACGCCGCTGACCGAGAAGACGAAGAACATCATCGACGCGAAGGCGATCGCCACAATGAAGAAAGGCGTGCGCATCATCAATTGCGCGCGCGGCGGCCTGGTGGACGAGACCGCGCTGCGCGCCGCGCTCGATTCCGGGCATGTTGCCGGCGCGGCCTTTGACGTGTTCTCGACCGAGCCCGCGACCGAGAATCCGCTGTTCGGGCATCCGAACGTGATCTGCACCCCGCATCTTGGCGCCTCCACCTCGGAGGCGCAGGAAAACGTGGCGCTGCAGGTTGCGGACCAGATGTCGGATTATCTCCTGCGCGGCGCGATCTCGAACGCGGTGAACTTTCCCTCCATCACCGCCGAAGAAGCGCCGCGGCTGCGCCCGTTTATCGAGCTTGCCGAGAAGCTCGGCTCATTCGCCGGGCAGCTCACCGAGACCGGGATCGAGAAGGTCACGATCACCTATGAGGGGGCGGTAGCCCAGATGAAAGTGAAGGCGCTGACGTCGGCGGCAATGGCAGGATTGCTTCGCCCCATGCTGCAGGACGTCAATGTCGTGTCCGCGCCGGTCGTTGCCAAGGAGCGCGGCATCGTGATCGATGAGATCACCCGCGAGGGCGAATGCGATTACGAGAGCCTGATTACCGTCACCGTGACGACGCAGCGACAGACGCGCTCGCTGTCCGGCACCGTGTTCGCCGATGGCCGGCCGCGCATCGTCAACATCAAGGGCATTCGCATGGACGCCGAATTCGGTCCCTCGATGATCTACATCACCAATCTCGACAAGCCGGGCTTCATCGGTACGTTCTCCGGCACGCTCGGCGAGGCGGGGATCAACATCGCGACCTTCCATGTCGGCCGCGAGGCGCCGGGCGGCAACGCGGTCGCACTGATCGCGATCGACGGCGAATTGCCGGACCCGGTGCTGCAGAAGGTGCGCGCGCTGCCGCAGGTCCAGCAGGCAAAACCGCTGCGGTTCTGATCTTCAAGTTCCTGACGGCACGGCCGATTGCAGGACCGCGGACTTGCGATCCAGAGGCGATGAAACGGGCGACGGTGTCGCGCGATAAGCGCGGCCTCATTATCGAGGCCGCGCCTGTCGCGTTCCCGTTTTGCTGCGCCGAAAGTCGCCGGCCTGCCTAAGTCGTTTTGACGCGTGCCACCATTCGCGTTGCGAGCAAGACCCCGGCGACGATCAGCACCGTCCCGGCGAAGTGGAACCATTGGGGCATCTCGCCGAGGAACAGCATCGCCTGGATTGAGCCGAACACCACGATCAGCGGATAGAGCGCCGCCACCGGATTCGGCCCCAGCAGCTGAACGCCGCGATTGTAGCAGATATAGGCGAGCAACGTGGGGAAGATCGCCATGTAGAGCACGACCGCCGTCATGTGCAGGTCAAATCGCGGCATGGACCGGACCGACAATTCCCATGGCACGAGCGGCAGAACGAACACGGTGCCCGCGATCGCGGTGACCGAGAGGAAGGAGATCGGGTGCATTGCGGGTCGTTTGCGAAGCAGCGGCGAATAAGCCGCGAAAATAACGACTGCGACCAGGAACCAGACGTCGCCGCGATTGAACGAAATCGAATGCAGGACATCCGGGTCGCCGCGCGTGAGGATCAACAGCACGCCGATGAAGGAGATCACGATTCCGGCGATCTGGCCGGCGCTGAGCCGGTCGCCGACCAGGAGATAAGATATCAGGCCGATCACCATCGGCATCGTGCACTGAATGAGGAGGCCGTTGATCGCGAGCGTGTATTGCAGTCCCCAATAGGACGGGATTGCATAGCCCGTGGTCCCGGTAACGCCGAGCAGACAAAGGATCGGGATGTGTGTCCTGATTGTGGGCCAATCACGCTTCAGATGCGGCCATGCGAACGGCAGAAGGATCAGCGCGCCGATGCCCCAGCGCAGCACGCTCAGGGTCACCGGCGGGATCACGCCGGCGATGTGCCGCCCCAGCACGATATTGAGGGACCACATGAGATAGGTGAGGCAAACCAGCAGGAATGCCTGCTGGTAGAGCCAGCCGCCAAACCGGCCGAAATGTGCGGCCATCGAAGCGCCTCCCGGGCGGATGATTCGATGAAGTCACCGCCGGACGGCGACGCGGACCTCACTACACAAGCCCTGCCGCGACAGGAAGGTGGTCTGACGCATGCACCCCGCGCGTTTGCCCGGTGCGGCGCAGAACCTTCCCAAAATTTCATCTTTTTCAACCGCTTATCGCCGCGATTCCGGCCTCTGGCGCGGCTCTTCATCTTGCCTCGGGGGCGCGCTTGCCGTATCGGGGACGGGCCCTCGGGCATGGTGAAGCATGGGCTCGCGGCCCGCGGGAGGAAACTGGACGGATGGCGAATGTAGTTGTCGTCGGAGCGCAGTGGGGCGACGAAGGCAAAGGCAAGATCGTCGATTGGCTGTCCGAACAGGCCGATATCGTGGTCCGCTTTCAAGGCGGGCACAACGCCGGACACACGCTGGTCATCGACGGAAAAACCTACAAGCTTTCGCTTCTGCCCTCCGGCGTCGTGCGCACCAACAAATTGTCGGTGATCGGCAATGGCGTCGTGGTGGACCCGCATGCGCTTGCAACGGAGATCGACCGGCTCAAAGAGCAGGGCATCGCCGTGACGCCCGATAATCTGCGGATCGCTGAGAACGCGACCCTGATCCTGTCGCTGCATCGCGAACTCGAAGCCATCCGCGAATCGGGTTCGGCGCGGATCGGCACGACCAAGCGCGGCATCGGCCCGGCCTATGAAGACAAGGTCGGTCGCCGCGCAATCCGGATGATGGATCTTGCGGACCTGCCGGCGTTGCGCGGCAAAATCGAGCGGCTGCTCGCGCATCACAATGCGCTGCGGCGCGGTAACGGGCTTGCCGAGGTGTCGCCGGATACGGTCTATGACGAACTCGCCGCGGTCGCGCCGCGGGTCTTGCCCTATCTCGATTCGGTCTGGTCGTTGCTCGATGCCAAGCGCCGGGAAGGCCGTCGCATCCTGTTCGAGGGCGCGCAGGGCGCGCTGCTCGACATCGACCACGGCACCTATCCATTCGTGACCTCGTCGAACACGGTCGCAGCGCAGGCCGCGACCGGTGCGGGGGTTGGGCCCGGTGCGATCGGTTATGTGCTGGGTATCTGCAAGGCCTATACGACACGAGTGGGTGAGGGGCCGTTCCCGACCGAGCAGGATAATGAGATTGGCCGCCTGATCGGCGAGCGCGGACGCGAATTCGGCACCGTCACCGGCCGGGCGCGGCGCTGCGGCTGGTTCGATGCGGTGCTGGTGCGGCAAACCGTCAGGACCAGCGGCATCGACGGTATCGCCTTGACAAAACTCGATATTCTCGACGGCTTTGCGGAGATCAAGGTATGTGTCGGCTATCGCCTGGACGGCCGGATCGTCGACCACCTGCCGGCGAGCGAACATGCCCAGGCCCGGGTCGAGCCGGTCTATGAGACGATCGAGGGGTGGCAGGATGCCACCGCCGGCGCCAGGTCATGGGCGGATTTGCCAGCCCAGGCGATCAAGTATGTAAGATGGATCGAGGAATTGATCGGGTGCCCGGTAGCTCTTCTGTCCACCTCGCCGGAGCGTGAGGATACAATTCTTGTGCAGAATCCGTTCGAGGCATGACACGATGGCGAAGCGGGACTGTTTGTGATCCAGGGCCAATCAGGGACGCATGGCTGATTATTACCCTCTGATCCAGCGCGCCATTGCCGGTCTAGACAAGAACACCGGCGAGGCTCGCCGCGCGCTTTACGAGCGGGCGCGGACGGCGCTGGTCGCACAGCTGCGCGGCGTCGATCCGCCGCTTGAAGAGGCCGAGATAACCCGCGAGCGGCTGGCGCTCGAGGAGGCGATCCGAAAAGTCGAGTCGGAAGCCGCCCGCCGCACCCGCAGTGATCCGCCGCCGGCGCCGGCCGCTGGCGCGCAGCCTGGTCCGGCTGCCGGCGCGCCTGGTCCTGCCGCGGGCGCTCAGCCTGCTCCGCCCGCGCCGCGCCACCCCAATGCAGCGGTGCCAACGCCGCAGTCGCCGTCCGCTCCGCGTTTCCCGGGCGCGGCTGGTCCCGCGCCGAACCGGCCGCCGCCGCGTCCGCAGACGCCCGCGGTCGGGCCCAGGCCGCCCGTGCCCGGAGCACCGCCGCAAGCGGCAAAGCCCGGGGGGGCACCCCCGAAACTCCCGCCATCACCACAGAAGCCTTCCCCGGCAGCCGGCAAGCCCAGGCCGCCAGCCCGTGAGGCTGCGCCCGGGCCTGGTGCGCCACGGCCGCCGCGCGATCCATTCGCCGATCTTCAGAACGCGCCCGATTTCGATCGCCTGATGGAGCCCCGGCTGGCGCAAGAGGATTTCACCCGCGCCGAGCCCCTGGGCCAGTCGACGGACCCGTTCCGCGAGCCGCCGCCGCCGCGCGGGCGGCCGCCGCGCGACCTGCACGAGATGGAGCCGGAGGACGAGGAGGAGAGGCCCCCGAGCCGCGCCATAGGCGGCATCGTCAAGGCCGCGGTCGCCGTCGTCCTCGTGCTGGCGCTGGGCTGGTTTGCCTGGTCGCAGCGCGGCCTTGTGACCGAGATGCTCCAATCGTTCCGCGACAGCCCGACACAGCAGACCGCGCAGGACAGCAAGTCTGGCCAGCCGACCGCTGGCCGCCCGAAGATCACCGACCGTCTCGGCTCGCAGGAGACCCAGTCGGGGCCCGCGGTCGCGCAGCGGGTGGTGCTCTACGAGGAGGAGCCGAACGATCCGCAGGGCAAGCGCTATGTCGGGTCGGCGATCTGGCGCACCGAGACGGTTTCGCCAGGTCCCGGCCGTCCGCCGGAACTCGCGATCCGCGCCGATGTCGAAATTCCCGAGCGCCGGATGACCATGTCGTTCTCGATCCGGCGCAACACCGACCAGACGCTGCCGGCGAGCCACACCATGGAAGTGATGTTTAACCTGCCGGCCGATTTCCCGGCGGGCGGCATTTCCAACGTGCCGGGGGTGCTGATGAAGCAGGCCGAGCAGACACGCGGCACCCCTCTTGCCGGGCTTGCGGTGAAGGTGACCAACAATTTCTTCCTGATCGGGCTGTCCGCCGTGGAGTCCGACCAAGCGCGCAATGTCCAGTTGCTCAAGGAGCGTGCCTGGTTCGATATCCCGATTGTCTACAACAACAACCGTCGGGCTATTCTCGCGATAGAGAAAGGTACGCCTGGGGAACGCGCCTTCGCGGAAGCGTTCGCCGCCTGGAAGCAGTAGATGTTCGTCGCGGGGCGGTAGCCGCATGAGCGCAGCGGCATGTGGCGAGAATGATCCCGGATTGCGGGGAGAATGATCCCGGATCTCGCTGCGCTCATCCGGGCGACTGGTGGCTCGCTGGCTACGCGCCAGCCTTAATGCACCCTGAGCGAGCCTTGCCCCGGCTCGATCAATGCCTCCGTGAAGGGGAATTCCAGCACGATTTCGCCGTCCTCGTCGGTCACTTCGATCGCGGCCCGCATCAGGCGCGGCTCGGCGTCCTCGTCGTGCAGGATGTCGCGGATCATGGCGCGGGCCATGGTCCAGGCATGATCCGGGTCCCGCAGCTCTGCGCCGTCGGGATCGCGGATCAGTTCCCCGTCGATGCGGGTGTTGAAGAAATACCGGGGCATGGCGCAAACTCTCGCACGCAGCTGTGACAGGATCGCGGCGGAGCCTGCCCAAATCTCCATCCCATTTCCGCTTTATGCCACCACCTTTACGATCGCGTAAGGTGGGAACTGCGTCATGTTGGCACGGATGGCGCTCGGACGGATTGCGCTGGCGGGGGTGCTGGTTTGTGCCACGGGCATGGCGGCGCTCGCCCAAAAAACCGCCCCGGCCATCAGCCGCAAGTCCGACCTGCAATCGAAGCTCGCGAAACAGCCGCTGACTTTCTTCCTTGCGCGCGGTCCTGAGGAATCGTGCGGGCCGGGCTGCCGCGAATGGATCGCGGCCGACGGCCAGTTCGACGAAGGGTCGGCGGCCCGGTTCCGCGCCTTTCTCGCCCGTACCAGGCCCGGGACCATTCCGATCTTCTTCAATTCGAATGGCGGCCTGCAGGAAGAGGCGATGGCGATCGGCCGGATCATGCGGGAACGCCGCATGCGCGCCGGTATCGCGGTAACGCGGCCGCAGGTCTGTTCTCGCAAGCCGCACGACGCGGCCTGCGACACCGCGAAGAAATCGGGCCGGCCGCTCGCTTCCGAATGGACGAGCTTTGACGCCAGCTGCAATTCGGCCTGCGGCATCGCGCTGATCGGCGCGACCGAACGCTGGATTCCGCCGGGCGCGGCCATCGGCATTCATTCGCCGGCCTATTACTGCTTTTTGCGCAGCGGCCGTATCGTCATCCCGAAAGGCAGCGGCGACCTCGCCGCGCAATGCCGCAAATTCACCGCGCAGGGCGCGGCGCAGCTTGCCAGCTATGCCCGCGAGATGGGCATCGGACCCGGCTATGTCGCGGCGATGAACGAGGTGCCGCATAACGAGGTGCGCTATCTGACGCGCAAGGAACTCGCGACCTTCGGAATCGACCGGAGCGGCATCGCCGAGACGCCCTGGATGGGAAAGCCGGGGGCGGCGCAGGTGACGCTGAAGGTGCTGCTGGAAGCGACCGGCGCCGATGGCAGCCAGCGCATGGGCTGGCTTGAACTGCAATGCAATGAAAGCGGCTCGTCTTCCATCGTGTTCGTGCGGCCGGCGATTGGCGGCGATGGAGGCGCGGGCACCGAAGTCGCGCTGCAGGCCGGCGAACGCACCTTTATCTTTCCGCCGAAGGATTTTTCGACGCACCGCAATCCGACCGAACCCGACGCGCCCTATCTGCGCCGCAAGATCTCCGTGCCGACCCCGGACATCGCCGCGCTGGCGGCGCAGCCGCAGATGGACTTGCGGATCACGCTGGACGGCGGTGGCGCAGCGGCCAAGACGCTGGTAACGCGCATTTCCAATGCGGGCCTGGAGCAGCGGTGGAAGACGGCGGCGCAAAGCTGCGGGGAGAAGAAGTGAGAGCGTCGCAGCATGCTCTCCAAACTCTCTCCGCCGAACAGGGCCGGGGAGGCCTCCGCCTTGCACGGGGAGGCGGGCTGTGGCGCGATCGCTGGCACTCACAATCGCCTGACGCGCGGCTCCGGTGGGGGCGGGCGGTCCGGCTTTGACGCCGCTCGCTCGGCATGCAGCGCGTCGTATTTCGCAAACAGTGCATCGCGCTCGTCAAGCTTTTGCTGCGCGATCTCGATCGCCCGTTTCGGATCGGCGCCCTGTGCGCGCGCAAGCGAGGCCTCGCGCACGACAAACTTCTCGTCGGGATGCACATGCCGCCACTTGTCCGAGAAACAGTCCGGCAGACCGCGACAGGCATGCATGCGGCGGCAACGCGCGTTCGCGCAGACGCGCCAGAACCTGAAGGCGTCGCTGAGCGCGCGGTCGTCGCGATCGGTTTCGCGATCGATGCGCGCCTGCGCCGCGATCTGCGCCGGCGTGCGCCACTCTGTCGGATCGCTCCGCCTTCGCCGCGTCCGGCGCGGGCCGCGCCGTCTGTCCTTTCCGATTGTGGCCATGGATCATCCTTCTCGCGGGGCGGTCAGCCCCCGAGTTGTGAGAGAGAGGGGGACGGCGCGCCGACAGACGCGGGCCGTACCGAATGCTGCGCGCCATCGCTGAAGCGCAGCCGCCTCTCGGCGCGCCGTCTCGCGGCGTCTTGTGTGCGCGGCTCCAGCCGGACCGCACGAACCCCGGGCCGCGTTTGCGTGCCTGTGCAACCTCGCACAGGCCGTTCAGCGAGCTCCTCGCGCACGGGTCGTTGTGCCCGTAGAGCGGGGTCCCGAGGTCCCCCGGGAGCACGGCTGACGAAGCCATGCCCGCGGGCGCCGCACCCCGCTCCGTCAACAGGCGTCACCGGTCGACGCCCCTCGTTGAGCGAGGTGATAGGAATTTAAGCATAGGAATAAAGGGAAGTCAATAGCTCGGTCCGGATCGCTCGCCGACTGCGCCGTCACGAGCGTTCTCCACCGGCGTGGGCGGACCGGCGGGCTTTATCGAAGGCCCGAAACTCCATTTCCGAGGACACCTACGCCAAGCATTGCAAGAACAACCGTCAGAATGACGTCGTTGTGGCGCAACATGAATTCTTTGAGGTCGCGGATACGAGAGGCGGTCTCGGGGCCACCCGTCGCGTGAGCGACCACAAGGGTGATGAGGGGCATCGAACCCAGCAGTACAAAAAGAATGGCTACGGCCGCGAGCTGCCATGCAGACAGTACCAGATATGCAATGGACGTCACGGAAGACAGGACGAGCGCGATGATCTTGGGATTAGCGGCTGCCGTGGAAGCGCCCGCCACAAACGCCCGCACAGGACCTGCTTCGCCCAGAGATGCCAGCTGTTTTGGAGTCTTCTCGCTACCCTTTGGCCTCCTATGCCACATGCGCACCGCCATCGCGAGCAGGAGAAGACCGGCGGCAAGCTGAAGCCAGTGAAGGAGCGGCGTGGGTGTTCGACCGCTTTCGCCCAGTTTCTCGACCAGAAGGATGGCGACAGTCACAAGGGCGCCCAATGCCACGAGCCACCCAATCAAGAATCCAAGGCCTCCCGCGCGACCTTTCGGCCCGCCGAGTATCACTACCACTGCGACGATCTGGATTGGTGTCAGCGCGATCGCCATTGTCGCTGGAAGCATCTTACCGATCGCATCGACCAGCATGTTGATAGCTCGTTTCTTGCCCGCCAACATCACCTTGCACGATATCGGCGCAATTGTCTGCCACGCGGCACGGTCTTCTTCACCGTGACTCCTGCGGACGATGGGAGCGGCGGCGCTGACCCGGATTTCGCTTCGCTCCATCCGGGCTACGAAGTTTTGCTTCGCTTGAGAACGTTCCAGCTTTGGGTCCCCTGAAGACGCGGATGGCCGGGTCAAGCCCGGCCATGACGACGGAGATGAGCCAATGAAGACGTCCGGATCACCCCCCGCGTTGTTTCGGCCCGCTCGTTTCCAAAGCTACCGCAAACTCACCTCCGCGACCTTGTCCCGATAATCCTGCTTCGGATCGGCGCCGAGCAGCATCTTCACGCCGGCGATCAGGCTGTATTCGTCGAGCCAGATTTCCGCGCGCTCGGCATCGAAGCGCAGCAAGGCAAGATTGGGATCGTCCTTGCCGCCCTTGAACCAGGCCGCGACAAACGGATTCCACAGCCGCTCGATCGCGGCACGGTCCATGTCGAGCGCGATATAGCCGTGAATGGTGGCGAACAGGTCGTGCCCCTTTGATGCGAAGGTGGCGTCCGCATGCGCGCCGTCGCGCAGGTTTTGCGCCAGCACGGTATCTTTCGCGGTGAAGAACCAGATCGGACTTTTCTCGCCTTCGACCTGCGCCGTCATTGGACGCGCATGCCGGTCCTCCACGCCGTCGACGCCAAGCATCACGGTCATGTCAGAGCGCAACGCTTTCCAGAATTTCGCTTCCAGTTCCTGTGGCGTCGGCATCGCGGTGCTCCGTTGCTGACAGGAGAAATCCGCGTGGGGCCAGGCGGTTCCCCGTCGCAGCGCAGGTGGTGGCTGACATCAAGTCGCGACACATGAAACAGCCGGGCACATGGCCCGGCTGTCGGCATTTCGTTTTGTCAGTCCAACGTTACTCCGCCGGTTTCGCCTTCGGCTCTACCTTCGGCTCCGCAGCCGGCATGTTGGATGACGCGCCAGTGGTTTCGGGCGCGGGCGCGGACCCGGTGGTCGAAGGCTGGGTGATCGGCGGCCGCATGTCGGTCGCGATACTCTGCTCGCTCGGACCCGAATAGAAGTAGATGAATCCACCGATCGCGGCGAGCAGCAGCGCGCCGAGCAGGATCGCGGCGCCGGCGCTCGTGCGATCTTCGGTGCGATACCTGCGATAGGGATCGTGCGGCGGTTCGTTGTTGCGATAGGGATCATAGGTCATGGTCAGAGTCCTCCAGCTTGCAGCACGAAAACTCGCAGGGTCGTGCGCACGTTCCGCCGGAAACATTGATGTGAGTCGACGGAACCATGGCGGAGGACGGCAAATGTGAATTGGCTCAGACGGCCCACAGGCCGTTGGACAAACAAAAAAGGGGCAGGTTACGGCTCGCGTAA
>JBIQKQ010000108.1:0-11893 GCA_044506365.1 Hyphomicrobiales bacterium
TTTCATCGCCGATCAGGAGAATCGGATGCTCAAAGCCGGATTCTCGCGCCGACAGTGCGGTTTGCAGGCCGGCATAGGATGCGCCGACAACAACCAAAGCTTCGGTCATTACAGACTTTAACCCCCAAGGATGTCCGATGATCGAACCAATGTTCGTATTTGGATCGACCGCGAGCGTATCCCGAATTGCGGCCTTGCGCACCCGTTTCCGATTTGGTCTAATTCGAACTAATGTTCGGTCAACGAACAAATCGGCTTTCGGTTCGTGTTTGCCGCTTTCCTGAGGAGCACCTGCCATGCTGAGCGCAGAACAGAACGAACTCATCACCCGCACCAATCCCGGCACCAAGGCCGGCAACCTGCTGCGGCGCTACTGGCAGCCGGCCGCTCTGGTCGAGGAACTCGCCACCAATCGTCCGATCAAGCCGGTCAGGCTGTTGGGCGAGGATCTGGTGATCTTTAAGGACGGTCAGGGCCGCTACGGTCTGATTGCGCGCGGCTGTCCGCATCGCGGCACCGACCTTGCGTTCGGACGGCTAGAAGCAGACGGTCTGCGTTGTTCGTTTCATGGCTGGAAGTTCGATGTTCATGGCAAGTGCCTGGAAACCCCGGCCGAGCCCGACGGTTCGAACCTCTGCGCCAACATCCGGCAGAAATCCTATCCGGTGGTCGAGAAGAGCGGCATCCTGTTCGCCTATATGGGACCCGGCGAACCGCCGGCCTTTCCCGATTTCGACTGTTTTGTCGCGCCCGACGAATACACTTTCGCCTTCAAGGGCCTGATCGAATGCAATTGGCTGCAGTCGCTCGAAGTCGGCATCGACCCGGCACATACGTCCTGGCTGCACCGATTCTTCGAGGATGAGGATACGTCGAAGTCCTACGGCAAGATGTTCCGCGACTCGACTTCCGATGCGGACATGCCGATGACCAAGATCATGCGAGACTTCCCCCGTCCGCGCATCGAGGTCGAGCAAACAGCTTACGGCCTGCGCCTCAACACGCTGCGCCAGATCAGCGACAAGTCGATGCATGTGCGGACCACCAATCTGGTGTTCCCCAACGCATTCATGATCCCGATGAGTCAGGAGATGACCATTTCGCAGTGGCATGTCCCGATCGATGAGGCGACGCATTACTGGTACTGCATCTTCACCAGCTTCGGGTCGAAGGTGGACAAGGACGAAATGCGCCGCCAGCGCCTCGAACTGTACGAGCTGCCGAATTATGTGCCGCGCAAGAACAAGTCCAACGACTACGGGTTCGATCCGCACGAGCAGGCGCACGAGACCTTTACTGGCATGGGTGCTGACATCAACATTCACGACCAGTGGGCCTGTGAATCCATGGGACCGATTCAGGATCGAACCAAGGAACATCTCGGCCAGTCCGACAAGGCGATCACCGCCTATCGGCGGTTGCTGCGGGCGGCGATCGAACAGGCGAGCAAGGGTGAGCGCACGCTGATGGTGCTGGATGAAAGGCAGGCATCGCAAATCACCGGCCCCGTCTGTGTTGATGGGGTGGGCCCGGTCGCCGGCTGGGAGGACTATGCGCGGATGGCTCATGAACGTCGGCGCACGACCAAGAGCTGGGCGAACGGGCATTAGCTTCTTTTGGCGCAGCCCGTGCTATACGTGATCGGTCGTCCCCGCGAAGGCGGGGACCCATATTCCAGACCGGTGGTTATAGGTCCCCGCCTTCGCGGGTACGACAGAACATGATGTCCTCGCGCGACCTTGCATCCTTGAGCTTTGTCGAGCGCCACAATCTGTGGAGCGACGAGCAGTATCGGCTCGCCGCTGCGGTCGAGAAGGAGATCGAAGAGCGGCAGCTCGAACTCGTACGATTCTCGTTTCCCGACCAGCACGGGATTTTGCGCGGCAAAACCGTGGTCGCCTCTGAAGCCGCGAAGCTTATGCGAGGCGGCGTCTCCATGGTCACGACGCTGCTTGCCAAGGATACATCGCACCGCACGGTGTTTCCGGTGTTCACGCGTGGCGGCGGTTTCGCCATGCCGGAGATGCAGGGCGCGGCCGACTTCCTGATGATTGCCGATCCCTCGACCTTCCGCGTCCTGCCCTGGGCGCCGAATACAGGCTGGCTGCTCTGCGATATCTATTTCCCGAACGGCAAGCCGGTGCCGTTCTCGACCCGCCAGCTTTGCCGCGATCAACTCGCCGCGCTGCGCGAGGCTGGTTTCGACATAATGGCCGGCCTCGAAGTCGAATTTCACCTCTACCGCCTCGAGAATCCGCGCCTCGCGGCGACCGACGCGACATGGCCCGGCGAACCGCCCGAAGTGAACCTCATCCATCAGGGATTCCAGCTTCTCAACGAGGCGCGCGCGGACCAGATCGAGCCCGTTCTGGAGCCGTTCTGGCGCGCCGCCGTGGCGCTGGGCCTGCCGTTCCGTTCGCTAGAAGTGGAACTCGGTCCGAGCCAGTGCGAGTTCACCTTCCGGCCGGAGATCGGTCTCGCATCGGCCGACATGATGGTGCTGTTCCGCAGCGCGATGAAGCAGATCGCGCGCCGTCACGGATTGCATTGCACGTTCATGTGCCGGCCCGGGCTGCCGAACGCATTTTCCAGTGGCTGGCACCTGCATCAGTCGCTGATCGACCGCAAGACGAAGGCGAACGCCTTTGTATCGGCTGACGCGAGCAAAACGCTGTCGCCGTTCGGCGAGCATTGGCTCGGCGGCCTTCTTGCCAATGCGCGGGCGGCCGCGGCCTTCACCACGCCGACGCTGAACGGCTACAAGCGCTATCGCGCCTATGCGCTTGCGCCTGACCGCGTGGTCTGGGGGCAGGACAATCGCGGGGTCATGGTGCGGGTGATCGGTCAGCCGGGCGATCCTTCGACTCATCTCGAGAACCGGATCGGCGAGCCGGCGGCAAACCCTTATCTCTATCTCGCGGCGCAGATCGCCTGCGGGCTGGACGGTGTCTCGCGCCGGCTCGATCCCGGGCCGTCGGCCGATGCGCCATACGAGATGCAGGCGGAGATGATGCCGACCTCGCTTGGCGAGGCGCTCGTGGCGCTTGGCGAGAATGCATGCTTCAGGCAGGCCTTCGGCCGCGACTTCATCGACTACTACATCCGGATCAAGGATGCCGAGGTCGCGCGCTACCGATCCGAGGAGACTGAGGATACGGTCGAGGTCACCCGCTGGGAGCAGAAGGAATATTTCGACCTGTTCTGACGCGCCGCGTCCGCGGATTCAGAAACCGGGTCGCGCCCGGCGCTAAAACCGCTCTATCGTGATCGTGGAGATGATCCGATGGCCCAGAATGTGCCCTGCTATCTGACGTTCGAAACGGCAATGGGTTTCTGTGCCGTCGCATGGAACGGCACGAACATCTTCGGTTTCCGGTTGCCCGAAAAAACCGCGAGCGACGCAACGCGCGCGATGCTGCGCAGGTTGCGCGATGCCTGCCCGTCCGAACCACCCTCGCAGGTCGCGGAAGCGATTGCCGCCGCCAGACGCTATTTCGAAGGCGAGGCGGTTGATTTCTCCGGTGTCGCAGTCAACCTCGGAGCACAGGAGCCGTTTTTCGTGAGGGTTTACGAACGCGTGCGCTCTCTGAAATGGGGCGAGACCACCACTTATGGCGCGGTTGCCAAGCACCTGGGCGCAGGTCCCGAGGCGGCGCGCGTCGTCGGCGAGGCGATGGCGCGAAATCCGGTCCCGCTGATCATTCCCTGCCACCGCGTGCTGGCTGCAGGCGGCAGGATCGGCGGCTTCTCCGCGCCGGGCGGGTCCGCAGCCAAGGCGCGGATGCTGGCGCTTGAAGGGGTTGGCACCGATGCGCCGCAACCCATGCAGCAGGCATTTAGATTTTAGACGGGCGATTGGCGGCAGGGAGCTCCGCGATCGCTAAGCGTCCACGCTGGCCTGCAGAGCATTCTCCTGGATGAAATCGCGGCGCGGCTCCACCAGGTCGCCCATCAGACGGCCGAAAATATCGTCGGCCTCATCCACCTCGCGCACCTTGACCTGCAGCAGCGAGCGCACGTCAGTGTTCAGTGTGGTTTCCCACAGTTGCTCGGGGTTCATTTCGCCGAGCCCCTTATAGCGCTGCATCGAGATGCCCTTGCGGCCGACCGCGGTCACTGCTTCGAACAGCCCGACCGGGCCATAGATCGGCGTGTCCTCGCCCTTGCGGCGAAGGATGCTGGGCTTGACATAGACCTCCTGCAGGAGCGGCGCGTATTCGTCGAGCTTGCGCGCGTCGGCGGAGCCAAGCAGCGCCTGGTCGATCAGCGCCGCGTCCTTAACGCCACGCACGATGCGCTCGAAATGGAAGCCCTCGGAGTCGAAACGGCCTTGCCAACCGCGCTCGGTTTCGTCGGACAGCACGTCGAGCCGCCGTGCGATATATTCCGCGGCGGCCGCCGCAGCCTCCGGATCGCCGGTGACGGTCGGGGTCAGCACACCGGCAATGGCAGCTTGCTCGATCACCTTGCGATTATAGCGGCTATGCAGACCGTGCAGCAGATTGCGCACCACGCGCGCATTTTCGACGACCTTCTTCAAGTCGTCGCCGGCGCGTTCCTCGCCATTGGCGAGCCGCAGCACCGAATCCTCGAGGCCGTGCGCGATCAGATAGTCTTCCAGCGCGCGCTCGTCCTTCAGATACTGCTCTGACTTGCCCCGCGAGACCTTATAGAGCGGGGGTTGCGCGATATAGAGATAGCCGCCCTCGATGATCTGCGGCATCTGCCGGAAGAAGAAGGTCAGCAGCAGCGTGCGGATGTGGGAGCCGTCCACGTCCGCGTCGGTCATGATGATGATCTTGTGATAGCGCAGCTTGTTGATGTCGAACTCGTCGCGGATGCCGGTGCCGAGCGCGGTGATCAGCGTGCCGATTTCAGCTGAGGACAGCATCTTGTCGAAGCGCGCGCGCTCGACGTTAAGGATTTTGCCGCGCAACGGCAGCACCGCCTGGAATTCGCGATTGCGGCCTTGCTTTGCGGAGCCGCCGGCGCTGTCGCCCTCGACGATGAACAGTTCGGATTTGGCCGGATCGCGTTCCTGGCAATCGGCCAGCTTGCCGGGAAGCGAAGAGACGTCGAGCGCGCCCTTGCGGCGGGTCAGTTCGCGCGCCTTGCGCGCGGCTTCGCGCGCGGCGGCAGCCTCCACCACCTTGCCGACAATGGTCTTGGCCTCTCCCGGATGCACCTCGAACCAGTCCTGCAGCGCCTCGTTGATCACGTTTTCGACCACCGGGCGGACCTCGGATGAAACCAGCTTGTCCTTGGTCTGCGAGGAGAATTTCGGGTCCGGCACCTTCACCGAAAGGACCGCGGTCAGACCCTCGCGGCAATCATCGCCGGACAGCGACACCTTTTCCTTTTTGCTGGTGCCGGAATTTTCCGCGTAACTCGTGATCTGGCGCGTCAGCGCGCCGCGAAAACCGGCGAGATGAGTGCCGCCGTCGCGTTGCGGGATGTTGTTGGTGAAGCAGAGCACGCTCTCGTGGTAGCCGTCGTTCCACCACAGCGCGCATTCGACGATGATGCCGTCGCGCTCGGCACGGATCGAGATCGGCTGCGGAATCAGCGGCGACTTATTGCGATCGAGATATTTGACGAACGCCTCGATACCGCCATCGTAACGCATCTCCTCGCGCTTTTCGACCGCGTGCCGTGCGTCGGTGAGCACCACGGTCACGCCGGAATTCAGGAAGGCGAGTTCGCGCAGCCGGTGCTCCAGCGTGGCGAAGTCGAACTCCGTCATGCTGAAGGTTTGCGGCGACGGGAGAAATGTGACCTCGGTGCCCTTACGGTCTTCCGCCTTGCCGGTGATTCTGATTGGAGCCTTCGCGACGCCGTCGCGAAACTCGATCTGGTGCTCATTGCCGTCGCGCCAGATCGTCAGCTTCAGCCACGTCGAAAGCGCGTTGACAACCGACACGCCGACGCCGTGCAAGCCGCCGGAGACCTTGTAGGAATTCTGGTCGAATTTTCCGCCGGCATGGAGTTGCGTCATGATCACTTCGGCGGCCGACACGCCTTCACCCTTATGGATGTCAACCGGAATGCCGCGGCCGTTATCGCGCACGGTGCAGGACCCATCCGGGTTGAGCGTGACCATCACCTCGCTGGCGTGCCCGGCCAGCGCCTCGTCGATCGCATTATCGACGACCTCATAGACCATGTGGTGCAGGCCTGAGCCGTCGTCCGTATCGCCGATATACATCCCGGGGCGCTTGCGCACGGCATCGAGGCCCTTGAGGACCTTGATCGATTCCGCGCCGTAGGCGGGAGACGGATCGGGGGTGTTCTGGCGGGCGGGCTCGGCCATCAGCAGCCTTCGAATCGGTTGCGAAAAAGGGGCGGATCGTGCTCTTCGTGACACGAAAAAACAGGGCCGTACAGCCCTATTTATGAGCCCTTAAGTAGTTGTAATTCAACAAATTTCAAGCCTGCACGGAGGCCGCAACCCAACCCTTTGCGCCGCTTAGTCCGGGTCGTGTCCGCCCCCGTTCTTGGCGGCGTCGCGGCCCTTCCTTTCTGCCAATTTGCCGGTCTCACCCTGGCGCCCAAGCTCGTGTTTTGGGTCCGGCTTGTACTCGGGGATTGGCTTGGCGAAGCTGGACAGGGCGGTCGCCCAGACCTCGACGCGGGTCACATCCTTGCGCAGCCCGTCGATGGCCTCATGCAGCTTCTCATTGACCAGATCCGGACCTGATTTCTTCCGCGTCATCTTTCCAGCCCTGCGAAATCCGCCTCCTCTCCTCGACAAAGCCTGAGCCGCGCATGTGTTCCTGACGGAAAAGTCGGAAAAGAGCACGTGAACCGGGACGCTCAGCTCCGGCTCGCCAGCTTTCCGGGCGAAACTTCGACGATCTGCGCATGATTTGCGATATCGGCAAAGGCATGCGGATCGGCGCCGGTCATCCAGACCTGAGCGCCCAGTTCGGCCAGCGCTTCGAACAGGGCACGACGCCGGCCCGGATCGAGATGCGCCGCCACTTCGTCGAGCAGGAGCAAGGGCGCGTCTCCCGCCATCCCGGCGAGCAGCGCGCCATGCGCCAGCACAAGGCGGATCAGGATCGCCTTCTGTTCGCCTGTGGACGCATCGGACGCGGGAATGCCTTTTGGGCCATAGACCACATGGAGATCGGAAAGGTGCGGACCCTCGAGCGTGCGCCCGGCCGCGGCGTCGCGCGGGCGATTGTCGCGCAGGACAGCGCGATAGCGCTGTTCGACCTCCGACGCGCTTTGCGAGGACAGCGCCTCCTCCATCCAGCCCTTGAGCGCGATCTCCGCGAATGGGAACGCGGTCGCCGCTCCCTTGCTTGCCGCGAGCGCCGTCTGCAGCCGGCCGACGGTTTCGGCGCGCAGCGCTGCGACCGCGACGGCAAGTTCCGCCGTCTCGTATTCTACGGCGTCTAGCCAATGGGAATCCGCCTGCGCATCTTCGAGCAGCCGGTTGCGCGAGCGCAGTGCTCGTTCCAGAGCCGAGACCCGGCTGGAATGCGACGCGTCGACCGCGAGCACGAGGCGATCGAGAAAGCGCCGCCGCTCCGACGCGGGACCTGTGAACAGCCCGTCCATTGCCGGCGTCAGCCAGATGATGCGCAGATGCTCGGCGAAAGCGGCAGCAGAGCCGGCGGGCTCGCGATCGATGCGGTAAATGCGCGCCGATGGCTGTTCGCCGGCCTTCGCAGGCTGGATGCCGGTTCCAAGCGTCGCAAGCCCAAGTGCGCCTTCGATCTCGGCAGAGACCGCCCAGGATCCGTCGCCTTCGCTGAATGCGACGTCGTCGGGCGTAGCGCGTCGCAGTCCGCGGCCCGGCGCGAGGAACGAAATCGCTTCGAGGATATTGGTCTTGCCGGCGCCGTTCGGTCCGACCAGCACGACCGGCCGCTCTCCCGCAGCCAGGCTTGCCGCGCGGTAGCTGCGAAAGTTCGAGAGGTTCAGGCGCAGGATGCGGGCGGGCACGGCCATGGACGGGATATCGGCATCCGCTCGGCTCCGCGAAAGCGGGAGCCAAGATCATTGTCCGCATGAGCGAAGCGAAACTCGGGACGTCCAAACCCGGATTTCGCTTCGCTCATCTTGATCCGAATCAACCTTCGCGGGAATGAGCGGAGACAAGGAGACAAATGTCTGTCACCCGCGGCTACACACGCATCGGCATCAGGACATAGAGCGCCCTGCCGCCGTCCTTGTCCTGAATCAGCGTCGGCGAGCCGGGATCAGAGAGTTTCAGCATCGCCGTTTCGCCCTCGATCTGCGAGGCGATGTCGAGCAGGTAGCGCGAATTAAACCCGATATCGAGCGGATCGGAATCGTATTCGACCTCCAGCTCTTCGGTCGCGCTGCCGGAATCGGGATTGTTGACCGACAGCGTCAGCTTGCCGCCCGCCAAGGCGAGCTTCACCGCGCGCCCGCGCTCGCTCGAGACGGTCGAGACGCGATCGACCGCCTGCTCGAACTCGCTCTTGTCGACCTGAAGGATCTTGGAATTGCCGAGCGGAATGACCGGGCCATAATCCGGGAACGTGCCGTCGATCAGCTTCGAAGTCAGCACCACGTCGCCGATACTGAACCTGATTTTGGATGTCGAGAGCTCGATGGCGATTTCCGCCTCGGTATCCTCGATCAGCCGCTGGACCTCGCCCACCGTCTTGCGGGGCACGATCACGCCGGGCATGCCCTTGGCGCCGGAGGGCAGCGGAATTTCGAATTGCGCCAGGCGATGGCCGTCGGTCGCCACTGCGCGCAGCGTCTCGGTCTTGTCGCTGCCGGTTGCGGTGTGGAGAAAGATGCCGTTCAGATAATAGCGCGTTTCTTCCGTCGAGATCGCAAACTGGGTCTTGTCGATCATCTTCTTCAGGTCCGCCGCCGGCAGCCTGAAACTGTGAGTCATGTCGCCGGCATTGAGATCGGGAAAATCGCTTTCCGGCAGCGTCTGCAGCGTGAAGCGCGAACGCCCGGCGCGGATCGTCAGCACGCCGCGTTCGCCGGATGCTTCGAGCAGGATCTGCGATCCCTCCGGCAGCTTGCGCACGATGTCATAGAGCATGTGCGCGGGAACCGTCGTGGAGCCTGCGGGCGCCACTTCGGCGCCGATCGCCTCATTGACTTCGAGGTCGAGATCGGTGGCTTTGAGCGTTAATTTGCCGCGCTCGGCCCGCAGGAGAATGTTGGCGAGAATCGGGATCGTGTTGCGACGCTCAACCACGCGGTGCACGTGGCCGAGCGATTTAAGCAGTTGCGCGCGCTCGACGGTAACCTTCATCTCGCAAATACCCTGAGGCGGGCGGACAACGCCGCTGTGACGATAACCGGCCGCCGACGGGTGCCGGACGGCCGGGGGGCGCGAAATTGCCGTGTTGAGGCGCTTTCGGCAAGCCCCATCTACTCCATCTGCAATTGCCGCTTGAGCCCATCGACTTCGTCGGCCAGCGCGGTGTCGCTGCCCAGCAGGTGCTCGATCTTGCGCACTGCATGCAGCACGGTGGTGTGATCGCGCCCGCCGAACCTGCGTCCGATTTCCGGGAGGGACCGCAGGGTTAGCGTTTTCGCGAGATACATCGCGACCTGCCGCGGCCGTACCACATTGGCCGTCCGGCGTGAGGAAAGGAGGTCTGAGCGGCTGACATTGTATTGGCGCGCGACCACCCGCTGGATGTCCTCGATCTTGACGCGCCTGGGCTCCTGCGGGCGGATCAGATCTCGTATCTCGCGCTCGGCCACTTCCATCGTCATCGGCTGGCCGGTCAGCTTGCTCAGGGCCAGCAGGCGGTTGAGCGCGCCTTCGAGGTCGCGGCCATTATGGGTGACGGACTTGGCGATGTAGGACACGACCGGATCCGGCACCTCGAATCCGGGATGATGGGCCCGCGCCGCAAGCACCCGGTTCTTCAGGATTTCGAAGCGGAGTTCTTCACCCAGAGGACCCATCTCGACCACGAGCCCGCCGGCGAGGCGCGAGCGTACCCGATCGTCCAGCGTCTCCAGATCGGCGGGCGGTCGATCCGACGCGATCACGACCTGACGCCCGGCATCAATCAGCGCGTTCAGTGTATGGCAGAATTCGGCCTGCATGTTCTTGCCGGTGAGGAACTGCAGATCGTCGATGACCAGGACATCGATGCCACGCAGCGCTTCCTTGAAGGCAATCGCATTCTGACTCTTCAGCGCCGTCACGAAGCCGTACATGAACTTCTCGGCCGTAAGATAGAGGATCTTGCGGTCGCCGCTCGCATTGCCGGCCCAGGTGATGGCTTGCAGAAGATGCGTTTTGCCGAGGCCGACGCCGGCATGAATGTAGAGCGGGTTGAACATGACCAGGTCACCGCGCCGCGCAGACGCGACCTGTTTCGCCGCAGCATGCGTCAGCGTGTTCGAGCGCCCCACAACGAAGGTATCGAAGGTCAGCCGCGGGTCGAGCGGCGAGCCGCCCGATGCTTCATGCGCGGCCGATACGGGCGGTGCCGCAACGCTCGCCATTCGCGGCTCGGTGCCGTGTGCTTTTTCGATCTTTTGCTCGCGCGAGGACTCCGGCTGCTCGTCCATGCGCGGCTTTGCGGACGCAGGCCTGATGGCGGCCGTGCGTACGGTCAATTCGATCCGTTGCACGCCGCGCTCTTCCGCCTGCCAGCAACGCAACACGCGGTCGCTATAATGCGATTGAATCCAGCTTTTCAGAAATCGCGTTGGTACTGAAAGGCGCGCCGTATCCTTCTCGACGCCCTCGAGATCCATACGAGCGAACCAGCTCGAAAAAATGTCCTCGCCAACTTCAGCTTTGAGCCGGCCCTTAACCCGGGACCAACGCTCCTGTTCCAAACTCGTCATTTCGGTTGCCTCTTCCCGAATGTCGAAAACCGATGGGTGGGATGCGGGGCGAAGCTGCCCCTTAGGGTTCGCGCCTCATCCGCGTCGCAGCAGCGGGAGCGAGAAATTCGGAGACCAGCTCGAAAATTTCATCGCAAGCTGCGACAGCGGAAGAGCGCGAACGCTAACCATCGACTGGAGGAGACGCGGATCCTAACGAGCGGGTCGCAATCATCGCCGGCCACAAGCGGTCCGCCGCGCCCGGCGCGTGCCGGGTGAATTCCTGTTGGTGATCGCGTGGTCGCAGTTCTGCAATCAGCGTTCGATGCCGCCCGCGCAGGCGGCTGTTGTTCGCCTTAACCGTCGTCATAACTCCCCCTACCATCCGCGCGCCTCCACGCGGTGGACCGATTCTTTGTCGACGTTAGAGTTCCGGGAGCTTCCCAGCGACACCGATACAATACGCAGCGTCGCGAAGTTCAGCGTGAATTAGACCTTCTAGTCCGTCGTAGCCCTTGCCAAGGTCAAGAAGATGAGAAACCCGAACACACCTCTCCCGTCCTCATCTTCATGAGTTTCAAAGCAGACCATTTACTGAAGGCCGCCGCTGCATTGCGCGGCGGTGGTTTGAAGATACACGCGCGCCCCCAAACTGCAACGAGTTTGTCGGGCGTGCTGTTGCCGCACATCGAAAAACGCCCGAAAAAGCGAGACATTTCGCATCATTGTCGCGACAACGTCTTGAATCGTCGCGCGCTTTTCGGCGACCGCATAGAGACGCAATTTTTCGTACGCGAACGGCCGCGCCGGTTGCGCAACGGCAATTCGAAAGTCCCCGTTTTGCTATGGCGCTAAATCTTTATATTTCCGGCGTTTTTCGTGTTCAAATTTGCAAGCAATGCGGCGCGCGAACGACGCTCAACGCGCTCTTTTGCGTCGCGGCATTGGCTCAAGTGTGACGCGCATGTGACACCCTCTTCCGAAAATATTCGAGCGGGGTCACTGTTTGACCGCTTCAAATAAAAAAGGCCCGGCATGCCGGGCCTTCATCATAAATATGCGAAAGCAAGCGCGTGATCGGTACTGCGCGAGCTTG
>JBIQKQ010000109.1:0-11789 GCA_044506365.1 Hyphomicrobiales bacterium
ATGGAGGCCATCGGAAACGCATATGCCGCGGGGGCGCGGGCCATGCGGCCGCCGCCATAGCCGCTCGCGTAGAGCGCAACAGCGCGGTCGGGATTTCCGCCCGCCGCTCGATAAGCCCCGGCAAGATACTTCACGGCGTAGGTCATATTCGTGTTGGGATCCAGCAGACCGGCGGCGTTGCCGGAATAGCCCATGGCGCGCGCCGTTCCGAGGCGGATCTGCATGATGCCGTAGTTGCCCTTCGAAACCGCGCGGTGATTGTAGCGGCTCTCCCGCATGATCACGCGATGCACCAGCGCGGGGGGCACGCCGTGCGCCGCGGCGTGGCGATGCACGAGCGCGGCATAGGCTTCATTGGCGCGAGCCCCCGACGTCTCGATCAGGCCCGCAGCAATGAGGCCAAGCGAGAACATGGAAGCCCGGATCACCCTTGCGCGAAGCATCTCGCCTCCGACAGTATGTTGATAATGGTATGTCTAGGCGTCGCAATGCGGCGACTCGGCGGCATGTTCCCGAAGCCGCGTCACGCTTTGTGACGAGATGTTGCGGCCATAGAGGCCCGTGAGCCATGTCCAATCGATGGGCGCAACAGGACGCGAATACCGGAGGTATCGCGGGACATACGCCACGCCAGATCGGGGAAAGCGAGGGGTCTGCCCTGCTCAGGCGGTCAGACGCTGCGGTGCTCGCGAGGCATCGTTGTTCAGCGATACGAGCTGGGTCAACAGTTCGAGCAGCACACGCTGATCTTTCGGATCAAGCGGCGCGAGAATGCGCTCCTGCGTTCGCCGGACCGCCTCCTCAGCCCGCCGAACTGTCGTGCGGCCCTGTCCTGTCAGCTTGAGCAGCTTGATCCGTCTGTCGTCCGGCGAGGCATAGCGCTCGATGAAACCGCGCCCTTCCAGCCGCTCCAGCACATTGCCAAGGGTCGAGCGGTCGAACGCGATCTGCGCTGACAGACGGGTGGCGTCGATCCCTTCATTCTCGTTGATCGCGACCATCGCCGCATATTGCACCGGCGTCAGGTCCAGCGCCGCGCACTCCTCGATGAAAATCGCGACCGCGATCTGCTGGGCGCGGCGGATCAGGTGCCCTGGCTGCGCCTGCAAATCCTTGAGCTGCATGGCTTCGTTCCTGCTTGCCCGTGCTCTCAGCACGCGCGCTCGCCGGACTCGGCCTTCGGCTTCGCTCCGGTAAGGCCATTGCCGCCATAGATCCAGCGGACGGAATGGTTGAATTCCTCAGGCGTCTTGTCTTTCAGCCATGCGTTGCGCACCAGCCGCTCCACCCCATCGACATGGAAGATGCGCCCCAGCTCACGCGACGACAGCACCACGCGATAGGCGCGCGGGATGCGAACGGTCTCATATGCCTTGAAAGCGGCTCCAATATCGCCGCCGGATTTTTCGAACGCGTCGGACAGGCAGACGGAGTCCTCCATGGCCATGCAGGCGCCTTGCGCGAAATACTGGTAGGTCGGATGCGCGGCATCGCCCAGCAGCGCGACATTGCCGTCGACCCAGCTTGCGATTGGATCGCGGTCGCCGAGCACCCAGCGCCGCCAGTCTTTCGGTATTTCCAGAACCTTGCGAATCCGCGGCACAAGATGTCCGAATTTTTCGATCACCTCTTCGCGCTTGCCGGGCTCGTTGCTGCCGACATTCTCCAGATCGGTGACGAAGGTCGCGACCAGGTTGAAGGTCTTCCAACCCTGCAGCGGGTAATGAACGAAGTGGGTTTTCGGTCCAACCCAGATTGTTGCCGCGTTCCAGCGCAGATCTTCGGGCATCTGTTCGAGCGGCAACACCGCGCGATATGCGACATGGCCGGACACGCGCAGCGGGTCGCCTCCAGTCATCTGATTGCGGATCGCGGAATTGATACCATCGGCGCCGATCAGCGCATCGGCCTCGAGAACCGTACCCGCCGCGGTCTTCACCCGCACACCGCTAGACGTGTTCTCATAGGAGATCACTCGCTCCCGATTGATCAGGCTGACATTGGGCGATGCACGGCAGGCGTCGAGAAATGCACTGTGAAGATCGGCGCGGTGAATCACCGCGTAAGGATTGCCCATGAATTTTCGGAACGGCTCGTCCACCGGCGCGCGCAGGATCTGCTCGCCAGTCAGGCCGTCCATCATGATCAGCGCGTCGATATAGACCGCGCGCTCGCGGCAGGTCTTGCCGACGCCCAGATAGTCCATGGCATGAAAGCCGTTCGGCCCGATCTGAATGCCGGCGCCGATCTCGCCGAACTCGTCGGCCTGTTCCAGCACCGTGACTTTTGCGCCCCTGCGGGCAAGACCCATCGCCGCCGCAAGGCCGCCGATACCGCCCCCGGCCACAATGACGGATGGGTTCGATGAATTCGCCATGATGTCCTCCCGAAACTACGCCAGCTGCCGGTCGCGCTTTATTGTAAGTGTACTGTTTTTCAGCATACTGTCAAATTGCCTGGCTGGCGCTGCGACCGTCATCTCCAGCAGATTACCTGCGGCCACTCTATCAGAGCGGACGGCCACCTTAGAGCGCTCCGGGCGCGGGGTTTGGGGAGCCTGACGCAGGCGCCCTCACGGGCTCCCAGGGAACGCCTTTCGATCGAATGAGATGTTCGGACTATCTCTTTCCGTTCGCTTGCCAAGCACCGCTATGATCATGGGCAGCAAGAGGAGAAATCGAGAATGTCGAGAATAAGCGGACGCCAGATCGCTGCTGCGCGCGCACTGACGGACATCGGCCAAAAGGCGCTCGCCGATCGGGCCAAAATCCCGCTCGCGGACCTTCTCCGGATGGAAGCCTATGGCGCCGCCTGGCTGCCGGCTGACGCAAGAACCGAAGCGGTCCGCGATGCGCTCGACAGCTTCGGTGCGGTCTTCGTGCCAGAAGGTCACGGTCTCGGCGCAGGCGTACGGTTGAAATTCTCGCGTCAGGATGTGCGGCAGATCAGCCGTCTGGAATCGGAAGGCGGCCTGGCCCGGGATGACGACGTGCCGTAAGACAGGCTCCAAATTGATTTTGTAGACATCACGGAACGCAGTCCACCCCGCGGAAGCGGGAGCCAGTCATCCATAAGAACAGGATTTGCGACCCTGGCCCCCCGTCGCGAAGACGAGCCGAACTGGAGCCAGCGCCTCACATTTTCAGCAGCCTTTTCGCGTTGCCTGAGAGGATCTTCACCTTGTCCTCGTCTGACAGCGGAATGGTTTCGACCCATGCGGTGCCGGGCGGGTTCATCACGAACGGCCAGTCCACCGCGAACAGGATGCGGTCGACGCCCATCTCCATCACGGTGCAGAGCAGCGCCGGGTTGGAGAAGAAGCCCGATGTGGTGACATAGAAATGCTTGCAGAATGCGTCGCGGAAGCTCATCGCCTTATGACCCGGCCGCGACAGCGCCTGATCGATGCGCCAGACCAGGAACGGCAGCGTCTCTCCGAGATGGCCGAGAATGATCTTCAGCTTCGGATGCTCCTGAAACAGGCCTGACAGGATCATGCGGATCGCCACCGTCGCAGTCTCCACGGTGAAGCCCCAGGCGGCGCGGATCACCATTGGGTAATCCTTGATGTAGTCCTTGTAATAGGCATCCATCACCGCGGGCAGCGGGATCGAGGGATGCAGATAGACCGGCACGTCGAGCCGCTCGGCCTCGGCGAAGATCGGGCGGATCGATTTGTCGTCGAGCCACACACCATTGGCGAGGCCGTGGATCATCGCCCCCTTGAAGCCATTCCTGATGCAGCGTTCGAGTTCTGCCGCGGCGGCCTGTGGGTCCGAGGTGGGCAGCGCGCAGAATCCCGCAAAGCGGGTCGGATGTTTCGCGATCGCCTCGGCGAGGCGATCGTTGACGCGCCTGGTCAGCGCCACCGCCTCGGGACCGGTCAGGTTTTGCGTCGATGGCGAGCCGTGCGAGATCACCTGCATATCGATGCCGGCCTCATCCATCTCACGGATACGCAGTTCACCAAGATCGCGCAACCGCTTCTCCAGCTCCGGATCATGGGTCGCGCGGCCAACACCGGCATAGGTCGCCGACAGCTCCTCGTCCCAATAATGCTCCTCGATGGCGATGACCGGACAGGCAGGTCTCTTGCGCATGATTTTCCCCCGCATGGTTATGCGGAGGTTATGTAGCACAGCTTCCAGCTTATCCCTCGCCCCGCTCGGGCGGAGGATAAGCCAAGCGCTACCGTCCTGCCCGCTCCAGATGCTCGCGCAGGATCCGCACGTTGCGGCGGTTGGCACGGAACATCACGTCGAATACATCGCCCGCGACCGGCACCGCGCCGACCAGGCCGTCGATCGCGACATTACCGAGCATGCGGACCAGCAGGTGCCGGGGCACACCAAGCCGATGCGCCTCGTAGACGATATAGAGCGCCAGCGCCGTGGTGACGGCATCGCCCACCCCCGGCGCAAGGCCGATCAGGCTGTCGGCGCCGAACCGGAATTTGGTGAACGGAATGCCGAACCGCGTGTCAAGCAATGTCGCCAGCCGGTCGATGCGGGCGATACGCTCGCCGCGAGTGGCAGAGCGGTCGAAACCCGCGCGGCGCGCACGGTATGCGAAGGTCGCGTTCATGGTCGCATCAGATGGTGGAGCGCGCCCGGATTGCAAGGCCTGCCAACATGGGAGGCTTTTGGGCGGGACGGCTGCGGGATAAGCTGATGGCGATGACAGCGAGCGAGACGGCCGCCGAATACCCGCTCTACTTTCGCGATGGCGACGGCTTCTTCTTGTCGATCGCAACGCACGGGCTGACATTGGACGATGGCGGCGTCACCTTCACCAGCGAGCGGGAGACACGGACGATCCGCTTCTCCGAGATCCATGCAATCCGCCTGCACACCGGCTTCGCGAATAACGAGACGGCTCTCGGCATCTGCCAGATCAAGTTCGGGCGCTGGCGCAAGCTCACGGTATATAGCGGCGACAGCTATCTCCGCGCGGACGAGAATCGGCGCGACGCTTATCTCCGCTTCGTGCGCGACCTGCATCACCGCATTCCCCCTGCCGACCGCGCGCGCATAGCATTCAATGGCGGCCTGAGCGACACGCGGCACATGTTCGTCAGCGCCGCGTCGATTGTGGGCGCGCTGATTTTCGGCGTGCTGCCGCTGGTGCTGATCGTCCTTGTGCCGAGTTGGGAAACGCTCAGCGTCGCAGCCGGAAGTTTTGGCCTGGCCTATGTTGGCTGGAAAAACTGGGCGAAGAACCGGCCGCAGCGTTATGCGCCGGACCGCGTGCCCGCGGAACTCCTGCCCTGACCCGAGTTCCGTCTTGCTCCAAACGCGCCAAAGCTTTATCAGAACAAAATAGGAACTTCTGATGACCCCGGGCCTTGAAACCCCTATGCCGCTGACGCTTGCCCAGAAGCTCGAAATCCTCGCGGACGCTGCGAAATACGACGCTTCCTGCGCGTCGTCGGGCGGCACAAGACGAAATGCGCGGGGCGGCGGCGTCGGTTCCGTCACGGGCGCGGGCATCTGCCACGCCTACACGCCGGATGGCCGGTGCGTGTCGCTTCTGAAAATCCTTCTGACCAATTTCTGCATCTATGACTGCGCCTATTGCGTGAGCCGCCGTTCGAGCAATGTGCGAAGGGCGCGCTTTTCGGTCGAGGAAGTGGTCAGCCTTACGCTTGATCTGTACCGGCGCAACTGCATCGAAGGGTTGTTTCTGTCATCGGGAATCGCGCGATCCGAGGACGATACGCTCGCCGATCTCGTCCGCGTCGCACGGACGTTGCGCGAACAGCATGGCTTTCGCGGCTACATCCATCTCAAGACGATTCCAGGCGCGAGCGAGGATCTGATCGCGCAGGCGGGCTGCTATGCCGATCGTCTGTCGATGAATGTCGAACTGCCGACCGATTCGGGCTTGCGTGACTTCGCACCCGAGAAAAGCGCGGCCAGCATCCGCAAGGGCCTCGCGGCGACGCGGTTGCGGATCGAAGCCGCAAGCGAGACGCCCCGGGCAACCAGCCCGGCGAGCAAGTCGAAGCCGACGCGCTTTGCGCCGGCCGGTCAATCCACGCAGATCATCGTCGGCGCCGACGCGACCGACGACCGCACCATCCTTGGCGCGACGACAACGCTTTACGCATCCTATGCACTCAAGCGCGTGTACTATTCGGCTTTTTCGCCGACCGGCCATCCCTCGCAAAAGCTTGCCGCGCAGCCCGCGCCGCTGATGCGCGAACACAGGCTCTATCAGGCCGACTGGATGCTGCGTTTCTATGGCTACGGCCTGCCGGAAATCGGCAGCGCCATGAAAGACGGCATGCTCGACCTCGATATCGATCCCAAGCTCGCTTTCGCGCTTGCGCATCGCGAGCGTTTTCCGGTCGACGTCAATACAGCCGACCGCGAATTGCTGCTGCGTGTGCCGGGGTTCGGCACCCGCAGCGTCGAGCGAATCATCGCCTCGCGGCGGAGCGGCGCGCTGCGCTACGATGATGTTGCGCGCATCGCCGGAGGGATGTCGCGGGCGCGGCATTTCATCGTCACCCCGGACCACCGCCCGCGGACGCTCGACAGCCGTCATCTGCGCCAACGTTTCGTCAAGGCGCCGGCGCAGCTCAGTCTGTTCGGATAATCGATGTTCGCTGTCACGCTCGATCACGATGCCGATGCAGCAGCGTTCCGAGCCGCCGCGAAAGGCTGCATCGCGCAGGGTCTGGCTCCGGCGGATGTCGTCTTTGTCTCGCCGGATGAGCCGACATTACTGCCGCCCTTGCCGGTTTCCGCACCCGCCGACGTCGCGCTTAATGTGCCGCGCAGCTACGCCACGTTGATGCACGACGCTGTCTGCCACAGCGCGGCGGATCGTTTTGCCCTGCTGTATGACGTTCTCTGGCGCATCTGCAACGGCGAGCGCGATCTCGCCGAACGCGCCAGCGATTCGCATGTGGCGCGCCTGATGGATTACGCACATTCGGTCCGCCGCGATATCCACAAGATGCACGCCTTCCTGCGCTTTCGCGAGCGCCGGATCGAAGGCCGGACGCTCTATACGGCGTGGTTCGAGCCGCATCATCATGTGCTGCGCCGGGCAGTCCCGTTTTTTGTCGATCGTTTCAGCAACATGGATTTCATCATCGCAACGCCCCGCGGCACTGCGATCTGGCGTGACGGCGCGCTGTCCTTCGAGCCGCCTTTTGCGAAACGACCGGACGAAGGTCGCGACGATGTTCTCGACGACCTGTGGCTCACTTATTACCGCACGACGTTCAATCCCGCCCGGCTGCGCCTGAAGACGATGGTGAACCATATGCCGCGCGATTATTGGAACAACATGCCCGAGACCGCGCTTATCCCGAATATGGTGCAGGCCGCCGGCCAGCGCGTCGCCGGCATGATGGATTTGAGCGCGGATCAACCCCCTTTGTTTGCCGACCGGATCGCCACCCGCATGGCTCGAGCAAAAATCTCAGACCATCATGCCGAGGGCAGTCTGACGGCTATGCGGCGCGAGGCGGAGACCTGCACCCGCTGCCCGCTATACAAGAACGCAACGCAAACGGTGTTCGGCGAAGGGCCGCGCAACGCGCCCGTGGTGTTCGTCGGCGAGCAACCGGGCGATCAGGAAGATCTCGCGGGAAAGCCCTTCGTCGGTCCGGCCGGGCAATTGTTCGACCGCGCTCTGGCCGAAGCCGGACTTGATCGCAGGCGCGCCTATGTCACCAACGCCGTCAAGCATTTCAAATACGAGCCGCGCGGAAAACGCCGGATTCATAAAAAGCCGAACGCCGGGGAAATCCATGCCTGCCGGTGGTGGCTCGCCGGCGAAATTGCGACGATCAAGCCCGATCTCGTCGTTGCGCTGGGTGCGACCGCAGCGCAGTCCATGGCGGACCGCGCCATCGCGGTGACGAAGGCGCGAGGACCCTTCGATTTTGCCGGGCAGCCCGGCTTCATCACGGTCCATCCCTCCTATTTGTTGCGGCTGATGCGTGAGCCGGGCGACGAAAATGCAAAGCGCGAGTACCGCGCCTTCATCCGCGATCTGGCCCGGATCGGCGAGCTTGCGCCCGCGATCCGCGCTTGATCAGAGCGACAGCACCGTCATCGCGCCTGGCCGGATCTCGTAGCGGAGCGGAATATGTTCGCGCCGCAATTCTCCATCGGTCGCGGCGAAGGTGCGGCGGCGTCTGCGCGCGATCTCGACCCGACGCGCCGTGATGGTGCGAATGCCATCGCTATCGTCACCGTTGCGCCATGCTCCGGTGAGCAGGTTGGCGCTTGCTTTCAGCTTTCCCAATGCGCCGGCATTCTCGGCGATGTGAATTTCCAGCAGCCCATCGTCCAGCCGCGGCCGCCGCCAGTCATTGCCGAACCGGTTGTTGGTGATCAGTACCGCCAATGCCTCCACCTGCTCGCTCCGGTCCTCGATCGTGATGTCCAGAGTGAACGGTTCAGTCCGGCGCAGCGCCCGGATCGCAGCAATGGCCACACCAAACAGACGGCCCAGCCGGTGACCCCTAACCTCTTCGCGCGCGCGCGCCATTTGACTGAAAAAGCCGAGACCCGACAGCGAGTGGAAGTATCGGCCGTTCATATACGCAAGATCGATCCTTCGCGGCGCGGCCGAGCCGATCGCGTCGATGGAGGCTTCGATGCTTGCCGGCATCCCAAGATCGCGCGCGAACAGGTTCATGGTGCCAAACGGAAGCACGCCCAGAGTCTTGCCGGTGCCGGCCAGAGCATTGGCAGCGCAACTCACCGAGCCGTCACCGCCCCCGACAATCAGGGTTGCAATATCGCCCCGCGCGGCCCGCTCAATTTCATCCTTCAGACGGCTCGGGCGGACCAGCCTGACGTCCACGTGCCCGGTCCGATTCTTGAGCGACGACGCCAAGGCGGCGCGCAGGCGCTCGGCCCCCATGTCGATCAGTGCTCCGGCGCGTTCATTCAAGAGAACGAGCGTTCCGCCGCCTTGCGGGTCGATCATGTCAGCCCGATCGCGATCCATCGCCTTCGCATCGATAAGCATTGCCGCACGACCGCAAAGTTTCTCAAGGGCCGCAGCGGACTCAAGACGCCTCTTAATTCGGTGAGGGTGCCTTTGGTTCAATCGCCTCGGCCGGGCCGCATTTTGCGGCGAACGCATCGCGCAGTTTCACGAATGAAGGCCGACTCATTCGAATCCCGTCGAGTTCGTCCAGCATTTTGACCGCGAGGTCGCGGCATTCGGCGCAGTCGGCCACCGGCTGCGCTGCAACAGCCTTGGCTTTTGCCGATCGAGCCGGCCCGCAGGTATCGACCATGGTGTAGGCATGGGCGTATTCGCCGCTCTTCTCCTCGCCGATGTCGAGATACTGGGATCAGCGCCTGCGCGCCGCTGCGGCAGGGGCCCAGACCGGAACGCGGCTGCTTGGTCGCGGCCTCGGCCGCCAGCAAGGCGAGAAAAAGCGGAAAAGCAATGCGCATGACCTCGTCCTCAGGCCCCTATCCCGTCGCGCGGAATTGGTCGCGGCCGCCCGTTCTCGTCGATGGCGACGAAGGTGAAATTCGCGTCGGTGACCTTCTCGTGATGGTGGGTCATGAAGCGGCGCGCCCAGGCCTCGATATGAATCTTCATCGACGTGCGCCCGACCTTTTCGATGTCGATATAGACCTCCAGAACGTCGCCGACCCGGACCGGGCGGATGAAGGTCATGGCCTCGATGGCGACGGTGACGGCCCGGCCCTTGGCTCGCTCGACTGCGGCAATGCCGCCGGCCTGGTCCATGCGCGACAGCACCCAGCCGCCGAAAATATCGCCATTGGCGTTGGTGTCCGCGGGCATTGCAATGACGCGCACGGTCAGCGCGCCGCGAGGCCTGCCATTTGTGGTGGTCGGGTTCGTCATGGGCCGATTCCGCCTTGGTGCTGCTGCGGTGCCTGTATGCAATGCTTCGGCGCTGCCCGCCAAGGCGTTGGCGGCGAGACTCGCCGGATATCATAAGGGAGAAGCCGCGGGGCTGAGGGTCAAGCTTTCCATGCGGCGGCGCTGGTGGCCCGGCCAAGGCCCCCTGACAAGGAACTCCCGGCCGCATTCCACGATTGATCCCTGTGCGGGCCGCTGCACGGCCGCTCGCAGATCAAAGGGACAAAGCATATGCCGGCGAAATCGAAAAAGCAGCAGATGGCCGCGGGCGCAGCGCTCGCGGCCAAGCGTGGAGAACGCTCGAAAGCGAGCCTGCGCGGCGCATCGCGCAGCATGGCGGAGTCGATGAGCCAATCGGAGCTGCGCAAGGTGGCAAAGACCAAGAGGAAAGGCCTGCCAAAGCGCGCGAAGAGCGCGAAGAAGAGGAAGTGACGGCCAGGTCGCGATTCAGTCCCGGTCGCGCCGCTCCTCATCAACATGGAAGCGATGCAGGATACGGTGGAAGACCGGCGCCAGAATGAAGGTCGTCGCGACAAGGATGATCAGGCCGGAGAGCAGCGCATAGAAGCCGGCGAAAATCTTCGCATTCGGGTTTTTCAGCTCGTCGAACACGCCCATGCCGGACAGGATCATGGCGGCGTTCACGAACGCATCGACCGGGCCCAGGTCCTCGAAATACACATAGCCGGCCATGCCGACCGCGAGCCCGGCCAGCGTCACCACAGCCCACATCCCGACCGCCAGCCCCATCCGCGCCGCAAACTTGCGCCGGCCGATGACGCGCTCGGAGCGATGTTCGAGCCGCGCCAGCCGGTGCAGAGCGGTTGAGGGCTTCTGCGCTGTCATCAAAATGCGTCGCCGGGATTTCTCCAAGCCCTGGCAAAGCGCGGGGGCGCTACTGCAATTGCTCGGCGAAGTAATGCAGCGTGCGCCGGTAGATTTCCGAGCGGTTCCACTCCCGCATGACCTCGAAATTCTGGGTGCCGATATTGAACGGCTGGCCGCGTTGCCAGCCATTCACCCGCAGCAGGTTCGCGGTGGAAGCGAGCACGTCCGGCACCGAGCGGATCAGATCGACATGGCCGTTGCCGTCATAGTCGACGCCATATTTGATATAGGACGACGGCAAAAACTGGGTCTGCCCGATCTCGCCGGCATAGGCGCCGATCATCTCCTTCAGCGGCAGGTCCTGGCGCTGAAGGATCTGCAGGGCGGCGAACAATTCGCGCTGGAACAGGTCGGTGCGCCGGCAATCATGCGCGAGCGTCGCGAGCGTGCGGATGATCGGCAGCTTGCCCATGTCGGCGCCGTTGTCGGTCTCCATGGTCCAGATCGCGACGATCAATTCCTTCGGCACGCCGAACTGCTGCTCGACCTTGCCGAGCAGCGCCGCGTGCCGCTTCATCATCTGCTTGGCGCGGTTGACGCGGGCCGGGCCGACGCGGGTGCGCGCGTAATCCTCCCAGCTTTTCTTGAAGGTGCCGCGCTGGCGACGGTCGAAGGCCATCACGTTCGGATCGTGGGTGAGGCCGCTGAAGGCCTGCGCGATCACCCCTTGCGGGATGCCCTTGGCCGCCGCCTCGCGCGAGAATTCGGCGACGAAGCGATTGAAGTCGCCGCCACATTGGGCGGCGGAGGCGGGACTGGCGAGGAGGGAAAGGATAAAGGCGAGCGCGGCGAAACGGACCCAGCGGGTGACAAACATTCTTGGCCTCGAAATCGATACGACATCGGATCTTGGCCAATATCGCACGGCAATTGTGGCTTTAGAAGTGACCGCGCCGCGGACTCCATCGGGCGCCTCACGGGCCGCCCAATGGGCGCGTCGCAAGACCGCGTCACAGGGCCACGCTCACGGGGGCCCGCTTTGGACCCGCGCCAAGGACCTCTGCAAACAGACCGGCGGGAGCGGGGCC
>JBIQKQ010000110.1:0-1789 GCA_044506365.1 Hyphomicrobiales bacterium
CGTCCCCGCGAAAGCGGGGACCCATAACCCCAGCTCTGCAATAGGGGCCCCCCGCGGAACCGGGAGGTCAATCATGCAAAAATCAGCATGACATGCTGCCGGAACCGGCAGTCGCTGCGGACCGCCATTGTACAGGGGGCCATTATCCACGATATTGCGGCATCGCCGCCGTCTCATAACGGCGAAAAAAAATGCGCCGCAGGATGCGCGCGGACGATCCGAAACGTCCGGCAACCGAAAGCGGAGGGGGAAGGAAGACCATGAGCGACCGCAGGCTGAACCCGATCTCCGATGCCGAACTCGACCGCCGGTGGAAGGCCGCGCGAGCGATGATGACCGCACGCGGCCTTGATGCGCTGGTCATGCAGAACAACAATGACTGGCTGGGCGGCTATGTGAAATGGTTCACCGATTTCCCCGCCTATAACGGCTATCCGCGCACGGTGATCTTCCACGCCGGCGATCCGATGACCGTGATCGACATGGGTCCGGCCGGCGGCCGCCGCGGTTTCGAGGGCCGCCACGCCATCCATCGCGGCGTTGGCGACCTGATCACCACGCCCGCCTTCACCTCCGTTGCTTATACCGACGGCTATCAGGGCGATATCGCGCTCGGCGAACTGAAGCGTCGCGGCTACAAGCGGATCGGCATGCTCGGGCCGGGCGCGATGCCCTACCGGTTCGTGACGCAGATCAAGCAGGGTCTCGCCGGCAAGACCGAGGTCGTGGATGCGACCGAGGAGATCGACGCGATCAAGGCCGTCAAGAGCGAGGAAGAGCTGATCCTGGTGCGCCGTTGCGCGCAGATGCAGGATGAAATCTTCGCCCGCGTCTGCAGGAAGATCAAACCCGGGATGCGGGACAGCGACATCACCGCGCTCGCCCAATATGAGGGACGGCTGCTTGGCTCCGAACAGGGGCTGTTCCTCGGCTCGTCGGCGCCGCTCGGCCAGCCGGCCAGTTTCGTCGATCGCTATTTGCAGGGCCGCGTGCTGCAGAAGGGCGAGCATTTCGCGCTGCTGATCGAGAATGCCGGTCCCGGCGGGATGTACACCGAGATCGCCCGCACCATGGTGTTCGGCAAGGCCACCAACGAATTGCTCGACGGCTTCGAGACTGTGAAAGAAGCGCAGACCCACACCCTGTCGAAGATCAGGCCGGGCGTACCGGCGCGCGACATCGCCGCCGCGCATGATGCGTTCATGGCGGCGCGGGGCATCGGACCCGAGAAGCGACTCTATGCCCACGGACAGGGTTACGATCTGGTCGAGCGGCCGCTGATCCGCGAAGATGAAACCATGTCGATCGAAGAGGGCATGAATCTCGCCGTCCATCCCGGCTACGAGACGTCTTCGCAATGGGCGGTGATCTGCGACAACTACATCGTCGGCAAGGACGGGCCGGGCGAATGCCTGCACAAGACGCCGAAGCAGGTGTTCGAACTGTGATGCGCGGTTTGACTTCGCCGCCAAGCGCTCGCTAGCATCGCGATAACGATAACGGCTGTACCGCATGGCGATGCAGCCTGTTTGCAGGGACACGCGGCTGCGGGGCAACGTCACCAATGAAGCCTGACATCCTCTATTTCGGGCATTTCCCGGATGCGACCGTGGCCGAACTGAATCGTCGTTATCATGTTCATCACTGGCTCAATCTGCCCAGGCCCGAAGACATTCCGGCGGATGTCGCGGCCCGCGTGCGGGGGGTCGCGACCGAGGCCAATCGCGGCCTGAGCCGCGCGATCCTCGACCGGCTTCCGAAGCTGGAAGCGGTCTCGGTTTTCGGCGTC
>JBIQKQ010000110.1:1799-11773 GCA_044506365.1 Hyphomicrobiales bacterium
AACACGCCCGACATCATCGGCCCCGAGGTCGCAGATCTCGCGATCGGTCTGATGCTCGCCTCGGCGCGGCAGATCATCTTCGCCGATCACTATGCGCGGTCCGGCGAATGGGCGCGCAAGGGACCGGTGCCGTTCGGCCGCAGCGTCGGCAACAAGACCTGCGGCGTGATCGGCCTCGGCGGCATCGGCCGCGCGATCGCCGACCGCGCCTCGGCCTTTCGGATGCGCGTCCTCTACAACGCGACCCGCGAGAAGAAGGACGTGCCCTACACTTATGTCGGCGATGTCGTCGAACTCGCGCGCCAGAGCGACTACCTGATGGTCGCCTGCAAGGGCGGGCCGCAGACGCGCCATCTTGTCTCGCGCGCGGTGATCGAGGCGCTCGGACCGCAAGGGACACTGATCAATGTCGCGCGCGGCAGCGTGGTGGACGAGGAAGCGCTGATCGATGCGCTTGCGCACGGACGGCTCGGCTGGGCCGCGCTCGATGTGTTCGAGAAGGAGCCCGATTTCGACCAGCGGCTGACCGCCTTTCCGAACGTCATCCTGCAGCCGCATCACGGCACCGCGGCGCTTGAAACGCGCCTCGCGATGGGCGAGCTGATGATCGACAATCTCGCGGCGGGACTGGAGAAGCGCCCGCTCAGGACGCCGGTGGCGGCGTGATCTGCTACCGCGGGGGAAGACTCCCCTCCCCCCATGAGCGAAGCGAATGGTGGGGAGGGGTCGGGGGTGGGGGCTTTCGTTTTTTAGTTGCTCTGTACCCCCCACCCCGATCTCCTTCGCTATCGCTCAGTCGATCGACCCTCCCCACCGCTCCGCGGGGGGAGGGTGAAAGAGCGGTTGCGAGGGCAGGATTATAAGGAGGCACATGACGAGCCAGCCGCAGATCGTCGTCGATAACGTCAGTCATCTCTACCGGCCGCCGAACGGCAGGCCGGTGCTGGCGCTGGAGAACATATCGCTCGATGTGCGGCCGCGTGAATTCCTCGCGCTGCTCGGACCGTCGGGCTGCGGCAAATCAACGCTTCTGTATCTGATCGGCGGTTTCATCCCGATCGAGACGGGCGCCGTTTCGGTCGCAGGCAAGACCGTGACCGCACCCGGCCCCGATCGCGGCATCGTCTTCCAGCATTTTGCACTCTTTCCCTGGAAAACCGTGCGCGCCAACGTGCTTTACGGGCTTGAAAAGGCCGGGCTGCCGCGCGCCGAGCGCGAGAAAAAGGCGCAGCACTTCATCGATCTCGTCGGCCTCAACGGCTTCGAGGACAGCTATCCCTCGCAATTGTCGGGCGGCATGAAGCAGCGCACCGCGCTTGCGCGCACGCTCGCCATCGATCCCGACATCCTGCTGATGGACGAGCCGTTCGGCGCACTCGACGCGCAGACACGCCACCTCATGCAGATGGAGCTTCTCAACATCTGGCAGAGCCGGCCGAAGACCGTGATCTTCGTCACCCACGACGTGCAGGAGGCGGTCTATCTCGCGGACCGGATCGCGGTGATGTCGGCGCGGCCCGGCCGCATCAAGACCATCGTCGACAACAAGCTCGACCGCACCGATCCCAACCTGTTCAAATCGCAGGTCTTCGCCGAGCGGGTCGACGACATCTGGAACCTCGTGCGCGAAGAGGCCATGAAGATGCAGGGTGCGCGCACATCATGACAGCGGCGTTCCGCTATCTGCCGCTTGTGCTGCTCGCGGTGGCGTGGGAAGCCGCCTCGCAACTGCAACTTGTCTCGACGCTCGCATTGCCGCCGCTCTCGGAGGTCGCCGTGGCGTGGTGGGATCTCCTCACGAGCGGTGAACTCCTCACCAACAGTATCGCCTCGCTCTGGCGTGCCGGGGCCGGCTTGTTCCTGTCGATCATCATCGGCGCGAGTGTCGGAATCGCCATGGCCTGGTGGCGACCTGCGCAAATCGTGCTCGGCCCGCTGGTCGAGTCGCTTTACCCGATGCCGAAATCGGCGCTCATCCCCGTCACGGTCATCTGGCTCGGCTTCGGCGATGGCTCGAAAATCCTGCTGATCCTTCTCGGCTGCATGCTGCCGATCGCGATCGGCGCCTATAACGGGGCGCGCGGCAGCGACCAGGCGCTGGTCTGGACCGCGCGCGGCATGGGCGCGAGCCGGCTGCGCATGCTGTGGGACGTGGTGGTGCCGAGCGCGACGCCGGAACTCCTCAACGGCATCCGCACCGCTCTGGCGCTGTCGTTCATCCTGCTTGTGAGTTCGGAGCTGATCGTCGCGCGCTCGGGACTCGGCTACCTGATCGGCTCGCTCGGCGCCAACGGCTCCTATGACGCAATGTATGCCGTGGTGCTGACCGTCGCCTTCATCGGCTTCGCCGCCGACCGGCTTTATCAAATGCTGCAGGACCGGATGCTGCGATGGCAACAATGACGGCGGCACAAACGAGCGCAGTTGCCCGGCCGGCGCTGCTTGGCCGTATCGGCTGGGTTCTGGCGCATACCGGTTCGATCATTGCGCTCGGCATCGCCTGGGAGCTGTTTGCGCGCTCCGGCGCGGTGACGCCGTTCCAGCTGCCGACGCTGAGTTCCGTCCTTGTGCGGATCTGGCAGGACGCGGTGAGCGGCGAGCTGTTCATCAATACCGGCATGACGCTCTACCGTGCGCTTGCGGGCTTTGCGATCGCGGCGGTGCTCGGCGTGGCGCTCGGCATGGCGATGTCGCGGATCGCCTTCATCCGCTGGTTCTTCGACCCGATCGTGTCGGTCGGATTCCCGATGCCGAAGGTCGCGTTCCTGCCGGTGATCATCCTTTGGCTCGGCGTCTATGACGCATCCAAGATCACCATGATCGTGGTGGACGCCGCCTTTCCGGTGATCACCGCCACCATCATCGGCATCCAGAGTGTCGACAAGTTTCTGCTCTGGTCCGCCCGCAACCTCGGTGCGGACAATCGCGCATTGCTGTGGCAGATCGTGCTGCCTGCCGCCTTGCCGCAGATTCTCACAGGCCTCCAGGTCGCGCTGCCGATCGCGCTCATCGTCGCCGTCTTCACGGAGATGGTGATGGGCGGTTACGGCATTGGCGGCGCGATGATGAGCGCCTCGCGCTTCGCCGATTCGCGCGGTGTGTTTGCCGGCATCGTCGAAATCGCCGTGGTCGGATATGTGATGGTCAAGGGCATGGCGATCCTGCGCCGGCGCCTTTTGATGTGGCACCAGGAAGCCATGGCGCCGAGCACCGTGTGACGGGTCGCCCCCGCGGGAGCGGGAGCCGATATTCCAGAGCGGTGCGTTTGGGTCCCCGCCTTCGCGGGGACGACACGATGAAAGAAAAACCGGGCGGCTCGCGCCGCCCGGTTCGCCCCTTTCAAGTCCGCCGGCCGCTTATTTCTTCAACCGCTTCAGCGCCTCCTGCACGATGCTGAGGTCGGTATACTTGTTCACGTCAATATCGCCCTTCACGAATCCGAGGTCCTTCGTCATGTCGACGTTGCGCTGCAGCGCTTCGAGATCGGGCAGCATCTCCGGATTGCGATAATAGTCATCCTTGGTGAACAGCCAGGTGAAGGCTTCGGGCGAACGCTTGGTGAATTTGGCTGCGATCTGCGCGGCCTCCTTCTGGTTCTTCGGGTCGAGATACCATTGCACGATGCGCAAGGTGTCTTCCATGAAGTCCACCATCGCCGCGCGATTCTTGTCGATGAAGGGCTTGCGCGCCACCCAGACCAGCATGTCGGTGACGCCGATCGCATCGCTCTGCTTGAACAGCGGACGTGCGATCTTCCGCAGTTCCGGATCGAGCGAAAACGGCAGCACGCCGGGGATGAGATCGACCTTCTTTTCCGCCAGCATCGCGCGCATGGTCGGGAACGGGGTTTCGATCATGGTATAGTCGCGCTTGTCCTCCATTCCGGACTTGCGCAGCATGGCGCGGATCGCGACATCGACCGCGCTGCCGGTCGCGTTGCTGGCCACCACCTTGCCCTTGAGATCCTTGATGCTCTGGATCGGGCTGTCCTTCAGCACGAAGTACTGATGCGAATAATGTCCGGGTACGCCGTCCCGGAACTCGTCGGCTATGATCCGAAGATCTTCGAGACCCGCATTCTTGATGGCAATGCCGAGCGTCGAATAGGCGAGATTGGCGACTTCGATTTCGTTATTGGCGAGCGCGGTCACCATCGGCGGGGTGCCGGCGAAGCGCACCGTCTCCAGCACATAGGACTTGCCCATATGCTTGGCGAGATCCTTCTTCTCCAGCAGGATCGACGCCCAGTTCGATACCGGGGCCACCCATGCGGCGCGTATCTTCACGGGCGTCTGTGCCGCGGCCTGCGCGGTCGCAGCCACCGCGAACGCCGCGCCGATGATCCATCCTTTGAATCGCATTCGTTCCTCCTGGTTGTATTCTTAAGCGGCCGTCATTTCGACGGCTTTCAAGCCGTCGCGCAGCCTTTCATCGGAGGATTGAAGGCCGAACCGGATATCAGGTCAAGCCGGACCGCATCGCGATACAGCCGCGCCTATTCGACGCAACTACTCCGCGGCGCGTGCGGCGGAGCCCAGCGCGGCATTGACCTTCGGCATCACCTTTTCGGCGAGCAGCACCATGGAGCGCTTTCCAAGCGCCGGATCGGCCCAGTCCTTGCCGGCATAGAGCAGAGTTCCGAAATCGCCGACCTTCTCGCGGAAGGCGAGGATCTCGTCCGCGACCTTGTTCGGCGAACCGTAGATCACCAGTTCATCGCAGATCGAGTCGAGCGTGACCTCGTCATCCGGCTGGTCGCGATGGGTCTTGAACAGCTCGATGCGCCCATTGGCCTTCAGCTTGGTGAAAAGCTGCCTGTAATAGAAGCGGTATGGCGAATTGGGCGCGGTCGCGTAGTCGCGCGCGGTCTTGTCGTCATCGGCGACGAAGATGCTTTTGGCCACGCGCCAGTTGGCGGCTTCGGCCGGGCGCCCCACCCGCTCGCATCCCTCGACATATTTCGGCCAATGGCTCTTGACCCATTGCGGCATCAGGAAGTTCGCCGAGATTGGCTCCCAGCCGCGCGCGGCGGCCTCCGTCACCCCCTTCGAGAACGGTGCGACCGCGGTGACGACGATCGGCGGATGCGGACGCTGCAGCGGCTTTGGCAGGAAGCCCTGGCCAATATCCGGCAGGAAATGGCGCTCGCTCACGACGGTCCAGTATTTGCCGCGCAGATTGTAAGGCGGCTCGCCCGCCCAGATCGCCAGCACCTGGTTGATGCATTCGAGAAACATCTCGTTGCGGTTGGCGTCGAGATTGCCGAACACCTCCGCGTCCGAGAGGAGGCCGCCCGGCGAAATGCCGAAAATGAAGCGGCCGTCCAGCATGTGGTCGAGCATCGCGATTTCGGCGGCGACCGCGGCCGGGTGGCTGTTCGGCATATTGACGGTGCCGGTGCCGAGTTTCATCCGCTTGGTCGCGTGGATGAGCGAGGCGATGAAGATCGTGCAGGACGTGATGTTTTCGGCCTGATCGGTGGCATGTTCGCCGACGTAACCCTCGGCGAAACCCAGTTCATCGGCCAGAATGAAGGCCTCCCGGTCCTCGCGCAGGCACGTCCGCCAGTCCTTGCCGAGTGCATGGATGGGCATCGTGAAAAAGCCGAGTTTCATCGGTGATCGCCTCCGCAGCGCGGCAATCTAGCCGCGCGGCCCTGCCGAACGAAATAATATGAAATGACCAGCGCCATTAGCTATCCTGATAGGGGTCCCGGAGCCGATTGCCAATGCCGAGCCGCACCACACTGCGCCAGATCCACGCCGTGATCGCAGTCTGCGAGGAGGGCTCGTTCACCCGCGCGGCCGCGCGCGAGCACGCCACGCAGTCCGGCATTTCACAGCATGTCGCCGCGGTCGAAAAGCTTCTCGGCGCGCGGCTGTTTGACCGCAGCCCGGCCGGGGTGACTCCGACGGCGGCCGGGCGCCGCTATTACCGGCGCTGCATCGAGGCGATCGGCCTGCTGGAACAGGCCGGCGAGGATATTCGCGCGCAGGCTGGCGCCGTCACCGGGCAGCTGCGCATCGGGCTGATGCCGACCTTCACCCGTGCCGCGCTCACGCCAACGCTGCGGCATTTCGTGGCCGCCCATCCGGACGTACGGCTGCATGTCGTCGAGGCCTATAGCGGCATTCTGACCGAACAGGTTCTGGCGGGCGAACTCGATTTCGCCATCGTGCCGGCCTTTGAGGGGCGGGTCGGATTGAAGTCGCGGCTGATCCTGCGCGACCGCGAAGTGCTGATCTCCGGCCGCGCGAGCGCATTCAAGCCGCTCGCACCGGTGCGGCTCGCCGATCTGCCGCCGCTGAAAATTGTCGTGCCGGGACCCGACAATGTGCGGCGGCGCAATCTCGAGATCTATTTCCAGAGTCATGGCGTCCCGGTTGAACGCACGATCGAGATGGATGCGATGATGGGGACCTTCGATTTCATCGCGCGCTCGGACTTCGTCACCATTCTGCCGGGGTTGATCTGCGTGAATGACATTGGCGGCGACGCGTTGACGATCAACCCGGTGATCGACCCGCCGCTCTATGCGGAATTCATCGTCATCACGCCGACGCGAAGAACGCTCTCCAAGCCGGCACGGTTGTTCCTCGACCGGTTCGAGCGCGATCTGGTGGAAACGGCGAAAACGCTCGCGCGGTTGTTGAGGGATGGGAAGCAGAAGCGGGCCGGCTAGATCTTCCCTCTCCCCGCTTCAGCGGGGAGAGGGAAAGGAAGGCAAGCGGGAGGTGAAGGAAGGGGTCACACCGTCGCCGGCGCACCGGGCTGCTTCAAAGGATGCGCCTTGGCGAAGGCCTCCAGCGTCATACAGGCGCCGACGATCCGCCGTACGGTCGGAAAGGGTGCAAGATCATACTTGAAGAAGTTGCAGCCGGTGGCGTGGCTGACGAGGCAGATGTCCGCCATCGTGACGTTGTCACCCTGGCAATAGATGCCGGTCTCCTTGCTGCTTGCGAGATTGGCCTCGAACGCCTTCATGCCCTCGCCCAGCCAGTGGTGAATCCACTTCAGCCGCGCCGGCTCGTCGAGCTTCAGTTCATGTTCCAGATAGTCGCGAATGCGCGGCACGATCAGCGGATGCGCATCGGAGGCGACGATGCCCGACAGCGCGCGCACCCGCGCCCGCGCGACTGCCTCCGAGGGGATGAGATTCGGATGCGGATGCACATCGTCCAGATATTCCATGATCGCCATCGACTGGAACAGCACCGCGCCCTCGTCGGTGACAAGCGCGGGGATGAGCATCTGCGGGTTGATCTTGCGATACGCTTCGTTGCGCTGCTCGCCCTTCGTCAAATCGACATTGATGACTTCAGGCGAGAGCCCCTTGAGGTTCAGCGCGATCCGCACCCGAAACGATGCCAGCGAACGCCAGAAGGAGAAGAATTGCATGCGAACAGCTCCTTGGCTTCGTCAGGCGCGCATCGGCCCTTCAACTCCCCTCCCCCCGCGAGCGCAGCGAGTGGTGGGGAGGGGTCGGGGGTGGGGGGAACATAGCGCAAGATTGCCGAAAAGCCCCCCACTCGGCTCGCGCCTAAGCGCTCGCCATCCTCCCCACCGCTTCGCGGGGGGAGGGAGAACGTGGCTCGCTCACTTCTTCGAGCCGCCCGGATCAGCCATCAACCCCGCTGCCTCGATGCCGACGATTGCGCATCTCTCATCGTTGTCCGACGTGTCGCCGGATATGCCGACCGCACCGATGATCTCGCCTCCCGCATTGCGAATCAACACGCCGCCGGGATTGGTCACGACACGCCCTCCGCTTGCTGCGGCGAGCGTGGTGAAGAACATCGGCGTCTTCTCGGCGCGCTCGAACAGCGTGCGAGAGCCAAGACCCATGCCGAGCGCGCCCCAGGCCTTTCCGAACGCAATGTCGAAGCGCAGGATGCCGGACCTGTCCTCGCGCTTGAACGCGACGAGATGTCCACCGGCATCGAGCACCGCGACTGACAGCGGCTGGAAACTGCTGTCGCGTCCCGTCTGCAGCGCAGCGTCGACGATCGTGGATGCTTGCGCCAGTGTCAGTACGCTCATTTTGCTCCCCTGAAGCAAGAAAAGGTCAAATGGTGTTACCCGCTCGTCCCCGCGAAAGCGGGGACCCAGAGTCAACAAGACTGGATCCCCGCCTTCGCGGGGATGAGCGGAGATCGGGTGAGCAGTGCGATTTCATCTGCTCACACTTTTTCCCGGCGGGCCCAATAGACCGCCTGACCCGATCCGTCGCCCTGACCATAGCCCGCCTCGCTCGCCTCGTCGAAGCAGGCCAGCGTCTTTTCGATCAGCGGCAGCTCGACGCCGCGCGCCTGCCCTTCGGCGATCATGGTCCGGATATCTTTTCGCGCATCGTCGAGATTGAAGGTGACGGGACCGAAATCGCCGCCGCCGAGCCATGTCGCTATGTTCGGGCCGCGGTTCTTCACGGCGGTCGATGCACCCGAGGTATCGGCGAAGATGTCCATCATGCGCTGCGGGTCGATGTTCAGATGCCGGCTGATCGCGAGTGCCTCACCCAGCGCCTGCCAGTAGATCATCAGCGGCAGATTGATCGCGAGCTTCATGCCGGCACCCGCGCCGACATCGCCGACATGCTCCACCCGCCGGCAGAGCTGGTCGAGCAGCGGCCGGGCGCGGGCGACGTCAGCCTCCGCGCCTCCGGCAAAGCCGAACAGCTTGCCCTGCCGCGCCGGCCCGGTCGTTCCTCCAACCGGACATTCGACAAAGGCCGCACCCTTGTCGCGCACCCTTTCGGCAAGCGCGATCTCGGTCTGCGGCCGCACCGTGCTCATCTCGACGAACAGCTTGCCATTCACATCGGCGGACAGAAGGCCGGACGCGCCGTGATATACAGCCTCGATCGCGGATGCGTCGGTGAGAATGGTTATGATCGCGTCCGCCTGCGCGGCAAGATCGGCCGGCGACGATGCGACTTTTGCTCCGGCATCGGCGAGAGGCTTCGCCTTCTCCGCCGAGCGGTTCCACACGAGCACCTCGTGACCGCACCCGATCAATCGCGCAGCGATGGCGGCGCCCATCTTGCCCAAGCCGGCCACTCCGATGCGCATGCGCTGCCCTCCTCGCTCCGCCAGCAACACGTTGCATAGCGCGGCGGCCGCCGGTTTGGCAAAGACTCGCCTCCCGGCCGTCTTCCGATTGCCGATCGCCACATCGGCGGCCCCCACTATGCCGGTCCATCCTCCGATTACCATCAATGTCAAGACGAAAACTGATGCAAGAACGGGTGACGCAAAGTCGAAAAGCCGCGCTATAGTCGCGGTGACGGCACACCAAACAGGACGCTGAAGCGTCGCGCCGCATGAGGAAACGCCAATCAACCGCTCCGGCCGCGACAGGCGGTGCGGGCCGTTCGATAAGAGGAGGCAACAGTGAAGCTTACACGCCGCACTGCCATCAAGAGCGTTCTTGCTGCGGGCGTCAGCTCGCAGGTTCTGAAAATCCCGGCTGCAGTCGCGCAGGCCGCTCCGATCCAGGTCGGGTTTCTCACCGTCAAGACCGGCCCCCTCGCATCCGGTGGCATCCAGATGGAGCAGGGCCTGACGGTCTTCTTCAAGCAACGGAACTTCCAGCTTGGCGGCCGCAAGGTCGAACTGCACACCGCCGACACCGCCGGCAATCCGGCGCAGACCCGCACCAAGACCCAGGAGCTGGTCGAGCGCTTCAAGGTCAATTGCCTGATCGGTCCGCTTGCCGCATTCGAGGCGCTGGCGATCGACGACTATATCCGCTCCTCACAGACGCCGATTCTTACCGTCGCCGGCGCCGAGGACATGACGCAGCGAAAGGCCAATCCGTGGCTGGTGCGCCCGAGCTCGACGTCGGCGCAGCCGAGCCATCCGGTCGGCGAATATGCGGCCAAGGACCTGAAAGCGAAACGGGTCGCCGCGCTCGCCGATGATTTCGCCTTCGGCCACGAGAATGTCGGCGGCTTCCTGCGCGCCTTCGAGGACGCC
>JBIQKQ010000111.1:0-2051 GCA_044506365.1 Hyphomicrobiales bacterium
ACGAGGTCCTTGACCACCGGCATATGCGGCAGCGGATAGACCTTCACCGTCCCGTTGATCTCGTCCATGCCGCGCGTGCAGGCGAGCGTGTTGACGCCGTCGATGTTCATCGCGCAGGAGCCGCACACGCCCTCGCGGCAGGAGCGGCGAAAGGTGAGCGTGGCATCGACCTTGGACTTGATCCAGATCAGCGCGTCGAGAACCATCGGGCCGCAGTCGTCGAGATCGACCTTGAAGGTGTCGATGCGTGGGTTGTTGCCGTCGTCCGGAGTCCAGCGATAGACGCGGAACTCGCGCTCGTTCTTTGCCCCCGGCCTGCCGGGCCATGTTTTGCCTTCGGTGACGCGGGAGTTTTTCGGGAGAGTGAATTCAACCATCTGCTTTCTCTCGTTCCGTGATGCCCGCGCCTGGCGCGCATCCACGTCTTTCGTTACTCGCGGCAAGACCGTGATGCCGGGAGGAGCCCGGCCATCACGCCTGCTAGTAAACCCGCGCTTTCGGCTCGATATAGGCGACGTCGTTGGTCATGGTGTAGGTGTGCACCGGGCGGTATTCGATCGTGACCTTGCCGGTCGCAGGATCGATCCAGGCCAGTGTGTGCTTCATCCAGTTCTTGTCGTCGCGTTCGGGATAATCCTCACGCGCGTGCGAGCCGCGGCTTTCGGTGCGGTTCCTCGCCGAATCCATCGTGACCACGGCCTGCGCGATCAGATTGTCGAGTTCCAGCGTCTCGACCAGATCGGAATTCCAGGTCAGCGACCGGTCCGTGACATGGACGTCGGGCATGCCCTGATAGACTTCGTGGATCAGCTTGTGGCCTTCGTTCAGCGTTTCACCGGTGCGGAACACTGCGCAATAACCCTGCATCACCTTCTGCATCTTCAGTCGCAGGTCCGCGGTCGGCGTGCCGCCACTGGCGTTGCGGAACCGGTCGAGGCGCGAGAGCGCGAGATCGGCGGAGTCTTTCGGCAGTTCGGGCTGCCGCCCGTTCTTCTCGACGGTCTGGCTGCAGCGCTCCGCGGCGGCGCGACCGAACACCACGAGGTCGATCAGCGAGTTCGAGCCGAGCCGGTTGGCGCCGTGCACCGACACGCAGGCAGCTTCGCCAAGTGCCATCAGGCCGGGGACCACGGTGTCGGGGTTGCCATTCTTCTTGGTCAGCACTTCGCCGTGGAAGTTGGTCGGGATGCCGCCCATGTTGTAGTGCACAGTCGGAAGAACCGGGATCGGCTCCTTGGTGAGATCGACGCCGGCGAAAATGCGCGCGCTCTCCGAAATGCCGGGCAGGCGCTCGTGCAGCACCTCGGGGGTCAGATGATCGAGATGCAGGTAGATGTGATCCTTGTTCTTACCGACACCGCGACCTTCGCGGATCTCGATCGTCATCGAGCGTGATACTACGTCGCGCGAGGCAAGGTCCTTCGCCGACGGGGCATAGCGCTCCATGAAACGCTCGCCCTCGGAATTGACGAGATAGCCGCCTTCGCCGCGCGCGCCCTCGGTGATCAGGCAGCCGGCGCCATAGATGCCGGTCGGGTGGAACTGCACGAATTCCATGTCCTGCAGCGGCAGGCCGGCGCGAAGCACCATGGCGTTGCCGTCACCCGTGCAGGTATGCGCCGAGGTGGCCGAGAAATAGGCCCGGCCATAGCCGCCGGTCGCCATGATGGTCATGCTCGAACGGAAGCGATGCACCGAGCCGTCATCGAGCTTGAGCGCGACGACGCCGACACAGCGACCTTCCTGGTCCATGATCAGATCGATGGCGAAATACTCGATGAAGAATTCCGCCGAGTAGCGCAACGACTGCTGATACAGCGTGTGCAGCATCGCATGACCGGTGCGGTCGGCGGCGGCGCAGGTGCGCTGCGCGATGCCCTTGCCGTAATCGGTGGTCATGCCGCCAAACGGACGCTGATAGATCCTGCCGTCGTCGGTGCGCGAGAACGGCAGGCCCCAGTGTTCGAGTTCGTACACCGCTTCCGGCGCGTTGCGCACCATGTACTCGATCGCGTCCTGATCGCCGAGCCAGTCCGATCCCTTCACGGTAT
>JBIQKQ010000111.1:2061-11658 GCA_044506365.1 Hyphomicrobiales bacterium
ACATGTGCCAGCGCCAGTCGTCCGGCCCCATATTCCCGAGCGCCGCCGCAATCCCGCCCTGCGCCGCGACCGTATGCGAGCGGGTCGGAAACACCTTGGTGATGCAGGCGGTCCGCAATCCGGCTTGCGCGCAGCCGACCACGGCGCGCAGGCCCGAGCCGCCGGCGCCGACCACGACGACGTCGAAGGTATGATCCTCGATCGGATAGGCGCTGCCGGTCACCGCCGGTGCGCCATTCGGCTTGCTGCCATTGGTCTTCGCATTCATGGCCTCAAACTCCGAAAGACAGCTTCACCAGCGCATAGATGCAGGACAGGCCGATGACGAAACAGAAGAAGGTGTTGCACATGATCAGCGTGAGCTTCAGGTCGCTGTGCACGTAATCCTCGATGATGACCTGCATGCCGAGCCACATATGATAGGCGCTCGCGATCACGAACAGCATGATGGTAATGGCGACGAAAGGCGATCCGAGGATCTGCGCCGCCGCGGCATGATTGCGTCCGAGCAGGCCGACCAGGATGAATATGAGGATGATGGTCAGCGGCACCAGCGCGACCGAGGTGACGCGCTGCTTCCAGAAATGATCGGTGCCCGAATGCGCCGAACCGAGAAACCGCACGCGCGACAGCGGCGTGCGCATCGAAGGCTGCTTGCCGCTCATCGGGCGCCTCCCATGAACATAAAACCGACGATCCAGATCAACAGCGTCAGCCCGACCGAGCCGACGAGCGTGGCGAGGGTCAGCCATTCCCGTTCGGCCGGACCGAAACCCCGGCCGGTATCCCAGATCAGATGCCGGATGCCGCCCAGCATGTGATGGATCAGCGCCCAGGTGTAGCCGAACAGGATCAGCAGCCCGATGATGGAACCCATGAAGGCCTGGACCTTGGCATAGGCGGTGGGGCCGGATGCCGCCGCCAGCAGCCACCAGGCCAGCAGCAGGGTGCCGAAGAACAGCGCGGCACCGGTGATGCGGTGGGCGATCGACATCATCATCGTCAGGGTCGGCCGGTAGATGCTCAGGTGTGGCGACAGGGGCCGTTCGACGGCGCGGCGTGTATTTGCCATTCGGTTCAACTCCAGCCGGCCGGGAGGCCGGAAATGCCCGCGATTTCCGGAGCGTGAGCCAAGGAGGATGCATCCGTGACTGCCGGAACCGCACGATCTGGCTGCCTTAGAGGCAGTCAAATTTCGGAAACGGCGAACCAATATCGCGATTTTCATTCCGAGCAATAAGCATTTGGAGTAGGCTGCCTTCGCCATTTCCGAAGGCTGCCGCCACAATTGAGGGCAGCCGCCATATTTAAGGACATCCAAGAGGCGCCCTTGCGTTTCGACATACCTGATCTGAGCCTGTTCCGACATGTGGTGGAGGCCGGCAGCATCACGCAGGGCGCGGCGCGCGCCCATCTTGCCTTGGCCGCGGCCTCGACCCGGATCCGCAACATGGAGCATGCGATCGGGGCGCCGCTTTTGACCCGCAACCGGCAGGGCGTGACCCCGACCCAGGCCGGGCGCACATTGCTGCAGCATGCCCGTACCATCCTCGCGCAAGCCGAGCGGCTGCGGGAGGATCTCGGCGCCTATTCGGGCGGCTTCTTCAGCCAGGTTCGCATCCTCTCGAATACCAATGCGCTGACCGAGTTCCTGCCGGACGTGCTCAGCCCTTTCCTTGCCGCCTATCCGCATGTCAGCGTCGATCTGGAGGAGCGGCTGTCCGACGAGATTGTCGGCCTGATCGGGGAGGGAGTCGGCGATATCGGAATTGTCGCCGGCACCGTCGACACCAGCCGGCTGGTGACGTTCCCGTTCCGCAGCGACCGCTTTGTGCTGGTGGTGTCGCGCGACCATCCGCTGGCGCGACGCGAGAAGGCCGCCTTCTCCGAGGTGCTGGATTACGACTTTGTCGGCCTCGACCGCGCCAGCGCGCTGCAGCGCTTCCTCGCCGACAAGGCCAGCCGGATCGGACGGCCGTTGAAACTGCGGGTGCAGCTGCGCTCGTTCGACGGCGTCTGCCGGCTGGTGGAGCGCAATGCCGGGATCGGGATCGTGCCGGAGACCACCGTGCGGTGGGCGGCGCGCTCGATGGCGATCAAGGCGGTCGACCTCACCGACACCTGGGCGTTGCGCGATCTGACCATCTGCGTGCGGGACGTGTCGTCGCTGTCGCCGTTCGCCCGGCAGCTCGTGGAGCACATGCGGCGGGTGTAGGCTTCCTTCTTTCACGTGCCGTGAAAGGGGAGGTCGACTGCCGTCGCGTAGCGAGGGCGGTCGGGTGGGGGTCTTTCGCGAAGTTGCGCCCCACCCGGCTCGCTTTGCTGGCCACCCTCCCCCGCAAGCGGGGGAGGGAAAGAATTCAGCGCGGGATCAGCACCCAGTAATCCAGATCGAGAATCACCGCCGGATCGTCGTCCTCGCCCTTGTTGAGCGGGAAATCCGTGCACGGCTTGTCCTTGGTCGCGACCGTACGCACGCGCAGCGCACCGAGGTCGTTCCGTTGCGGCAGTTCGGCTTTGGCGAGAATTTCCGACCAGGCGAACACGGTATTGCCTGCAAACAGCGGCGCGACATGACGCCCGCCATTGATGCCGGCGATATGAAAGGCATTGGCCAATCCGTTGAACGAGAGCGCGCGCGCAAGCGAGATGACGTGCCCGCCATAGATCAGCCGGCGGCCGAAACGGCCTTGCCCCTCGACGAACTGGTTGAAATGGATTCGCGCGGTGTTCTGATAGAGTCGCGTCGCGATCATGTGCTCGGCTTCCTCGACGGTGACGCCGTCGATATGGTCGATTTTCTCGCCGACATTGTAATCGGCGAAGCGATACGCGCTGCCGGCCAGCACATTGTCGTAGGCGCCGGCGTCGATCGGCGGGCAGGCGTCGCCCAGCAGGTTCGGCTCGAGCGCGGTTGGCAGGCGCGGCACATGTTCTCCGGTCGGGGCTGCTTTCTCGTCGCGTTTGCGCACCATCACCCAGCGCACATATTCGAGAACCTGGGCGCCGTCCGCGCGGTAGCCGACCGAGCGCACGAATACGATGCCGGTCTTGCGGCTGGAATTCTCCTTCAGCCCGATCACTTCGGAGACGGCGTTGAGGGTGTCGCCCGGATAGACCGGCGCGAGAAAGCGGCAATTGGCATAGCCGAGATTCGCGACCGCATTCAGCGAGATGTCCGGCACCGTCTTGCCGAAGACGATGTGAAACACCAGGGGGTCGTCGACCGGTGGTCGCGGATAGCCGATGCTGGTCGCGAACGCATCGGACGACTGCACCGCAAACCGCGCGCCGAACAGCGCGTTATAGATCGCCACGTCCCCGGTCGTGACGGTGCGCGGGGTGGCATGGCGGATCAACTGTCCGATCCGGAAATCCTCGAAGAAGTTGCCTGCGATCGTCTTGGCCATCGATATCGTATCCGCACCGGCATTTGCCTTTTCGCCGCGGCGGTTATGACGGCGCCTCGAATGGCGTCAAGTGTTCCCGACGAAAACCCGCCGGCTTCAGGTGTTGCGTTCGATGGCCTTGCCGTGCCGATCGATCTCGGTGCCGCAATTCGGGCAGGTCCAGCCGCCGAACATCAGTTGGCGGAACGCGTTCGGTTGGCGCCAGAGCGGCTGCTCGGTCGCGCAGGTCGGGCAGGTCACCGATGCCCAGTTGGTGCGCCCGATGAACACGAAGGCGTAGAGACCGAACAGCAACGGAAGGGCCATTCGGGCCGCGCGGTCGAATGCGCCAAACGCCAGATTGAGGATGGCGAAGACGAACAGAAGGCCAATGCAGCCGGCCAGAACGGCTTTGAGAACCGGAACCCACTGTCGCATTGCACCACTCCATCTGACGGTTGGTGTGGGAGCCCAGTGCGCCGGTTCAAAAATCCTCGCCGCTTGTCATTTCCGGCCGGGGCGATTAGCACTCCGCCCGTTCCCTTCCTGCGAGGCGTTATTTATGGCCAGCTACAATCTCCTGCTCCTTCCCGGCGACGGCATCGGCCCCGAGGTCATGGCCGAGGTCAAAAAGCTGATCGATCTCTTCAACCGGAAGGGGATCGCGACGTTTTCGTATGAGGAGGGGCTGGTCGGAGGCTCCTGCTACGACGCGCACCAGGTCTCGATCACCGATGCGACCATGGCGAAGGCGGAGGCCGCCGACGCCGTGATTTTCGGCGCGGTCGGTGGTCCGCAATGGGACAAGGTGCCTTATGAGGTGCGCCCTGAGGCGGGTCTTCTGCGGCTGCGCAAGGATCTCGGCCTCTATGCCAATCTGCGCCCGGCCGTGACCTATCCGGCGCTGGCCGATGCCTCCTCGCTCAAGCGCGAGCTGGTCGAAGGCCTCGACATCATGATTTTGCGCGAGCTGACCGGCGGCGTCTATTTCGGCGAGCCCAAGACCATCACCGATCTCGGGAACGGCCAGAAGCGGGGCGTCGACACGCAGGTCTACGATACCTACGAGATCGAGCGCATCGGCCGCGTCGCCTTCGAATTGGCCCGCCAGCGGCGCAACAAGGTCACGTCGATGGAGAAGCGCAACGTCATGAAGACGGGCGTACTCTGGAACGAGGTGATCAGCGACCTGCATGCGCGGGAATTCAAGGACGTGGAGCTCGAACACATGCTGGCCGATGCGGGCGGCATGCAGCTCGTGCGCAATCCCAAGCAGTTCGACGTGATCGTCACCGATAACCTGTTCGGCGACATGCTGTCGGATGTGGCGGCGATGCTGACCGGCTCGCTCGGCATGCTGGCCTCGGCCTCGCTTGGCGAAGTCAACCCGAAAACGAAGAAGCGCAAGGCCCTGTATGAGCCGGTGCACGGCTCGGCTCCCGATATCGCCGGCACGGGTATGGCCAATCCGATCGCGATGATCGCCTCGTTCGGCATGGCGCTGCGCTATTCGTTCGGGATGGGCAAGGAAGCCGACATGGTCGATGCGGCGATTTCGGCGGCTCTGGCCCGCGGCCTTCGTACCGGTGACATCGCCGGCAAGAATGAGACCGCCGTCGGAACGGCGGAAATGGGCACGGCGATCGCCGAGGAGATCGAGAAGGCTGCCGGATAGGGCGGCCCTGGCGGCAACGCTCGCGTGAGCGCGTCGAAGACGGTATAACTTAACCGGCATTCACGCGGCGAAGGCGGTCGCCGTTGCTTTGTCGGGCCGTATCGTTTTGCGCGCTGCTGTTCGCCGTCTCGCTTCTCGTCACACTGCCCGCCTCCGCGAACAGCGCCTGCGGCACGGCACCCGACCCTGCAAGCAAAAAGCGCGGGCCGATGTCCCGCGCTCCTCGTCAATTCAAGCCTGGCTCACCACCAGTCGACACGTCCGGGCCACGGGCGCCCGCCGGGCGTATCGAATGGCCCGTTGAACGGATTGCGGCTCCAGGTGAGGTTCGGATCGGCATTGTCGATCGCCGAATAGCCGTATGGCTCGGCATATTCGCGATACTTGTATTCGCCCGGCAGCAATTCGGGGCCCGGATCGAGATAGGAGCGCGGCTGCACGATGACGCGCGGGCGCACGCGATGCCGATATTCGCGCTGCTGCGAGGTGTAGAAGAACATGTCGTCCGATGACCGCTTCCGGGCCTGCGCGTCGGCGGACCCGGAGGTCAGCAGCAGCGCTCCGCCGATCACCGTCGCAGCCAGAGTTCCAAAAAGGGTCGGTCGCATGTCCGTCCTTAGTCCGATTCCGGTTTCAACTCAGTTTACGCGGCTTTGGTTCACTGCAACAAGCCTTCCGCACCGCAAGGTCGCGAGAGCGTGTCCGAAAGCCGCTGCTGTGGCCGATTGACCACGGAATTCGACACAATAGGATTATTGAATGCGTGGTACGGCGGTGCCGCGACGAATAACAGGCATGATGATGCCGGGAGGATACCAATGTCGAAGATCGAGCGATCGGTGGAAGAGCTCTACGCGGACGATCAGGAACGCGCCGACGCGGTGCTGTTCGGGCGCAGGACGGAAGTCGGACGGCGCGGATTTTTGAGCGGTGCGGGTCTCGCAGCCATGGGCGCTGCGGTCGGCGGATCGATTCCCTTTGCCGCCAATATGCCCGGCGGTCTGATCCCGGCGGCGATGGCGCAGGACAAGCCGGCGGCGCCGGCCGCGGCTGCCGACAAGGAGCCGAAGCCGTTCGAATTTCCCGGCAAGGATCCGAGACTGACGCTGCTTGGCGACCGCCCGCTGGTTGCGGAGACCCCCGAGGAACTGCTGGACGAGGACATCACGCCGATCGGCAAGTTCTATATCCGCAACAACGGCCAGATCCCGGAGGAGGCGAAGGATCCGGACAAGTGGGAAATCACCATCGACGGCGAGGTCAACAAGCCGCTCAAGATCACGCTCGGCGAGCTGAAATCCAAGTTTCAGCCGGTGACGATGCGCGCCGTTCTGGAATGTGGCGGCAACGGCCGCTCCGCATTCAATCCGCCGGCGCGCGGCAACCAGTGGACGAATGGCGGCGCGGGCTGTGCCGAATGGACCGGCGTCCCGCTCGCCGAAGTCCTGAAGATGGCCGAGCTGAAATCGTCCGGGATCTACACGGCGCATTACGGCATCGACCAGCATCTCTCCGGCGATCCGAAACGCCTGCCAATCTCGCGCGGCGTGCGCATCGCCAAGGCGATGGACCCGCACAGCCTGATCGTGTTTGCCATGAACGGACAGCCGCTGCCGAACATTCACGGCGGTCCGGTGCGCGTGTTCTATCCGGGCTGGACGGGCTCGGCGTCGCAGAAATGGCTGACCCGCATCTGGATACGCGACAAGGAACATGACGGGCCCGGCATGACCGGCTTCTCTTATCGCACGCCGATCCAGCCGATGATTCCGGGCGACAAGGGCGATCCGAAGAATTTCAAGATTCTCGAATCGATGCCGGTGCGGTCGATCATCACCAATCCGGCCAACGGCGCCAAACTTGCCGCCGGCACCCGCAAGCTGGATCTGCGCGGGGCATCCTGGGCCGGGGACAATACGGTCAAGGCGGTGGATGTTTCCCTCGATTACGGCGCGCACTGGAAGCCGGCCAATCTCGCCCAGCCAAAGAACAAGTATGACTGGCAGCGCTGGACCGCTTCGGTCGACTTGCCGAGCGACGGCTATTACGAAATCTGGGTGCGCGCGACCGACTCCACCGGCGCGATGCAGCCGCACGTTGCCGGCAACTGGAATCCGCAGGGCTATGGCGGCAATGCCATGCACCGGGTCGCGGTCCTGGTGGGCTGAGCAGAATGTATCTGCCGAATCTGCTTTCCGCCGCCGCGCGTCTTGCGCGGCGGCGATCCGTTCTGGCGACGATCCTCGCCGCCGGCATGATCGCATCCGCCGCCGAAGCGCAACTGCACATGCAGAAGCAATTCGTGCCGCGGGAAGAATCGCCGGAGGAGTTTCCCGAAGGTCCGGGCCGCGACGAGACCTTTTACCTCTGCACCGCCTGCCACAACTTCAAGCTGGTCGCGGCGCAGGGTCTGAATCGGCGGCAATGGGATGAGTCGTTCCAGCTGATGATTGATCGCCACGGCATGGCGAATATCGAGGGCGAGGATCGCGAGCTGGTGCTCGACTATCTGGAAAAAACCTTTCCGCCGCGCGCGCCGACGGGCGGCGGCTGGAAAAATCCGTTCATGAAATAGCGGATGGCCTGCGTCCGAAAGCCGCTGCGGGTCGGCGGGATGAATTGAAATCGCTGATCTCGCGATGACGCGCTATCGCGCAATCCGGCCGCGCAGGCGCAGCTTGCGCGCGGCCGAATGGGTCACATCGCCGGGGCGTTTCGGCGTCGCATAGAGCAAATGGTCGCGCTGGCCGCAGAAGCTGCGCTTGAGCTCGGCCCGCGCGAACAGGCGCGCGATATCCGGGTCGCTGCCCGCGGACAGCAGGGTCAGGCGATCGAGCGCGCAGGACATGACCGAACGGTCGACCAGCAGCTTCATGTTGCAGGACAAGCCGCTGATCTGCACGCGCGGCGCGTTAAAGCTGCGGGTGAATCCGACGCAGTTGTAGCCGTTGAACGGGCCGATTGCGAATTCGAAGGTGTGGAACTTGCCGAATTTGGATGGGATCGGCAGCGCGCTGTGCATGACGCTGACCCGCCCGTGTTCGGCCGCAAGGGCTCGGACATCGTCGGCCGGGCGCCCGAAGCTTTCGATCTCGCGTCCGGCGCGATAGATGTCAAAGCTGATAAAGCGCTCGGTCCTGCCGAGTTCGCCGAAGGACAAGGTGTCCTTGCGTCCGCCGCCCTCGACATGCCGGCGAATCGCGTAATGAGTGTCGTTTTCGCCGAATCCCGGAATCTCCAGCTCGAAGGCGGGCCAGGGATTTTCAACGTCGATCCAGGCCGGCCGCGCCGGCGGCTCGAAGGTCGCCGTGGCGCGCGGCTCCTTGAAGACTTCCGCGGCAATCAGGGACAGTGTTCCGATCGCGCCGAGATAGGCGAGGATACGCACGATCGCGGCGCGGAACTCGGCCGGCAGGACGAACGGCGCGCTCGCCACCAGGGCGACGCGCCGCCATTCGATAGCGCGGATCGCGGCTCTGGCGGCATGCCAGCTCAGGCCCTCGATGGCGCGGCCGACCCGGTCGAAGCTCGCGATTGCGGCGGCGCCGGCGCGCTCCGCCGAGAGCTTTCGCTTGCACAGCAGCAGGATGCGCAGCCACAGCACCGAGATGAAACGATGCAGGCCGGTCCGCATCGCCGGAATGCCAGGATGCGGCACTGCGCTGGCACGAGGACCGTTGACGCGGGCAAACGGCTGCGGCGGGGCGCTTCCGGCCCCGGACGACAATTGAACCCCCAAAAACAGCCTCCCTCGACGGCCTTTCAGGCCGACGTTGTCACGGCTGTCTTTCTCGCTTAGAAGCGCCTGCGTCCGGGTTTCCGCAGCAGCGAAATACCGGCGATTTTCCCTCGGAGAGTGAACGATGGGTTACAAGGTCGCAGTGGTCGGCGCCACCGGCAACGTGGGCCGTGAAATGCTCGATATCCTGGCCGAGCGGCGGTTTCCCGCCGACGAGGTCGTTGCCATCGCCTCGCGCCGTTCGCAGGGCGTCGACGTCTCCTATGGTGAAAAAACGCTGAAAGCGACGGCGCTCGAACATTACGATTTTTCCGGCGTCGATATCTGCCTGATGTCCGCCGGCGGTTCCGTGTCCAAGGAATGGTCGCCGAAGATCGCGGCGCAGGGCGCGGTGGTGATCGATAACTCGTCGGCCTGGCGCTACGACGCGGACGTGCCGCTGGTCGTGCCTGAGGTGAATGCCGATGCGATTGCCGGTTTCCGCAAGAAGAACATCATCGCCAACCCGAACTGCTCGACCGCGCAGCTGGTCGTGGTGCTGAAGCCGCTGCATGACGTGGCCAAGATCAAGCGCGTTGTGGTGTCGACCTATCAGTCGGTGTCGGGCGCCGGCAAGGACGGCATGGATGAACTCGATCGCCAGACCAAGGCGGTCTATTCGCTCGGCGAGCTTGAGGTGAAGAAGTTCACCAAGCGGATCGCCTTCAACGTCATCCCGCATATCGACGTGTTCATGGACGACGGCTCCACCAAGGAAGAGTGGAAGATGGTGGCCGAGACCAAGAAGATCCTCG
>JBIQKQ010000112.1:0-11528 GCA_044506365.1 Hyphomicrobiales bacterium
GCCTTTACGATAGCCCTTCGCCAAAGGAGGGAGGCGAAGCGAAGAAAAAATCACAGCCTTTTCGCAAACGCGTCCTGGATGAAATCGTCCAGCATGCGATAGGTCTGGTGCGCGGCACCGGCATGGTATTTGGCGAAGCCCGGCATGTCGGTTTCTTCCTCCGAGAAGGAGTGCAGACGTCCGCCGAAATTGAGTAGCTGCCAGTTCGCCTCCGCGCCATCGAGTTCGGCCTCCAGCGCGTCGCGATCCGCTTTCGGCGACACCGGGTCCTTGCTGCCATGAAGCACGAAAATCGCCGCTTTGATGTCGCCCTTCTTCGCGGGCATGGTGGTGGCGAGATCGCCGTGCAGGCACACCACCGCATCGAGATCAGCGCCGCTGCGCGCCAGCTCGAGGACGTTGCCGCCACCGAAGCAGAAGCCGACCGCGGCCTTCTTCGATGAATCGCCGATGCCGCGCTTGTCTGCTTCCGCGATCATCGCCTGCAGCGCGGCATTGACGCGCTTGCGTCCCTCGACGCGGTCGGAGCGCACCGCCATCATCAGGTCCTGCGATTCCGGCGGGCCTTCGCAGGTCTTGCCCTCGCCATACATGCAGCCGACGAAGGCGATGTATTTGTCGCCCGCCATCTTCTCCGCACGCTTGATGATGGTCTCGGTGACGCCGAGCCAGTTCGGCATCACCAGAAGGAGCGGCCGTCTGGTCGCGATCTTGTCGTTCCAGACCAATGCGCCGTGCCCCACCACGCTGCCGGCCTGATATTTTACTCTCTCGACTGCCACACCGTCCTCCACGACTCTGCAAAACTAGGCCGGAATGATCTCGCCGATCATCCCGGCATCGAACAATGTCACATACATCCGTCCGTTTGAATGCGGCGCGATGCAGCGCGCTCCCGCATCCGGCTCAGGGATCGGATATTCGCCGACCATCGTGCCGTCCGGCCGCATGCGGCCGATCTTGTTCGCGGCATTGGCGGTGAACCAGAGGTCGCCATCCGGGCCGACGCAGACCCCGCGCAGCGAGGAATCGGGCGTCGTCACCTTGTGCTCGGTGATGCGGCCCTGCCGGTCGATCCGGCCGAGCGAATTGCTCGACGTCTGCACGAACCAGATCGAGCCGTCGGGATGGGTCGCCATCGCGCGCGGCTGGCTGTCATGGCTCGGGATCGGGAATTCGGTGATCGCGCCATCGAGGGTGATCCGGCCGATCCGGTTGCCGGCGGCCTGCGAGAACCACAGCGCGCCGTCGCGCTCGGCGATCGACAGCGGGCGGGCGCCCGGTGACAGGCCTTCGGAGAATTCCGTGACCTCGCCGTCCGGCGTGATCCGGCCGATCGCATTCGCATCGCTTTCGGAAAACCAGACGTTACCGTCCGGACCATTGAGCGTGCCGTCCGGCCCGGCATTCGGCGTCGGCAGGTCGAACAGGGTGATGACGCCGGCCATGGTGATGCGGCCGACCTTGCCGGCTTTCTTCAGGCAGAACCACATATTGCCGTCGCCGCCGACTGTGATGCCGATCGGCATCGCGTTGTCGACCGGCAATGCGAATTCGCAGAAGGATGAATCGGAGGGGTCGAACCGGCCGATCCTGGAGGCGCCGCTCTCGCAGAACCACAGCGCTCCGTCTGGTCCCTCCATGCAGATATAGGGCTCGGATTTCGCCGACGGAATGCGATGCGCCCGTATCACGGGTGGCGCGTCGCTGATGCGCGCGTGCTTGACGTCCGCCGATGCAACCGCCGTCATGGTTCCTCCGCGCATGTACCGTGATCCGGTACATATCATTTGTCATTGCGCGGTGAATCGTATCGGCGCGGCCCGCGCCGTCAAGCGCAAGCGCGTCGTCACCGCATTGTGAGCCGCGGGCATGCGTTGCGCGGAACGCCGCCAAGCGCCTGGCGTTCCGCCGTCATGAAACTCTTCATCGGCGCGATCGCTTATCTGTGCGTTGTGACGGCTGTCGTCGCAGCGGTCCTAGCGGGTGTGTCTTCGCTCGAACGCCATCAACCCAAGGAAGCGCCTGTGCTCGCGATGGCGACGGACGAGGCCGGCGCCGGGCCTGCGCGCGCAGCCGAGGAAACGCCGGTCGATCCCAATCGTGTGCCGGTCTGGATCGTCCCGACCGCGAAATACGAATACACGCCGGTGGAGGCCGTTCCGCGGCCGAAGATTGTGCCGGCGATCGGCAAGGACGCGCGCGACGCGATGGCCAGGACCCCGCCGCGGACCAGGCCGCGGCCGGTGCAGCACGAAGCCGTCAGCGTCGATCCGGCGCCGCGCATGACCAGTTCGCGCCGGGATAACGATCCGTTCTACCGGGATTGAGGGCCTGCCCTCTCAGCGCCTTCGCCGAACCGGTGGGAACACCGCCCGACGGAGACAATCAGCCCTGCGCCTTTGCCGGCATCCCGATCCGCTGGCCGACCGCCTCCGGTCGCGGCAGGCGGCCATGCGACTTTCTGATGTCGGCAAGCCGCTTGGAAATGTCGGGCGGGAAGGGCGCCACCTTGCGCGCCGCCATGTCGATATGCAGCGACATGTTCTCGCAAGTCGCCGAGACCCAGCCTTCGGTCGCGTGGAACAATTGCTGGAAGAAATGCAGCCGCTTTGCATCGTAATCGAGCAGCTGGAACGTCACCCGGACCGGATCGCCCTCGCTCAGTTCGCGCAGATAGCGAATGTGGGCCTCGGCTGTGAAGAACGAGTGATTGCGCTCCTTGAGATAGTCCCATCCAAAGCCGGCCAGCCGGTACATCTCGTCGACGCCGCGATCGAACAGCACGTGATAATACGCCATGTTCATGTGGCGGTTCTGATCGATCCAGGCCGGATCGACCGGCATCACCGACGAGACAAATGGGGCGAAGAAAACGGGCTCGAAATCACAACGGTCCAGCATGGTGCAATATTGCTGCAGTGCACGCGCGGTGTAAATCAAAAAGCGAGCAGTCGCAGCATTTTTAGTCAAATGCGCGAGCGAGCGCGCTTGAGACATTCGGGCAAAAAGCTTCCCGTCAACGCGTGCTGGAAGCCTCTACGGGCTTGTCGCGGCCTTGCCCGGATCCGCTCTGCCTCCGTCCGGGAGGGATGAGAAGGCCCGGTCCGCCGCACTGCCTTGCGGCGGACCGCCTCTCTGCTAGGGTCGGCGCCCTCTACAACCCCGGTTGAGGGCGCCGATGGCTGTTGCCGCTGCAAAAACCCGCAATGAAAAGCGCGACCTGCACGCCATCGAGTCCGCCATCGGCGATCTGGCGAAAAGCTTCGGCAACCGGCTCGTCACCTCCAATGCCGTGCGCGAGCAGCACGGCCACACCACCACCTGGATCGAGAACCAGCCGCCGGACGCGGTGGTGTTTCCGCAGAACACCGCCGACGTCCAGGAGGCGGTCCGCATCTGCGCGCGCCACAAGGTTCCGGTGATCCCGTTCGGCACCGGCACCTCGCTCGAAGGCCATGTCAACGCGCCGCAGGGCGGCGTCTCGATCGATTTCCGCGACATGAACCGGATCGTCGAAGTCCATGCCGAGGACCTCGACTGCGTGATCGAGCCGGGTGTCACCCGCAAGCAGCTCAACGAACATCTGCGCGACCAGGGCCTGTTCTTCCCGATTGATCCGGGCGCCGACGCCTCGCTCGGCGGCATGGCGGCGACCCGGGCATCCGGCACCAATGCGGTCCGCTACGGCACCATGAAGGACAACGTGATGGCGCTGAAGGTGGTGCTGGCCAATGGCGAGGTCATGACCACCGCGTCCCGCGCGCGAAAGTCGTCCTCGGGCTACGACCTGACGCGCCTGATCGTGGGCTCCGAAGGCACGCTCGGCGTGATCACCGAACTGACGCTGAAACTGCACGGCATTCCAGAAGCCATCGGCGCTGCGATCTGTCCGTTTCCGACCGTGGAGGCCGCCTGCAACGCCACCATCCTGACCATCCAGTCCGGCATTCCGGTCGCGCGCATCGAACTGCTGGACGAGGTGCAGGTGAAGGCGTGCAACGCCTATTCGAAGCTGTCGCTGCCGGAGCGGCCGCTGCTGCTGCTCGAATTCCACGGCACCGAGGCGGGCGTCGCCGAACAGTCGCAACGCTTCGGTGAGATCGCGGCTGATCTCGGCGGCGGACCGTTCGAATGGACTGCGAAGGCCGAAGACCGCACGCGGCTGTGGCAGGCGCGCCATGACGGCTACTGGGCGGCGAAGTCGTTGCGGCCGGCCTCTCAGCCGCTCGCAAGCGATGTCTGCGTGCCGATCTCGCGCCTTGCCGAATGCGTGACCGAGACCCAGGCGGACCTCGTCGCCGCCGGGCTGCTTGGACCGATCGTCGGTCATGTCGGCGACGGCAATTTCCATGTGGCGCTGCTGGTCGACACGGATGATCCGGCGGAGATGGCGGCGACGGAAAGGTTCCTGTCGCGGCTCGCAGAGCGGGCGCTGCGGATGGGCGGCACCTGCACCGGCGAACACGGCGTCGGGCAGGGGAAGATGAAATATCTGCTCGCCGAACACGGTGCGCCGGCGCTGGCTGCCATGCGTGCCATCAAGCAGGCGCTCGATCCGGACAACATCATGAATCCGGGCAAGCTGGTGCCGGCGGATTTGTAGTCGTCGAAGAGATTCCTGTAGTCATCGAACAGATTGCTTTTTTTCTATTCGATTGTCTCCGCTTATCCTCCCCGCTTGCGGGGAGGATGGCGAGCGAAGCGAGCCGGGTGGGGCCCTTTTTCATGAGTGCGTCGAGGACGCGCATACTCCACCCCGATCTTCTTCGCGCTTGCGCGCTCAGGCGATCGACCCTCCCCGCAGGCGGGGAGGGATAAGAGAAACAACGGCAACATCATAGATTTGCCGCCAACCGGCGGTATGGGGATCGGTGTTCACACGCGCAGCATCCTGCGTCAGCCTTCCGCCTTGCAGTGCGGCAGGGGCGGGCTCATCTTGAGGCGGGCGATTCAGGTGGATCCGTGCAGGCAACACTGCTGACCTTGGCGATTGCCGCGATTCTGGCGCTGCTCGCGGCGTTGCTCGGGCCGCATTTCGTCGACTGGAACGCGCACCGCGCGACATTCGAACAGCAGGCCAGCCAGGCGATCGGACTGCCGGTCCGAGTGACCGGGCCAATGGATGTGCGGCTGCTGCCGTCGCCGTCGCTGGTGCTGTCCGGGGTCGAGATCGGCGAGCCGGGCGATGCGCAGGCGTTGCGCGCCAAGGCGCTCGGCATCGAATTCGCCTTGCCGCCGCTGCTCTCCGGTCATTTCCGGGCGGTCGAATTGCGGCTGATCGCTCCCGAAATGCGCGTGTCACTGACTCAGGACGGGCAGGCGGTGCTGCCCAACGCGCTGGGCGGAATCGACACACAGCCGCTGTCGATCGACAAGCTGGTGGTCGAGGATGCCAGCCTGCATCTGGCCGACGCGGCGAGCGGTACGAGCGCCGTCCTGACCCGGCTCTGGTTCAGCGGCGAGGTCCGCGCATTGCCCGGCCCGATCCGGGGCGAGGGCGCCTTCGTCATGGACGGGGCGCTTTACGGCTACCGGATCGCGACGGCGCGGCCGGAAGCGAACGGCTCGCGCATCAAGCTGACCATTGATCCGGCCGACCGCCCGGTCGTGGCCGAGCTGGAGGGCCTTTTAACCGCCGCCGACGGTGTGCCGCGGTTCGAGGGGACGGCCGCCCTCGCCCGGCGGGTCGCACTGAAGGGCGACAAGGGCGATACCGCCGAGCCCTGGCGCATCAGCGCCCGGGTGAAGGCAAGCGCTGCGTCGGCGCTGTTCGAGCAGGTCGAGTATCAATACGGGCCGGACGAACGCGCGCTGAAACTGCATGGGACCGCGGAAGCGAAATTCGGGGCGCAACCGCGGCTGGACGCGGTCCTGACAGCGCGCACGCTCGATGCCGACAAGCTTCTGGGCGACGCCCACAGCGCCGGCCAATCGCCGCGCGCCGCTTTGTCCGACCTGATCTCGGCCGCGGCGCGGATCGTCGGCCCGCCGATCCCGGCCCAGGTCGGTTTCGGTATCGACTCGCTGACGCTCGGCGGAGCGAGCCTGCAGAATATCCGCGGCGACATCGAGTTCGGGCGCGGGCGGATGGTGCTGACCGGCTTCGAAGCCCGCGGGCCCGGCTTCACGCAGGTGCAGGCGAGCGGACGGATCGAGCAACCCAGTGAGGGACTTTCGTTTTCCGGCCCGGTTGTCGTGACCTCGACCGATCCCCGCGCCTTCATGCAGTGGCTGGACGGCAAGACCGGCGCCAGCACCTTGCCGGCGCGGCCGCTGCGATTTCGCGGCGAGGTGACGCTCGCCGCCGAGCGGATCGCGATCGAACGCATGCAGGCGCAATTCGATCGCAAGACGTTCGATGGCGACATCTCCTATGTCTTCGCCAGCGGGGCGGAGCCGGCCCGGCTGGTGGCGGCATTGCGCGCCGACGAAGTCGATCTCGACGCATGGCTGGACGCTGCCGATTCAGCAAAGCTCTTCTCGGGTATCGAACGGCCGGACGATGTTTCACTCGCGCTGTCGCTGAAACGGCTGCGGTTCGGCGGCTTCGATGCCGACGACATGACCGTCAAAATGTCGCTCAAGGACGATGCGCTCTCGATCGAGAGGCTTGCGGTTGCGCGTGTCGCCGGACTGGCGATCGAGGGCAAGGGCGACATCGACACCCGCACGCATCGCGGGTCCGGCTCGTTCAATGTCGCGATCCGCGACGCGCAGGGTCTGAATGCGCTTGCCGCCCACGCTCCGGCGGTGATGGTCGCGCCGCTGCAGCGCGCCGCTCAGGTCGCAGCCGCCGGAAAACTGGCCGGTACGATCAGGGTCGAACCCGCGGCCGAGGCGGGCAACAGCCGCGCGACGATTTCGCTCGCGGGCCCACTCGGCCCGATCGATCTCAGACTGAAATCGGTGGTTGCCGGGGCATGGACCGAGCCGACGCAGGCCGATCTTTCGCTCGAGGCATCGCTCGATTCCGGCGACGTGAATGCGCTTCTCAATCTGGTTGCGGCGGAGCGCCTTGTGTCGGCGCCGCGTCAGCCCGGCACCTACACCCTGTCGCTGCAAGGCGCTCTCGCAGGCGACCTTGATCTCGACACGCGGATCGTTTCGGCAAACCTCGATATGCGCGCGCAGGGCAAGATCCGTGCCCTTGGCAGCGACGCCGGCCGTGCCTCTCTCGAGATCGCAATCGGCAGCGCCGATGTCGTTCTGCCGGGAGCGGCGTCGAAGACCGTCCCGGTCACGCTCAAGACGAAGCTGGTGCGGGATGGAGAAGGCCTGCGGTTCGACGACCTGTCGGGGAGCGTTGCCGGCTCCGCATTGCGCGGGCGGCTCGGTCTCGCATTCGGGGAGCCGCTCAAGCTCGATGGCGAATTGCGGATGGACCGGCTCGACATCGGAGCGGTTCTGGCGACCGCGATCGGAAGCGCGCGCGCCAGCAAGAGCGGGGCCGCCTGGAGCGAGACGCCGTTTGCGCTGCCCGCCCTGCCCAGACTAGCAGGACAGATGCATGTCAGCGCCGCGCAGGCGGCGCTGACGCCGGCGCTGCAGGTCGCGAAATTCCGCTCGGCTCTGCGCTTTGCGGAGACCGACGTGAGCGTCGAGCATATCGCGGGCGAAGTTCTTGGCGGCGCCCTGTCGGGCGAAATGACGATCCGGCCTGCGCCCGACGCCATCGGGTTGAACGCCCGGATCGCGGTGAACGATGCCGACGCCACGCAGTTGCTGTTCGGCGACGGCGCTGCGCCTCTGACGGGTCAGGCCGCGCTCACCCTGCAGGTCGAAGGCATGGGCCGTTCTCCGCGCGCTTTGGTCGGCTCTCTCAACGGCTCCGGTACGCTGACGCTGGAACGCGCACAGATCGCTTCGCTTGATCCGAATGTGTTCGCCACCGCCATGAACAGCGTCGATCAGGGTCTTCCGATCGATGCGCCGCGGGTGCGCGATCTGGCAAATCGCGGCCTCAATGCCGGTCCGCTGATGGTGCCGCATGCCGAGGCGACCCTGACGATTGCCGCCGGAATTGCCCGCATCGACACGTTCAAGGCGCGCGCCGAGGCAGCCGATCTTGCCGCCTCGGGCTCTTACGATTTTTCCACCGCCCGCATCGATCTTCGGCTGGCGATGACCGGGCCCGCCGAGGGCGCGTCGTTGCGGCCCGAAATTGCCGTGCAGCTGCGCGGACCTTCGGCCGCGCCCGAGCGGATACTGGATATTTCGGCCCTGACAGGATGGCTGGCGCTGCGCTCGGTCGACCGCCATACAAAGAAGATCGAAGCGATCGAGCAAAGCCGTCAAGCCGAGGAAGCGAAGGAACCGGCAGGGAAGGAGGCGGCGCCGCCAAAACCCGAGACGTCGGTTGCGCCATCGTTGCCGCGCAAGCCGGCGCAGCCTGCCGCGCAACCGGTCCAGCCGGCTGTGCCGCTGCCACCGGCAGTGGAAATCAGGCCGGCGCCCGGCGAGCGCCGGCGCGTTCTTCCGCAGGCGCGGGAGCCCCGGATCGAACCGCAGCGGGCCGAACCGCAGCATTCGGGCGGCGCCAATCCGTTCCCGACGCCGATCGGGTCGCCGCCGCCGCAGGAGCCCCCGGTCGCGCGGCCATTCGCGCCGCAGACCGTGAGGCCGATTTTCTGAGGGAAGTCGAACAGCCGCGCCGAACGGACGGCGGTTCGTCGTCATTCCGGGATGTCCCCCAGGCTCTGGCGCGCCCGATATCCCGAAATGACGAACGGGTCCGTCCGGACGGAGCCCGGCCGGGCTCCGTCGCCGTCAGCGATGCAAATCCCTGTCGAGGGATTGCCCGCGATAATGGTCGAGCACGAATAGCCGGATGGCGGACGACAGGTTGCCGTGCCGCCGCTGCGAGTCGATGCTCGCGACGATATCCGACAGCGTCATGTTGCGCGTGTCGGCGATTTCTTTAAGGCCCTTCCAGAACGCGTCTTCAAGGCTGACGCTGGTTTTATGGCCGGCGATCACGATCGACCGCTTCACGACCGGCGACTTCATCGGCCTCTCCGCTTCCAATCCGGTGGCCGTCGAGATTGCTTGCATACTTGTCACGTTGCGCCCCTTCTAGTTTGCGCTCCGCCTTTGAACGACCATGCAATAGTCGACGCGCCGCAGCGTTATCCGCATCACGCTGCCGATCGCGCTTCTTCCGCGCCAGCCGAAGGTTCAAGACGTCGCCCATCACAGACCCGGCAGATACCGGTTATCTTTGGACCTCGACAGGTCCAAATCTATGGACACATACCGGCTGTTGATTGCGCCATTAGCGTGGCGGTGGCAAGGCGGAATTGGCAACGAACAGGAATTGGAGTTTGTGCCTGCTTAAGCCAACCCCGGAAAGTCGGCCTCGCATTGCGCCCGCAAAAAATCATACGACAATTTTTGGCCAGGCGCTCAGCGCGGTCGAATCATATGCTCCGGACGCACCAGCCGCTCAAATTCTTCGGGGCTGACAAAGCCCGCGCTGACCGCTTCGTGCTTCAGGGTTGTCCCGTTTTGATGCGCCCGCTTGGCCACCTTGGCTGCATTGTCGTAGCCGATTTTGGGCGCGAGCGCCGTCACCAGCATCAGCGAACGCTCCATCAATTCGCGGATTCGCGGTTCATTCGCGCGAATGCCGGCCACGCAATTGTCGGCAAAGGAACGTGACGCATCCGCCAGCAGGCGGATAGATTGCAACATTGCGAATGCGATGACCGGCTTGAACACGTTCAGCTCGAAATGACCCTGGCTGGCGGCGACGGTGATCGTGGTCTGATTGCCGAAGACCTGGCAGCACACCATGGTCAGCGCCTCCGCCTGCGTCGGGTTGACCTTGCCCGGCATGATCGAGGAGCCCGGCTCGTTCTCCGGCAGGATCAATTCGCCGATGCCCGACCGTGGCCCGGAGCCGAGCAGGCGGATGTCGTTGGCGATCTTGAACAGGCCGGTGGCCATCGCATTGAGCGCCCCATGCACGAACACATAGCCATCATGCGAGGCCAGCGCCTCGAACTTGTTCTGCGCGCTGACAAACGGCAGGCCGGTGATCGCCGCCGCGCGCTTGGCGAACGTGCTGGCAAATTTCGGATGCGCGTTCAGTCCGGTGCCGACCGCCGTACCGCCTTGCGCGAGCGGATAAAGCTGCTTGACCGCAAGCTTAATGCGTTCGATGCCGAATTTGAGCTGCGCGGCATAGCCGGAAAATTCCTGGCCGAGCGTGAGCGGCGTCGCATCCTGCGTATGCGTGCGCCCGATCTTCACGATCTTTGCGAATTCCTTTTCCTTGGCGCGCAACGCGGCGTGCAGATGTTCGAGCGCGGGTATCAGCGCGTTGACGATCTCGAGCGCGGCGGCGATATGCATTGCTGTCGGGAAGCTGTCGTTCGACGACTGACTCATATTGACAGCGTCGTTCGGATGAACCGGCGCTTTCGACCCGCGCGACGCGCCCAGCATTTCGTTCGCGCGATTGGCGATGACCTCGTTCAGGTTCATGTTGGTCTGAGTGCCCGAGCCGGTCTGCCAGACCACCAGCGGAAACTCGGCCGAGAGCTTGCCGTCGATCACCTCCTGGGCGGCGGCGACGATCGCGCGGCCGCGCTCTTTGTCCAGCGTTCCCAGCGCCATGTTGGTTTCCGCCGCGGCGCGCTTGAGAATGCCGAAGGCGCGGATCAGCGGCTCCGGCATGCGCTCGCTGCCGATCCGGAAATTCTCCAGCGAGCGCTGCGTCTGTGCGCCCCAATAGCGGTCGGCCGGAACCTCGATCGGACCGAAGCTGTCGGTCTCGATGCGGGTCTTGTCTTCAGTCTTGCGCGGGGGTTTGGCCATGCGCCTGAGTTTAGCGGCACGCGGGGCGCGCGCCAAAGCCGAACGATCCGGAATTGATTGAAACTATTTTTTCCGGAAGCGGTCGAGCCGCACCACTTCGCCGGACGGCTTGTCGGCGGGTTGTGGTTCGGCCGGGGCGGCGATGACGTCCGCCGGCTGGACTGCCGCGGGCTCTGCTTGCGCGGCCATGCCGGCCGGCTGGTCGGCGACGCCGGCGGCGTCCGCTTCGATGGTCTCGAACTGCAGACCGAACTGTACCGAAGGATCGAAGAAGCTCTTGATCGCGGCGAACGGGATGGTCAGCTTTTCCGGGACGCCCCCGAACGACAGACCGACCTCGAAGGCGGCGTCGGTCACCTTCAGATCCCAGAATTGATATTGCAGGATGATGGTCATCTCCTGCGGGAACTGCTCGCGCAGGCGCGGCGACATTCTCACGCCCTCGGCGTCGGTGCGGAACGAGATCGAGAAATGATGCTCGCCCGGCAGGCCGCTCTTGGCCGCGTCGGCAAGCACCTTGCGCACCAAGCCGCGCAGCGCGTCCTGAGCGAGAAGATCGTAACGGATATGGTCGGTCGCCATCGGTGTGTGCACCAGAACCGCCTGAAGAATCGCCCGCGATGGTAGCCCGGCGGAGCCGTTCCGTCAGCCCGTGGGCAGGGGAGGCGCGCTGGATGAAACGGAAATCGAGTGGAGGCTTCTGATGC
>JBIQKQ010000113.1:0-11110 GCA_044506365.1 Hyphomicrobiales bacterium
TGGGCGTATCGCACTGCATTTTCGGAGATATCGAGGCCGATCACCCGGACATTCGGATCGCGGGGCCATGCCTTGTAGAAGGCCCGGTCCAGTTCCAGCATGGTCTCGCTGGGGAGGCCCTGCAGCGCCGGAGCGGTGTAGCGGTCGCGCAGCGCGTCATATCCGAGCGCATATTTCATCAATGCGCCGTTCACCCCGTAGGACGACCCAAGGTCCAGCACTGTGACAGGACGATCCTGGGTTGCGGCGCGGGCGCGGATCAGCTGCTCGAAAATCGGCTGGGCGAGATGCGGGATGATGTAATCGAGTTGGCCCAGATAGTTGAAATATTGGCGGGGGTCCTTTTCGACATAAATCCGATCAAAGTTGGTTTTCGCCTCATTGATTGTCGAAAAGACGTTCGCTTTCATCCGTGAGAGGCCTTTCGTTGCAGGGATTTGAAGAAAGGCGAGGCGCCCAGCCGTCGGGTGACAAGGCTGCCTGCCGATCAGCGATTGCGATGATGAATAACCATTAACATCACCCCAGGCCGCATTCAACCCAGCGCCCCTCTTAAAGCCGGAAATTAGGTATGATATCACCTTTTTCGCGCCGAGTTCCAGCTCGGCTACTTCAGAATCCGGTTCCGGATCGGTTGTATTTTTCCACACCCTCTGCCATAACCCGCGCGCTCGCCGCCCGGCTGTAAGGGCTGCCGTGGCAGCGACACTTGCTCAACAGCAAACGCTCGTTTTCGAGCCATTCCGGCGCACGGACGGCTTTTGCCATCCGTCAGAGCCGCATCAGGAGAGCCAAATGCCCAAGTTGAAGACCAAATCGGGCGCCAAAAAGCGCTTCAAAATCACCGGCTCGGGCAAGGTCGTGGCCGCCCAGGCCGGCAAGCGCCACGGCATGATCAAGCGAACCACCAAGCAGATCCGCAACCTGCGCGGCACTCGTGTCCTGTTCAAGACAGACGGGGACAACATCAAGAAATACTGGATGCCGAACGGCTGACCGCCGCGCGACCCGTGTTTCTTCGCATCTGCAGACATTCGCTAAAGGAGATCAGCCATGGCCCGCGTCAAACGGGGCGTTACCGCCCATGCCAAGCATAAAAAGGTTCTGAAGGCCGCCAAGGGCTATTACGGCCGCCGCAAGAACACCATCCGCATCGCCAAGCAGGCGGTCGAAAAGGCCAACCAGTATGCCTTCCGCGACCGCAAGCGAAGGAAGCGCACCTTCCGCGCGCTTTGGATCCAGCGGCTCAACGCCGCTGTGCGTCCGTTCGGCCTGACCTACAGCCGGTTCATCGATGGCCTGAACAAGTCGGGCCTTGAGATCGACCGCAAGGTGCTGTCCGACCTCGCCATTCGCGAGCCGGCCGCGTTTGAGGTCATCGTCGAGAAGGTCAAGGCCGCGCTCCCGGCGCAGGCCTGACCGCCGCATGGCCGGGCATGGCCGTTTGAAGAAAGACATCGCTTCGCGCGCCCATGCCCCCGGCCCTCTGGGCCGTTCGATCTTCAAGACGTGGATGTCCGGGACAAGCCGGGCATGACGATTTGAGAGGACGTCATTCCATGTCCGACATCGCTCAACTCGAAACGACGATCCTCAAAAGCATTGCCGACGCCGCCGACGAGGCCGCGCTGGAAGCGGTGCGCGTCGCCGCGCTCGGCAAGAACGGATCGGTCTCCGCGCTCCTGAAGACGCTTGGCGCGATGACGCCCGAGGAGCGCAGGATCAACGGGCCCGCGATCAACGGCCTCAAGGAGGCGGTGAACAGCGCTATCGCGGCGCGACGCGAGACGCTGAGGAATGCCGCGCTCGACGCGCGCCTCAACACGGAAAGCGTCGATGTCACCCTGCCGGTTCGGGAAAGCCCGGCGGAAACCGGCCGCATTCATCCGATCTCCCAGGTGATCGACGAACTCACCGCGATCTTCGCCGATATGGGTTTTTCGGTAGCCGAAGGCCCCGACATCGAGACCGATGACTATAACTTCACCAAGCTGAACTTTCCCGAAGGCCACCCGGCGCGGGAGATGCACGACACCTTCTATTTCAATCCGAAGCCGGACGGCTCGCGGCTGCTCCTGCGCACCCATACGTCACCGGTGCAGGTGCGCACGATGCTCGCCAAGAAGCCGCCGATCCGCGTCATCATCCCGGGCCGCACCTATCGCAGCGATTCCGACCAGACCCACACGCCGATGTTCCATCAGGTCGAGGGCCTCGTCATCGACAAGGGCTCGCATCTCGGCCACCTGAAATGGATCCTCGCCGAATTCTGCAAGGCCTTCTTCGAAGTCGACAATGTGAAGATGCGGTTCCGGCCATCCTTCTTTCCGTTCACCGAGCCCTCGCTCGAGGTCGATATTCAGTGCCGGCGCGACAAGGGCGAAATCCGTTTCGGCGAAGGCGAGGACTGGCTCGAGATTCTCGGCTGCGGCATGGTGCATCCGAACGTGCTGCGAAACTGCGGACTCGATCCGGACGAGTATCAGGGCTTCGCATGGGGCATGGGGATCGACCGCATCGCCATGCTGAAATACGGCATGCCGGACCTGCGTCCGTTCTTCGAAGCGGATATGCGCTGGCTGTCGCATTACGGTTTCCGCCCGCTCGACTTTCCGACGCTGGCGGGAGGGCTGAGCAACTGAGATGGTCGCGTCCGACAAGCCGAAGGAGGGGCTGGCCGGCCTGATCGCCGCGCTCACCAACCGGCTGGACGAGAACACGGTCGCCTCATACGCGCATTCGCTTGCGAACTGGGATGCGGAGAGGACGGGAGCCATCTCAGCTGCGTTTCAGATACTGGACACCAAAGCGTCGGGCTTGCTAACGCATGTCTCGATGATGATCGCCGGGCTCGGCATTGTCGCACCGCTACTGGCGCAGCACCGCATTGAAGAGATCATCATCATCGTCGAGATCGTCGTGTATCTGCTGATCGCGATCGGCTGTCTGCGTTGTCTGTCGGTGCGCTCGGTGGGCGAACTGAAGCATCCCAGCGTGCAACGCGAATTGATCGTCAAGCATGAGCTCTACCGGCTCTGCAACAACGCGACGATCTATTTCACCATCCTTGTGTTCCTCAGCTTCCCCATCATGCTGATCCTGCCTTAGGGCTGACCCGAGACCGCGCCATGAAATTCACCCTGTCCTGGCTGAAAGAGCATCTCGATACCGACGCATCGCTGAAGGCGATCGCCGACAAGCTCACCATGATCGGGCTCGAAGTCGAGAACATCGAAAATCCGGCCGAAAAATACGCCCCGTTCAAGGTGGTCGAGGTGATCTCCGCCGTGCAGCATCCGAACGCCGACCGGCTGCGCGTCTGTATGGTCAACACCGGCGAGGGCAAGCCGCTGCAGATCGTTTGCGGGGCGCCCAATGCGCGCGGCGGCATGAAGGCGGTGCTCGGTCTGCCCGGCACCTACATCCCGGCCAAGGACATCACGCTCAAGGTCGGCAAGATCCGCGATGTCGAAAGCCAGGGCATGCTGATTTCCGGCGCCGAGATCGGATTCTCCGAGGACCATAGCGGCATCATCGAAATGCCGGCCGATGCGCCGGTCGGCGTGCCGTTCGCCGAGGTGCTCGGCCTCGACGATCCGATCATCGAGATCAATCTCACGCCGAACCGTGCCGACTGCACCGGCGTGTCCGGCATCGCGCGCGACCTTGGCGCGACCGGGATCGGCAGATATCTCGAACGCACCCCGAAGCCGGTGAAAGGCACGTTTCCGTGCCCGGTCAAGGTGACGCTGGATTTCGGGTCGACGCCCTCGCTCTGTCCGGGATTCGCGCTGCGCCTCGTGCGCGGTGTGAAGAATGGGCCGTCGCCGGAATGGCTACAGAAGCGGCTGACTGCGATCGGGCTGCGCCCAATCAATACGCTGGTCGATATCACCAACTTCATGACCTACGACCGCGGTCGCCCGCTGCATGTGTTCGACGCCAAGAAAGTGCACGGGAATCTGACGGTGCGGCGCGCGAAGCGCGGTGAAGAGCTGCTCGCGCTCGACGGCAAGACCTACAAACTCGACGAGACGATCTGCGTCATCGCGGATGAAAAGGGTGTGGAATCGCTCGCCGGCATCATGGGCGGCGAATTGTCCGGCTGCGACGAGAACACAACCGACGTGCTGATCGAATCCGCGCTGTGGGACCCGATCAACATCGCGCAGACGGGGCGCAAGCTCGGAATCAACTCGGACGCCCGCTACCGCTTCGAGCGCGGGGTCGATCCGAATTTCATGGTGCCGGGGCTCGAACTGGCGACGCAGATGGTGCTCGATCTGTGCGGTGGCGAGCCGTCGGAAAATATCGTGGTCGGCTTCACCCCCGCCGAAGACCGGCCGATCGATTTCCCGGTCGACGAGGTGCGGCGACTTGCCGGGCTCGATGTACCGCTGACCGAGATAAAACGCATCCTCGGGCATCTCGGCTTCTTTGTCGCCGGCTCCGGTGCGGTCGTGAAGGTCGCAGTCCCGTCCTGGCGTGGCGATGTCGAAAGCAAGGCGGACATTGTCGAAGAGATCGTGCGCATCGTCGGCGTCGATCAGGTGCCGCTGACGCCGTTCGAGCGAGGTGACGCGCCGCGCCGGGCGGTGCTGACGCCGATCCAGATTCGCACGCGCAAGGCCAAGCGCGCCCTTGCGGCGCGCAATCTCGCCGAAGCCGTAACCTGGTCCTTCATATCCAGACCCCACGCCACATTGTTCGGCGGCGGTCAGCCGGAGCTGTCGCTCGCCAATCCGATCGCATCCGACCTGTCTGACATGCGTCCGAGTCTCATTCCCGGGCTCGTCGCCGCAATTCAGCGCAACGCCGACCGCGGCATTTCCGATGCCGGGCTGTTCGAAGTCGGCCAGATCTTCAAGGGCGACCAGCCGCAGGATCAGCTCACCGCCGCGGCCGGGCTGCGCCATGGTCTGTCGCGCGCGCACGGCGCCGGCCGCTTTTGGATGAATGGCAACACGATGCCCGACGCGTTCGAGGCAAAGGCGGACGCGCTCGCTGCGCTTGCGGCAGCCGGCGCGCCGATGCAGGCGCTGCAGATCGTGCCCGGCGCACCGGCCTGGTTCCATCCCGGCCGATCCGGCACGATCCAGATCGGTCCGCAGAATGTGCTCGGGCATTTCGGCGAATTGCATCCGCGTGCGCTGGACGCCTTGAAGGCAGACGGGCCGATCGTCGGCTTCGAGCTGATTCTGGATCGCATTCCCGAGCCGAAGGCCAAGCCGACCCGGGCCAAGCCCCCACTGGAACTGTCGGCATTCCAGCCGGTGTCGCGCGATTTCGCCTTCATCATCGACCGGACGGTGAAAGCCGCCGACCTCGTGCGCGCGGCGCAGAATGCAGACAAAAGGCTGATCACTGGCGTCACCGTGTTCGATGTCTACGAAGGCAAAGGCATTGATCCGGGGAAGAAATCGATCGCGATCGCCGTCACAATCCAGCCCCGCGAGAAAACCATGACCGACGCCGAGATCGACGCGCTTGCGGGCAAAATCGTGGGCGAAGTCAGTAAGCGGACCGGCGGCACGCTGCGCTCATAACGAGGACTATGGACGAAAATTAAGGTTGGATGCGGCTCAATGTCCCTGCGGCCTGTGGAAACAAGCTGCGGCTGCATTCGTTTGTCAGACTGCACGAACCGTAATGTGGAGATGGACGAATGCCTGCATCGAAATTTTTGACAGTCCCGGCCGCGGTTTCGGCGTTTGCTTTGGCTGCGTTCCTCGCGCCGTCGAGCGCCTCGGCCGCCCCCGCCGCGACCGGCCTCTCGGCCCTGGGCACACCAGACCGGCAACTCGTGCAGGAGGTCCGTTGGCGCGGCCGCCATTATCATGGCCACCGCTATTATCGCCGCGGCGGCGATGGGGCAGCAGTCGCCGCCGGTGTGCTTGGCGGACTGGCGCTTGGCGCTGCGATCGCCGGTGCGGCATCGGCACCACCGCCGCCGCCGGCCTATGCTCCCGTTTATGGGGCTCGTGCCGACTGGATCGCCTATTGCTCTTCGAAATACCGGTCCTTCAATCCGGCCACCGGACTGTATCTTGGCTATGACGGCCAATACCATCCCTGCCGATAGCTGCACTTTGAGCCTGACGTCACGATGGCCCCGCCGATCCGGCGGGGCCATTCGCTTTTGCGCGCACGTCCGTGAGCCCTGAATATGGTTTTCAACCTGTAAACGCTGTCACCGCTTGCGTTCAGAATGGGGGCAACACTTCGCAAACGGCTGTTTGATACAAATCCCACCGTTCCGGCCTGCGCCGGATCAAGCTGGTGATTGCTATGTTCAAGGCCGTCAAACACGAAGCCGCCCCGCGCTCCATGCGGGCGTTCGCGCCGCGCATTGTGCGCCGCTTCGCGCGCAGGAATGACGGGGCCGCGGCGGTCGAATTCGCGATGGTTGCGGCGCCGTTTCTCGCGCTCGTCTTCGCCATTCTCGAAACTGCGCTGGTGTTCTTCGCCGGTCAGGTGCTGGAGACCGCGGCTGCCGATTCAGCGCGGCTGATCCTGACGGGTCAGGCGCAGAAGGCCGGCTTCAGTCAGGCGCAGTTCAAGGAAGAGGTTTGCAAGCGGGTGTTCGGCCTGTTCGATTGCGCGAACGGCATCCAGGTCGACGTGCGAACCTATTCGGCATTCGGTTCCGCCGACACCTCAAAGCCCATTGACGCGAACGGCAACCTGACCTTCACCCCAAGCTATACGCCTGGTGGAGCGGGAGACATTGTCGTGGTCCGGCTGATGTATCAATGGCCGGTCTATGTGTCTCTGCTCGGGCTCAATCTCGCCGACCTCGCCGGCAGCAAGCGGCTGCTGATGGCGACCGCCGCGTTCAAGAACGAACCCTTCTGAGTGAGACGACGATGCGGGCGATCGGCTTCATGAAAGGCGGCGCTGTGATCCGGCGCCTGACTGAGTTTGCGAAGGACAAGCGCGGCATATCCGCAGTCGAATTCGCCATGCTGCTGCCCTTGATGCTGACGCTCTATCTCGGCGGCGTCGAGCTGTCGCAAGGCATCAGCATCGACCGCAAGGTCACATTGACCGCGCGAACCGTTGCAGACCTCGTCGCACAGGCGCAAAGCGTCAGCACTGCGAACACGGCGGACGCCAACGCCGCACTCGGCGCCGCGGCCGCGGTCCTTGCGCCGTACCCGCTTGCGTCGGCCCAAATTGTCGTATCGCTGGTGGATGTCGACAAGAATGGAAACGCCAAAGTGAGATGGAGCAGCGCGAAGAACGCGTCGGCGCGCGCCGCCGGGTCCACTGTCACCCTGCCGGCGGCGCTGAACGTTCCGGAAACGTCCCTCGTATGGGGCGAGGCGTCCTACAATTATCAGCCCTCGATTGGCTATGTCGTGACCGGCCCGATGACTCTGAGTGACCAGATTTTCATGCGACCGCGGCTGGACAACGCCACCTGAGCCGGCGGCATCAGGGGATCGGCAGACTGGTGGTCGACTTGATCTTCTCCATCGCGAATCGCGACGTGACATTCTTCAACGGCGAGGCGGCGATCAACTTCTTGTAGAAGGCGTCGTAGGCTTGCATGTCCTGGACCACGACGCGCAGCATGTAATCCACGTCACCGGCCATGCGGTAGAATTCCATCACCTCCGGCATCGCGCTGACAGCGCTGGCAAAGCGGCCGAGCCAGTCCTCGGAATGGTCATCGGTCTCGACCGAAACAAAGACCGTAATGCCGAGTCCGACCTTGTCCTGATCGACGATCGCGACCCGCCTCTGGATCACGCCGTCGGCTTCGAGCCGCTGGATCCGCTTCCAGCACGGGGTCGACGACAGGCCGACGCGCTGGCCAATCTCGGCCACCGAGAGCGAAGCATCCTCCTGCAGCGTCAGCAGAATCTTCCGGTCAATGGCATCCATGCAGCACCTGGAATATTTTTCCCTTTTTGAGGTCGATAACAGCTATATATAGAAAATCCTTCTATGCAAGCGCTACGGTGCCGCCGCCAGAAGCCGATCCACCTCGGCACGGTCCGGGGCGCCGGCGCCGCCTCCGGGGCGGCTGCACTTGATCGCAGCGGTTGCTGCCGCAAACCGCATCGCGGCGTCGGCCGCATGACCTTCGGCGAGCGCCAGCGCAAATGCACCGTGAAAAACGTCGCCCGCAGCCAGCGTATCCACTGCCTCGACACGGAAGGCGGCGAGCCGATGCAGCGCGCCGTCGTCCCACCACATCATGTCGTTCGGTCCGTCGGTCACAGCGACAAAGGCGTCCGTGCGTTTCGCGACCAGCGCCAGAGCGGACGGGAGGTCCTCCGTCTCTGCGCTTTTGCGCAAGCCCTCGGCCGAGAATACGATATGGGTCACCGCAGTCAGCAGCTCGTCGGTCAGGCAGGTCGGCCTGTCGCCGTCGAGCACGACGATCTTGCCGTCAGCCGCTGCAGCGCGCGCGACCGGCCGCACGAATTCCGGAAAACGGTTATCGATCAGGACCGCATCGGCATCTGCAATCGCGCCTTGCGGATCGCGCGGGCGGGCATCCTCGATCCTTGGATCGCGATAACTCACGATGGTTCGCTCGCCACCGCCATCGATGAAGATTGACGACCGCGACGATGCCGCTCCGTTGAAGCGTACGACATGCGCAACATCGATGGTTTCGCGCTGAAGCTTTGCCAAGACGTTGTCGCCCGTGAGATCGAAGCCTGGCGGCCCACCGAGTGGTGCGACCACGCGCGCCCGCCCGCCCAGCCGGCGTACCGCGATCGCCGCATTCGCGGCGCATCCGCCCAGCACCGAGAAGAAGTCGTCGGCGCGGATCTTGGTGCCCGGAACAGGAAACGCGCTGACGCGATACACGTGATCGATGACGGCCATGCCGGCGCAAACGACAAGCTTGCGCGCCGATGTCTCAGGTGAAAACGTCATCGCCCCGTTCCACCCAAGCGCGGATGATGTGATGGGCGATCGCGACCGGCGGCGGGGTACCGAGGCCTTCCGGGTGCGTGCGCATCAGCATCGCCGCGGCTTCATCGCGCGAGAACCAGCGTGCATCTTCCAGTTCATCCCGATCGACGACAATCTGCTCGGAAATCGCCTCGGCGTGACAACCGATCATCAATGACGACGGAAACGGCCAAGGCTGTGATGCGAAATAGCGCACCTTGCCGCAGTGAATCCCGGCCTCCTCCAGGGTTTCGCGGCGCGCCGCTTCCTCGATGGTCTCGCCTGGCTCGACAAAGCCGGCGAGACACGACCACATGCCAGGCACGAAGCGTGGCTGTCGCCCAAGCAGGCAACGTTCGCCGCGAACCGCAAGCATGATCACGACCGGGTCGGTGCGCGGAAAATGCTGCGCCTTGCAATGGGTGCAATCGCGCCGCCAGCCGCCCTGCACCACCTCTGTCGCGTGCCCGCAATTGCTGCAGAAGTGCCGGCGCGCATGCCAATGCAGCAACGCCTTGGCCGCAGCCAGCGGCGCAAGGTGATCCGCCGGCACGAGACCCTGCACCGCGATCGAGCGCAGATCGGTGACGTGGAAGCGCGGTTCGGATTTCAGCGCTTCGATTGCATCGAGCGGGATCGACAGGCCGAAGCGGCCGGCATCCTGCGCCAGACCAAGAAACACACGCTCCATGGACCACGCGATGGACTGCCGGACCGACTGAAGGGCAGCGACCTCTCGCGCCGAGAACATCGCGTCAAAACCCTCGTCCAGCCGCTTCAGCACAACCATCTCGCCGCTGATGACGTAGAAGCCGCACGTCTCCTGCGCCGCGCAATCATCGAGAAATCGCGGATCAATGCGCCGGAGCGCTGCGCGATCGAGCGCGCTGTCGACGTAGCCAAGGCTCGGCCATGGTCCAAAGCCCAATGCTTTTTGCATGGTCAGCCCACCCAAAGCTTCTTTGTCATCGCGTCCACGAAGCGGTCCAGTTCTGCTTCGTCATGATCGAGCGGTTCCGCCGCGCCCCAGACCGGCTTCGGCCACGCCTTGTCGGTCTTACGGCGTGCGATCACATGCACATGCAGCTGCGGGACTGCGTTGCCCAGCGCGGCGACATTGATCTTGTCGCATTGCGTCACGGCCTTGAGCGCGCGGCTGACGCGTGCAATCTCGACCATGAGCTGGGCCTGCTCGACCTCGTCCAGATCGATGATCTCGACGATTCCCGGCCGGCGGGGAACGACCAGCAGCCAGGGGTAATTTGCGTCCTTTGTGATCAGGACCCGCGAGAGCGCCAGATCGCCGAGTTCCATGGTGTCCCGGGCAAGTTGCGGGTGCAGCCCCCAGCCATCCGAATTCATTTGATTATCCAAGGCATTGCAGGAAACGTCAGCCTATCACTTCGGGCGCCGTTTTGCTTGCTTTCGGCGCGGCAAGGCCCGATATAGCGCATGGGAGGTTGGCGGTGGGCGAGCCACTCGCCAACCGGGTCAGGTCCGGAAGGAAGCAGCCCTAACGAGCTTCGGTTCGGGTCGCTCGTCAGCCTCCCACCCCTTTTCGCAGCGATGAGGTGTCCGGGCCGCGCCGGCGCCGCGAACCCGGAAGCGCGATGAGCGAGACCAGCAATCAGACGTGGGTGGAAGCCGCGCCGCAAGGCGCCGGCGGCTATCGCGTGCTGGCGCGCCGCTACCGGCCATCGACCTTTGCCGACCTGATCGGCCAGGACGCCATGGTCCGCACCATCTCGAACGCGTTTGAGACAGGTCGCATTCCGCAGGCCTGGATTCTCACCGGCGTGCGCGGCGTTGGCAAGACCACGACCGCCCGCATCCTGGCCCGTGCGCTGAATTATCAATTGCCGGACGGCTCGATTAAAGGTCCGACCGTGGACATGCCGGCGATCGGCGAGCATTGCCAGGCGATCATCGAAAGCCGCCATATCGACGTCCACGAAATGGACGCCGCTTCGCATAACGGCGTCGATGACGTGCGGCAGATCAACGATGCCGTGCGATACGCGCCGGTCAGCGCCCGCTACAAGGTCTATATCCTCGACGAAGTGCATATGCTGTCTGCGGCGGCGTTCAATGCGCTGCTCAAGACGCTGGAAGAGCCGCCGCCGCACGCCAAGTTCATCTTCGCCACCACCGAAATCCGCAAGGTGCCGATCACGGTGCTGTCGCGCTGCCAGCG